>URKT01000059.1 GCA_900548495.1 uncultured Collinsella sp. | reverse complement strand
AACGATATGGCACCGTGGGGACACATGTATGTCAATCCTGGTCTAACAGAGCCTTATTTTTTGGGCCTCGAAGGGTGGATTTCGCGCTTTTGGTAAAGAAATGAGTACGCGTTTTGCCGTGCGCCGGCATTGGCACAGAAAAAAGGCCCGGAAGGCAATGCCTTCCGGGCCTTTTGCAATGCAAGCGTGCTAGCAAGTGCGATTTAGCGCACCTGAGCGACGTAAGCGACGTTGGTCGAGGAGACCTTGTCCTCGAGCTGGACGCTCATGCGGGGGTCGCCGGCGGTGGCGACGGTCAGATCGCCGGCCTCGACGTAGCCGAGCTCCTTAGCGGTCTCGATCGCCTTGACGATCGTGCCGTTGACGGTGCCCTGGGTAATCTCGGCCTGGTGCGGGATAACGCCCCAGTACATGATCATCTGCTGGACGGCCCACTCGTGGCGGGAGAACGCGCAGATCGGCATGTTGGGACGGAAGTGCGAAATCAGGCGAGCGGTACGACCGGTGGTCGTCGGCACGGTGATGCACTTGGCCCCAACGGTGGTAGCCATGTTCACAGCGGACATACCCACAACGTTGTTGACGACGCGGGTGCCGTGAGCGTCAGCCGGAACCTCGAGCGGAGCGTGAGCCGGGAGGTACTTCTCGGTCTCGAGAGCAATGCTGGCCTGCATCTTAACGGCCTCGACCGGGTACTTACCGGCAGCGGACTCGCCAGAGAGCATAACGGCGTCGGTGCCGTCGTAAATGGCGTTAGCAACGTCGGCAACCTCGGCGCGCGTCGGGCGCGGGTTCTGCTGCATGGAGTCGAGCATCTGCGTAGCGGTGATAACGGGCTTGTAGGCCGCGTTGCACTTAGCGATGATCTCCTTTTGGATGTGCGGAACGAGCTCGGGCTTGATCTCGATGCCCAGGTCGCCACGGGCGACCATGATGCCGTCGGAAGCCTCGAGGATCTCGTCGAAGTTCTCGACGCCCAGGGCGCACTCGATCTTCGGGAAGATTGTCACGTGCTCGCCACCGTTCTCGCGGCAAAGCTTGCGAATGCCGCGGACGGACTCGCCGTCACGGATGAAGGAAGCGGCGATGTAGTCGATGTTCTCGGTCAGGCCAAAGAGGATGTCCTGACGATCGCGCTCGGTGATAGCGGGCAGCGAGATGTTGACGTTGGGCATGTTGACGCCCTTGCGCTCGCCGATCAGGCCGTCGTTCTTAACGACGCAGGTCATGTCCTGGCCGTCGACGGACTCGACCTCGAGGGCAACCAGACCATCATCGATCAGGATAAGGGAGCCCTTCTCGACCTCGGAGGGCAGAGCCAGGTAGTCGAGGGAGATGTGCTCAGAGGTGCCGTGGAAATCCTCGGACGTGGGCTGAGCGGTGACGACGATCTTATCGCCGGTCTTGACGGCAACCTTCTTGCCATCGACCAGAAGGCCGGTGCGGACCTCGGGGCCCTTGGTGTCGAGCAGGATGCCGACGGGCAGACCGAGCTCCTTGGAAATACGACGGACGCGCTCGATGCGACCGTGGTGCTCGTCGTAGGATCCGTGCGAGAAGTTAAAACGGGCGACGTTCATGCCCGCCTTGATCATCTCACGGATGGTCTCGTCGCTATCGCAGGCGGGACCCATGGTGCATACAATCTTGGTGCGCTTGTACATTCAGACCTCCATCTGACATCGTCTTGCGCTGATAGATAAACCATAAGAAATAAAACTGAGATGATTATAACGAAATGCCGACCGAATACCCCAAAAAATCGACCGTATGCCGAATTAGAAGTTCATTTTTTGCGGTAAAAACGGTATATGAAAAATCTTTACCAACCGCTCTGACCGCTGCTATCTGGGCGATATTTCAGTTTGACGATGCGCCGAAGAAAAAACGTTTTATCAATGTTGAGCATCACACGGTCTGCATCGTTGCACTCGAGCCGTGTTTCCAATTGGAATGTTTTGGCTAGACGCGCCGCTTTGGGGTACCATAGCTCCACTATCAACTGCCGCTCAGCACGGCAGCCTTGATGAGCCCTTGCCCTTCTCCTGGGAATTATGATCGGGCATCAATCTGCTGAGTGGCCCGAATCCCAGGAGGGGACTCTATATGCAAAAGGAATACCTGTCCGCCGCGGCGGAGGTACTCAGCGACCAAGGTGTCGATGAGAACCTCGGCCTGAGCAACGACGAGGCGTCGTCGCGCCTCGCCAAGACAGGCCCTAACAAGCTCGAGGAAGCCGAGAAGACGCCGTTGTGGAAGCGCTTCTTTGAGCAGATGGCCGACCCCATGGTCATCATGCTGATCGTTGCCGCCGTCATCAGTGCACTCACGGGCATGGTCAAGGGCGAGGCGGACTTTGCCGACGTCGCCATCATCATGTTCGTCGTTATCGTCAACTCGGTGCTGGGCGTGGTTCAGGAGGCCAAGAGCGAGGAAGCTCTCGAGGCATTGCAGGAGATGAGCGCGGCGCAGTCTAAGGTTCTGCGCGACGGCAAGCTCGTGCACCTGCCGAGTGCCGAGCTCGTGCCCGGTGACGTGATCATGCTCGAGGCGGGCGACTCCGTCCCGGCCGACTGCCGCGTGCTCGAGAGCGCCACGATGAAGATCGAAGAGGCTGCACTCACCGGCGAGTCCGTGCCTGTCGAGAAGCATGCCAACGTGATCGAGCTCGCCACCGGCACCGATGACGTGCCGCTCGGCGACCGCAAGAACATGTGCTACATGGGCTCCACCGTGGTGTACGGCCGTGGCCGCGCCGTCGTAGTCGGTACCGGCATGGATACCGAGATGGGCAAGATCGCCGGCGCCCTGGCCGAGGCCAAGGAAGAGCTCACGCCGCTGCAGGTGAAGCTTGCCGAGCTCAGCCGCATCCTCACCATCATGGTTATCGTCATCTGCGTCGTTATCTTTGGTGTCGATATCATCCGCCACGGCGTGGGCAACGTTCTTACCGACCCGACCGCCCTGCTCGATACCTTTATGGTTGCCGTCTCGCTCGCCGTCGCCGCCATCCCCGAGGGCCTGGTCGCCGTCGTGACCATCGTTCTTTCGCTCGGCGTGACCAAGATGGCCAAGCGCCAGGCGATTATCCGCAAGCTTTCTGCTGTCGAGACGCTCGGCTGCACGCAGACCATCTGCTCCGACAAGACCGGTACCCTTACCCAGAACAAGATGACCGTCGTCAAGCACGAGCTCGCTGCGCCCAAGGAGAAGTTCTTGGCCGGCATGGCGCTGTGCTCCGATGCCCAGTGGGACGAGGAGCTGGGCGAGGCCGTGGGCGAGCCGACCGAGTGCGCGCTCGTCAACGACGCCGGCAAGGCGGGGCTCACCGGCCTGACTGCCGAGCACCCGCGCGTGGGCGAGGCCCCGTTCGACTCGGGCCGTAAGATGATGTCCGTGATCGTCGAGACCCTGGACGGCGAGTACGAGCAGTACACCAAGGGCGCGCCCGACGTGGTGATTGGCCTGTGCACCCATATCTACGAGGGCGATAAGGTTGTCCCCCTGACCGAAGAGCGTCGCGCCGAGCTCGTGGCCGCCAACAAGGCCATGGCCGACGAGGCCCTGCGCGTGCTGGCGCTGGCAAGCCGCACCTACACCGAGGTCCCGAGCGACTGCAGCCCCGCTGCGCTTGAGCATGACCTGGTATTCTGCGGCCTGTCCGGCATGATTGACCCGGTTCGCCCCGAGGTCGCCGACGCCATCCGCGAGGCGCACGACGCCGGTATCCGCACCGTCATGATCACGGGCGACCACATCGACACCGCCGTGGCCATCGCCAAGCAGCTGGGAATCGTCACCGATCGCAGCCATGCCATCACCGGTGCCGACCTCGATCGCATGAGCGACGAGGAGCTCGACGCGCACATCGAGGACTACGGCGTGTACGCCCGCGTCCAGCCCGAGCACAAGACGCGCATCGTCGAGGCCTGGAAGTCGCGCGACCAGATCGTGGCCATGACGGGCGACGGCGTCAACGACGCCCCGTCCATCAAGCGCGCCGACATCGGCGTGGGCATGGGCATCACCGGCACCGACGTCACCAAGAACGTTGCCGACATGGTGCTTGCCGACGACAACTTCGCCACCATCATCGGTGCTTGCGAAGAGGGCCGTCGCATCTACGACAACATCCGCAAGGTCATCCAGTTCCTGCTTTCGGCTAACCTTGCCGAGGTGTTCTCGGTGTTTATCGCCACGCTCATCGGCTTTACCATCTTCCAGCCGGTGCAGCTGCTGTGGGTGAACCTGGTCACCGACTGCTTCCCCGCGCTCGCGCTGGGCATGGAGGATGCCGAGGGTGACATCATGAAGCGCAAGCCGCGCAACGCCAAGGACGGTGTCTTTGCCGGTCACATGGGCCTGGACTGCGTGGTCCAGGGTCTGATCATCACCGTGCTGGTGCTGGCGAGCTTCTTTGTGGGCGTGTACTTTGACATGGGCTACATCCACATCGCCGATATGATCGCCGGCAATGCCGACGAGGAAGGCGTGATGATGGCGTTCATCACGCTCAACATGGTCGAGATTTTCCACTGCTTCAATATGCGCAGCCGTCGTGCGTCGCTGTTCACCATGAAGAAGCAGAACAAGTGGCTGTGGGCTTCTGCCGCGCTGGCACTGGTGCTGACGGTGATCGTGACCGTGCAGCCGACGCTTGCCGAGATGTTCTTTGGCCCCGTGACGCTTGAGCTCAAGGGCGTTCTTGCCGCGCTGGGCCTGGCCTTCCTGATCATCCCACTGATGGAGATCTACAAGGCGATCATGCGCGCTGTGGAGAAAGAGTAGCGTACTCGTCCGGGCCCGCCCCACGCCCTTTCTCCCTCACTGGTCCTCGCGCTTCGCGCTGCGGGATCGTTCGGGAGAAAGGGCTTCCGGGGCGGGCCCTGCGGTATCCTTGCTGGCTTTTCTCCCGTGCGGATGGTAAAGGGCTGAAGGAAAGTATGTGAGCTGGTCGGGCTTTGCCCGACCAGCTCTTTTTGATTTAAAATACCTGCTCAGTTGTGATTTATGGTGCTGGGAGGCGCTTGTGGGCAAGGCGAAGGCTAAGGCGAAGAAAAAGACGACGGGGGCGCGGGCTAAGCGCGATCGTCGTCGGAAGCTTGCGACCGAGGCCCCCGCGTCTGCCGAGGAGCTGCTGGCAAGCGTGCCGGGACTCGACGCGCTGCAGGACGTTCCGGCGTTTGATGACCTGCCGGTCGATGAAGCCCAGCAGACTGCCTTTGACGATTTTTGCGCACATGCCGAGGAACCCGAGCAGATGCAGCTTGGCGCCGTGGTGCGCTTGGATCGCGGGTTTCCGCTGGTGGCGACTGCCGACGATACCTTCCGCGCCGAGCATGCCGTGGGGTTTGCCAAGTCGCGCGGCGAGGACGAGGTCCTGCTGCCTGCCGTGGGCGACCGTGTGGCGGTGCGCCGCGCTCCCGGGCACGATATGGGC
Source organism: uncultured Collinsella sp. (assembly GCA_900548495.1). Classification (GTDB taxonomy): domain Bacteria; phylum Actinomycetota; class Coriobacteriia; order Coriobacteriales; family Coriobacteriaceae; genus Collinsella. The sequence goes on along the minus strand of URKT01000059.1, from coordinate 7,392 downwards.
GTGATTGAGTGCGTGCTGTCGCGCCGTACGAGCTTTGAGCGTTGGCGCGGCCGTGCCCGTGGAGAGCGCCAGGTGCTCTGCTCCAACGTGGATAGCGTGCTAATCGTGCAGGCGCTCGGTGCCGGTGAGGTGCTGCTCGACCGCGTGGCGCGCTCGCTGGTGTTGGCACTCGACTGCGATGCCGAGCCGGTGGTGGTGCTCACCAAAGCTGACCGCTGCGATGCCGAGGAGCTCGAGCGCGATCTGGACCGCGTGCGCCGCCTGGTGGGTCCGGACGTGCGCGTGATCGTGACGTCCTCTGCCGAGGGCCGCGGCCTGGACGAGGTCCGTGCCTGCGTGCCTGCCGGGAGCTGCGCCATGATTCTGGGCGAGTCGGGTGCCGGCAAGTCGACACTGCTCAATGCACTGCTGGGCCACGATACGTTGGCGACTGGCGGTGTGCGCGAACGCGACGACCAGGGCCGTCACACTACCGTCGCGCGCGTGATGGTGGCACTGCCGGGCGACGCCGGCGTGATCGCCGATGCCCCGGGCCTGCGCAGCCTACCGCTCGTGGGTCACGAGCGGGGTCTGGCGCGCGCCTTCCCCGAGATTGTCGAGGCATCGCGCGCGTGCCGGTTTGGCGATTGCACACATACCCATGAGCCGGGTTGCGCCGTTCGCGAGGCCGAGGACGCCGGGCAGATCGACAGCCTGCGTCTGGAAACGTTCCAAAACCTGGCGTCATCCATGCGCGTGAGCGCTCAAATACTCGATCCCGATGTTCATCTGTAATTGATTTTTCCTATGACAGCCGTCTCCCAACTGTTCGGGAGACGGCTTTTTTGCTGCGGAAAAGCCTCGAAACATGCAGTTTGCTGACGTGCTGACCAAAACCTTGCCATGAGCTTGACGGGCTGGTCAGCTTTTGGTCGGCGATTGGTTTGACATCAAAAACCAAGATCGCGATTGCGCCGCTTTGCACTCTGACCGCCCAGACAATGGTGGTACGGGCATTCGCCCGGCACTGCCATGAGAGGAGCGGCCGTGAACAAGAGCAAGCGCATCGCCATCAGTCTGGTCGCGGGCGTGCTCGCTGCTCTGCTCTGCATGGTTTACGGCTCGTCGATCCGCTCGCAAGCCGAACAGGTCCAGGCTGAGACCTTGGCCAAGTACGGTGGCGATCGCGTCGAGGTATGCGTCGCGGCGCGCGATATCGATGTGGGCGAGACCCTCGATGAGACCAATGTCATAACCCAGGAATGGCTGACGAGTCTGCTGCCGCGTGACGCGGCGACCGAGCTGCGCCAGGTGCGCGGCGACGTGACGACTTCGCGTATTCCCAAAAACGCCGTGATCTGCAATGTCTACACCAAGGCCGAGAGCCACAAGCTCGAGGTGCCTAAGGGCAAGGTCGCCGTTTCGGTGGCGGTCGATGCCGAGCACTCGGTCGGCGGTGCCACGGGCGTGGGCAGCTATGTGGACGTGTACGTGCAAAAAGATGGCGTAACCGATCGACTGTGCGGCGCGCACGTGATCGATACCAGTGAGAATTCCGGTGCCACGCGCGAGGGCAAGATCGAATGGGTGACGCTGGCGGCTGACCCCGAAGACGTCAAGGAACTGCTGGGAGCCTCGGGCAAGGGAACGGTCAGCTTGACGATTCCCGCCACGGCGCGCGGCAAAAAGAGCGGAGGCGACGAGTGATGAAGGCGATCTGGCTTGCGTGCTGCGCGTGCGGCGATTACGGGCTGTTGCAGCAGGAAGTCGAGGGCCGTGATGCGGGTGCACAGGTGCTTCGCGTGGGTGACCTGGACGGGCTGGTTTCCATGGCGCGGGCGTTTCCGTCGCGCCGCGGGGCTGCCATCATCGCGGCGTCTCTGTTTGATATCGAAGATGTGCGCAAGACTGTTGCGCGCCTGACGGCCGAAGGCCGCGTGAGTCGCGTGGTCGTGTTGATAGAAGCGCTCGATCCGTCGGATATCGAGGGACTGTTTCGCGCGGGGGCGACCGAGGTCATCGCTGCGCACAGTATATGCGGCAACGGGCGCGCGGGCGAGGGAGCGGTTGATTCCGATCGGCGCATGACGATTGAGCCCGATGCTTTTGTTGATAGGGAACCCGGGGCGCCTCGCGCTACAAGAGGCCCGCGTGTTGATGATTATGGAAAAGCGGAAGCCGAGCATGGTCGGCGCCCCCGGAACCCCCTTGTATACGATGACGCTGGAGGGCCGGCACAGCATGCTGGCGACTCCCCGGCTGTAGATATGGGATACGTGCACGGCGTGAATCTGGCGGATGAACTCGACGAAGTTGAGGGCTTTGCCGGGTGCGGCGAGTTGTCGCTGATGCAGCATGAGCAGATTGCACAGAACGAGCCTGCCTTGCAGACCGAACAAGCTGCCATGCCGGCTTGGACACAGCGTGTGGTTGCGGCGGAGGAGACGGGGACGCTGTCACCGACGCCTCCGATGCCGCCGGCAGACGCTGCCGCTCCGCAGCATCGAGCTCCGGTCATCTGCGCCATTTCGGGTTCGGGCGGTTGCGGCAAGTCGACGATCGTTGCCACCATGGCACACACATCGTCGCTGTTGGGCTTGCGTGCCGCCGTGCTCGACCTGGACCTGATGTTTGGAAACCTTTACGACTTGTTAGGCGTCGATGCTCCGCGCGATATGGCGGCACTTATCGAGCCGTCGGTGGCGGGCGCGCTCACCGAGCCGGATATCGTAGCCGCATCGATGCGCGTGGCGCCGGGCGTTACGCTCTGGGGTCCCGTCGCGGCGCCCGAGCAAGCCGAGCTCATGGCACGTCCGGTGGAGCTACTGCTTGATGTCCTGCGTCGCGAATCCGACGTGGTCTTTATCGATACCTCGGTCTTTTGGGGCGATGCCGTGGCGGCTGCGGTGGCGGCGAGCGACCGTTGCCTGGTCGTTGGCGATGCGGCGGTGTCGTCCGCGACATCGGCGTCGCGCGTCATTGAACTGGCAAGTCGAGTAGGTGTGCCGCGCACGCGCATGAGCGCCGTGTTCAACCGGTTCGGTGCGCGCGGGGCAGACGAGGACGTCGCCATGCGCTTTGAGATTGCCTGTGCGTTGAGCTCCAAGATTCGTATCGCCGATGGCGGGCAGGATCTCGCCGCGCTCATGGCGTTTGGGCGCGCCGACGAGGCAGTGGGTCAGACGAGCGCTTTTGCGACCAGCGTGCGCGAGGCCACGCGCGAGATGCTCGTGGAACTGGGGTGCGCCGTCGGCCCTTGGAGCGATATGGTCGCCGATCGTGCAACGCGCACCGAACGCCCGCGTATTCGCCTTCCCTGGTCGCGCGAGGGCGATTAGCGATGAGCCTGCAAACGAGGATTAAGGCTGCCGGCGCTGCAGCGGCGGCAGCGCCTGTAGATGCGGGGCGTCGCCGCGCGGTGAAACGACGCACCAAGCGCGCCGTGATGGACCGCATGGGTTACGACGAAGTGGCGCGTATCAGCGCCTATATCGACCCGGCACTTGCCCGCTCGGAATTGCGTCCCGCGGTGGAGGCGGCGCTCAATGTTGAGGAGCCGACCGATCTCGCGACGTCCGAGCGCGAGACCATCATCGACGAGATTTTGGATGACGTGGTGGGCTTGGGGCCGTTGCAGCCGCTCATCGAGGATGACACCGTTACCGAGATCATGATTAACGGCTGCCGCTCGGCTTTCTTTGAACGCGGCGGCGTCTTGCACCCCATCGAGCATGCGTTTGAGGATGATGAGCAGATCCGTGTGCTTATCGACCGCATCATCTCGCCACTTGGCCGCCGTATCGACGAGCGCAGCCCCATCGTCAACGCCCGTCTCAAAACGGGCTATCGCGTCAACGCGGTGATTCCGCCTGTGGCGATTGACGGACCGATTCTCACCATCCGAAAGTTCTCGGACCGCATCTGCTCGCTGGACGAGCTTGTGGGGCTGGGGTCGCTGCCGCTTTGGTATGCGCAGCTGCTGTCGTGCGCGGTGTCGCTGCGACAGGACCTGGCGGTTGCGGGAGGCACGGGATCTGGTAAGACCACCCTGCTCAACGCGTTGTCATGCGAGATTTCCACCGGCGAGCGCATCGTGACGATCGAGGACTCTGCCGAGCTCAAGTTTGCGCATCATCCGCACGTGGTGCGTCTAGAGGCGCGCGAGGCTTCAATTGAGGGCGAGGGCGCGGTGACGATCCGCGACCTGGTGACCAATGCCCTGCGCATGCGCCCCGACCGCATCGTGGTGGGCGAGGTGCGCGGTGCCGAGTGCTGCGACATGTTGCAGGCCATGAACACGGGCCACGACGGGTCGCTCACCACGCTTCATGCGGGTTCCGAGCAGGAGACCGTGGTGCGTCTGACGTTGCTTGCACGTTATGGCATCGATCTGCCGAGCGAGCTCATCGAGGAGCAGATTGCCATGGCGCTCGACGGCATCGTGATGTCCGAGCGCCACGCCGATGGCAGGCGTTTCGTCTCCTCGTATTCGGGGGTGCGTCGCGCCGCGTCGGGCGGCGTAGAGCTCGAGCGCTATGTGACTTTCGATGCCGCCGAGCGCACCTGGAAGCTTGACCGCGAGCCGCCGTTTATCGCAGAAGGCCTGCGGTCGGGGACGCTCACACAAGAGGAGGTGGACGAATGGAGGTCGCTGTGCCCCTCGTCGTAGGGGGTTTGGCAGGGTTTTCTGTTGCGACGGCGTGCGGGGCGGAACCTCGTGTGCCGCAGGTACCGCCGGCGGAGCTGGCGCGTCAGGCGCTCGAGACGGTGGCAGAGAAGCTGCCGCGTGAGCTGGTGGAAAACGATCTGCTGAAAAAGATCGCCCGTTCGTGGGCATCGCTGGCTCCGGCGCGTCGCCTTGGCCTCGCGATCGAGGATGCTTCGGGGCGTTTGGCGTTTCTGCTGCTATCGAGCGGTGTCTGCTGCGTTTTGCTAACGATGGTGTCGTTATCGCCCCTCGGATTTGCCTTGGGACTTGTTGCTCCGTTTGCCGTTGGCGCCGCTCGGGATGGCTTTGAGAGCCGGCGCGAGCAACACGATGCAGAAGAGGCCATGCCCGAGGCGTTTACCGCACTTTCCATGTCGCTTGCCTCGGGACATTCGCTGGCCCAGGGCATGCGCTTTGTGGGCGCTCATGCGCAAGAACCGGTGCATACCGAGTTTTTGCGGGTGGCGGCGGCAATCGATTGCGGCATCTCGGCGACCGACGCGCTCGATGACTTGCTCGTGCGCATCGACGCCCCCGGCCTTTCGCTTGTGACCTTGGCGCTTAAGGTGTCTCAGCGCACCGGCGCTCCGCTTGCCGACTTACTGTCCGAGGCGTCGAGCATGGTGGGGGAGCGCATTGAGCTCAAGCGCCGCCTGGATGTCAAGACGTCGCAGGCTCGCATGTCTGCGCATATGGTCGCGGCGATGCCGTCGGGCATGTGCGCGGTGTTGGCGCTGCTTTCGGCAGATTTCCGTCGCGGTCTTGCGACGCCTGCCGGCGCGGGCGCTGTGGTGCTGGGTCTTGCCCTCAACGCCGTTGCCCTGGTGGTTATCCGGCGCATTATGCGGGTGGAGCTATGAGCGCCCCGGTTGCAGTTGCGGCTTGCCTGTGCGCTCTGAGTGTATTTGTCGCGACGGGTTTGGATCGGGCGGATGCACGCAAGATCGCAGAGGCCTGCAAGCGCGAGGCGGTGCTGGTCGCTGCCGCGGGTCGCTCGGTGGTCGATGCTCTGGCCGCGCGAATGAAGGGCGCGGTTGGAGCGGGCGGCCCGGCGCGAGTATCGCTCGGCGAAGTGTCCGAGATGATCGATGTTGTGCGCTTGGGTCTTTCGGCCGGTCTTTCGTTTGATGCGGCGCTTGAGATTTTCTGCGCCAACCGCCGGTCAGTGCTGGCTCATCGACTTGAGCGGGCCTGCATGGCGTGGCAGGTGGGCGTGGGCACGCGTGAGGACGAGTTGTTGGCCGCCGCGCGCGACCTGGACGTGCGAGCGCTCGAGACCTTTGCCATTACGGTGGGGCAGGCACTCGCCCTGGGTGCCCCACTTGCCGAGACACTGGCCGCTCAAAGTCGCGAGATCCGTGCGGCTCATCGCGCCGCGGTCGAGCGCGAGATCGAGCGTGCGCCCGTCAAGCTGCTGATTCCCACCGGCACACTCATCTTGCCGGCGTTGCTTCTGTCCATATTGGGCCCGCTGTTGGGAGCAGGCGGGATGATGTAGGGAGGAATACATGAACACGATGACTGACGTTGCTGGCAAGGTCTGGAGCTGGGCTGTTTGCCAGTCAATTCGCGCTCGCCAGCATGCCGGGGAGCTACTGCAGGAGGAGAGTGCACAGGGTACCACCGAGTATGCCATCTTGGTCGGCGTGCTCGTGGTGATCGCGATTATCGCCATCGTCGCATTTAAGGGCAAGGTCCAAGATCTATGGAACGCTATCAGCGAGGGCATCAACAGCCTGTAGAGGGCGAGCGCCCCATCGGGGTGCTGCTGGTGTTTGCTTGCCTGACCGTGGCGATAGCGGCGGTGCTTTGGGGGCTTAACGCCGCGCGGCAGCAGCGTCCTGGGGCCGCCTTCGATTCGGGCTCAGATTCGGCGGTGGCGTCTCAAAAAGATGAGATGCGAGATGCGGACGATTCGGATGTCGCTGTCACGGCGCAAACCTTTCTGCGGACGCTCGACAAGCGGTCTGGCACTGCGACGGATTCGCCTGGGGACAACGCGATTACGGTCCGGCTTGCATGGTCTGAGGACCGACCGATGACCGAGGCAGCGGCGGATATGTTACGCGCCTACCGCGAGGTGCCAACGGCCCAGCTCGCCCTGAGCGGCTATCTTGATATTAAGGGCAACGTATGGGGCGCCATCGTGCGCGATGGGCGCGGCTGGGTCGATATGGTGACGGTTGCCGCGGATGCCGGCGATGCCTCGTGCCGCCTGCGCGTGATCCGCCTGAGCCCGCAGGCATCGAACTCAAAGGAGGGGTCGTGAAATGCATGACGTCCTGCGCGAGGAATCTGCCCAAGCGACTGTGGAATACGCCATCGTCACGGTGGCGCTGTTATCGATCGTGCTGGCGATTGTGGGACTTTGGCGTGCTGGCACCGATGGACGCTTGGCGGCGCTGGTTGAGCGGGCGGCATCCCATGGCGTTGCCTCGACGTCGGTTATCGACGCCGCTGCGGGCGCTAAGGACATCGCGTTGTATTGATATCGCGCGCGAGGACTGGGCGCAGTCTACGGTCGAGGCCGCTTTTTTGCTGCCGACGTTTCTGACGCTCATCCTTCTCGCACTGCAACCAGTGTGCTTGCTTTATACGCGCGCGGTCATGGAGTCTGCCGCCGCCGAGACCGCGCGGCTCATGATCACGACGACGGCGGAGGACGACGATCTTAAGGAGCTGTCTCTTATACACATCTGACGCTG
>URKT01000058.1 GCA_900548495.1 uncultured Collinsella sp. | reverse complement strand
AAGGTCGAGGGCAAGGACGGCAAAAAGGCTCCGCAGCGCACTCAGCATAACGAGATGTCCAACCGCAAGATTGCCGAGGAAATCGCAATCATCCAGGCTTGGATCGAGCAGAACCGAGGTGCCGATACGCCGGTTGCCTCGCGCCGCCAGCGTGCCTACCAGATCTTTAACGACGAGAAGGCTTTTGACGGCAAGCACGGTGAGCGCTTGATCAGGCGTATGACCGAAAAGGGCATCAGCATGCAGGCGATCAAGGTCGCCCCCAATCGCCCCGTGCACTTTACGGGCTTCTTTACGCTGGGCGCCGACAAGCCGTTCATTATGGTCGAGAACCTGGACACCTACGACGAGATCGTCAAGCTGCTGCGTGGCCGCAAGCACGCCAAGCTCTTTGGCATCAAGGTGGGCGGCGTGATTTTTGGCGGCGGATGCAAGGCGAGCGTCTCGCATGCCCTGGACGATTATCTGGCTGAGATTGGCTATCGCTTTAACTACGTCTACTACGTAGGCGATATCGATCGCGAGGGCGCGCGCATTGTCGAGCAGACTCGCAATGCCAATGTGGTTGAGATTCGCCTGCATGCCGGCATGTACCGTGCCATGCTCGCCGAGCATAAGCGTCGCGTGAAGGCCGGCGGCGAGTGCGAGCCCGCGGCTGCCAACCAGGGCGTGCCGCAGAACCTGGCGGCGACGATCAAGGATCTGCCCATGGTTACGCGCGTGCAGTTCCGCAACGTGCTGCGCGAGGGCGGGCGCATTCCGCAGGAGATTCTGATGACCGCAGACTATCGGGATGGCGACTCGGGAAGCTTCGACCGCATGCTGAACAATTAGCTCCGCCGTTCTACCGAACGGCGGTCTTCTCGACGCTGCGAGGGGCCCTGGCACGGCAATCTGACGTTCAACTTCGGCGGCGCGACCAGAAGGTCAGCGCCGCCTTGTTTCACGTCACCTTGCCATACCAGGACCCCTCTCGCTGTCACGTCCAAAACATCGAGGTTAAGTGGCCTCCTGTTCGTGCGGAACTCGCGACAAACTTAATGCCCGGTCCGCCGGGGCCACGCGCCATTTTGTAGATGGCGGCTCGCTTTTCGGAACTGGGCTGATATTTTCTAGATGTAAGGCGCTCTTGGTCCTAATGGGCTTGGGGCGCCTGTCTTTTGAAGGCAGATTTTTCTCGTGTTGGACGAGAAGTTGTGTTGCCTTGCGGGTTCGAATCCCTCCGCTTGCCCACAAGAAAGCGCCCTGGGCCGTTATGGGCTCAGGGCGCTCAATTTTAATGGCTGGGACGGAGGGATTCGAACCCCCAACAGCCGGCACCAAAAACCGGAGTTCTACCGTTGAACTACGTCCCAATGTGTGGCGTTGCCCAAAAGCAACTCGTTTAGTTTACCTAATCTGCGAGGGCATCGCAAACGCCGTCGAGAAGTCGGACAGCGAGCGTCTGCGCGTCGCTTGCCGTAAAGGTGCCGTTGTAGCGCGTCATGCCGGTGAGTTCGATGCGAATGCGTGCGGGCTTTTGCTGCGAAGCCGCATCGGCGGTGCGGATGCGCTGGGCCAGGTTGTGGCACTCGGCGAGGGCGATCGTGGCGCGCGGCGCTGCATCTGCGGGCAGCTCATCGCTTGCGATCTCGAGCACCAGGTCAACGTCGGTTGGGACCTCGGAGTCGCAGAGCATCATGCCGCTGTTGTCGGTCGTTGCCGTGGCGATATTCCACATGCGCGACGCAACGCTGCGTGCGATGGGGTCCTCGCCGATAACGGCAATCTGGAAGCGCTCGAGCACGTTGGCGGCGCGAGCAAAACCGATACGGGACTCGGCTTCGGTGACCGAGGGCTTGCCCTCCCACACATGGTGCAGGCGGTTGATGTAGGCGTAGGTGTCCTGGAAGGCCATGCCGTCGGCAAACAGGCCGACATTTTCCTGGAACTGCTGCAGGGCGGCCTCGGTATGCGGACCAAAGTAGCCGTCGTCTTCGCCACAGGCAAAGCCCAAAACGTTGAGAGCGCGCTGCAGGGCCTGCACATCGGCGCCATGGAAATTGGGCATGCGCAGATAGAGAGTGCGGTCGCCCAGCTTATACGAAGCGTCTACAAGGGCGCTCCAGCAGGGGATATCGACGGCATGACCGGCAGCAAGGCCGCTGTCGAGCCTGAAGGTGCTGACGGCCTGCTCAGTGGTGGCTCCAAAGCGCTTGTCGGCAACCTCGGTGTCATCGATTGTATAGCCGAGCTGCAGAAGGCGGGACTGGACGTCCTCGACGGCTGCTCCCCGCATGCCCGTTGTAATAGGTTCCATGAACGAACCCCTTTCGGCGTACCATTCGTACTATTTGAGCGTGTGTCGGATAGACAACGCAAAGGGATGCATAAACATGCACTCAACAGTGTAGCAAGTTGTACCCAAATACGCTGCTGACAGGTTTTATAACCCCCGCTAGTTAAGGCGCTCCACAAAGAAATCTGCCATGGAGAGGAACAGCTCGCGTGCATGCGGGTCGAGCGAAACGTCCTCGATGGCGGCCTTAGCTTTGGCGGTCAGGTCCAGTGCGTAGGCGTGGGCGTAATCGATAGAGCCAGTCTCCTGGAAGATTTCCACGGCGCGCGCGAGCTGCGCGGGGTCCTCGGTGCCCGAGGAGAGGATCGCTTCAATCTCGTCGTGATAGCGCTCATCGGAGAGGGCGTGTACGGCGACAAGCGTGCGCTTGCCCTCGGTGATGTCGGTGCGGAAGTCCTTGTTGGCGGCCTCCTTGGTACCGATCAAGTTGAGCAGATCATCTTGAATCTGGAAGGCAAGGCCCGTGTGCAGGCCAAAGGCGCGCAGCGCCTCAATTTGCTCCTCGCTGCCGCCGCCGATGATGGCTCCGGTGGCAAGCGGCGTGGCTCCGCTGTAGTACGCGGTCTTGTGCGTCGCCATGTCCAGGTAATCGTCGACCGAGATGTCGAAGCGCCCGTCGCGTACCCAACCCAGGTCGAGCGCCTGGCCCTCGATGGTACGAACGATCATCTCGGTGAGCTCGTGGAGCACGCGGAGTTTTACGTTGGGCTCCAGCGTGGGGTCGTCGAGAACCGTCTTGGTGACCATGGTAAGTGCCAGGTCGCCGCAGTTGATAGCAAGCCCCGTGCCCTCGGTGAGGTGCATGCAGGGCTTACCGCGGCGCAGCTGCCCGTTATCGGCGATGTCGTCGTGGATGAGCGCACCCGACTGGAAATGCTCGATGGCCGCCGCGGCGCTGCGGGCGCTCTCAAAGCTGCCGCCCACTGCGGTGGCGGCGAGCATGCAGATGAGCGGGCGGTGGCGCTTGCCGGCATTGGCGGTAAATGCCGAGAGCGGGGTATACAGGTAGCGCTCGATATCGGCAGAGGTCGCCTGTCCGTCAAAGAACGTGGCCAGATAGTCGTTGATCTGGTCAAAGTGCTGGGCTAAAAAGCTGGTAAACGGACTGGACACGGGTTCTCGCATTCTTTCTTAGGTTGCATCGTTGCGGTGTGCAGATACCATATTGCCACATTGGAGTTGCCGGCGCGTCTGTTTTGGCGATTTGGGGAAACGGGACGTGTGCGCGTGCCGGCTGCTTATATAAGCCTAAAGTGCTCGAGCGCCTTGACGACGCCATCTTTGTCGACCGAGTCGGTGATGTAGTCGGCGCGCTTTTTGAGATAGTCCGGCGCATTGCCCATGGCGATACCGACATCGACGGCGTTCATCAGCGAGACGTCATTGCTGGCGTCGCCGATGCCGTATACGGTTCCGTGGTGGGGATCGAGGGCGTCGAGTACAGACTGGATGCCCCCGCGCTTCGTGCATTCGCGGGGCGAGATTTCGGTTACCTCGAGTTCGAGCTCGTTAAAGCACAGCAGCGGCTCAAGTGCCTTATCTTGAGCGATGTGGTTGGCGAGCGATGTAGACATCAAGATCTTGTAGACACTGTAATGTTGCAGCTGCGTGACTGCGTCGCCCAGGGTGCGCGCGTATCCGGGGGCATCGGGGGCATCGGCACTCATGCGCACGACGCCGTTGAGGCCCTCAAAGCGGATGACCTCGCCCGATTGCTCAAGATAGGGGGCAAGATGCTGCAGCATGCTGGGCGTCATCGACAGATCGCGAATTGCGTGTCCGTTGATCTCGGCGTAACCGCCCGCAAGACAGACGATGCCGGTCCAGGGCAGCTCAAGAAGTTTGGGGTGGATGCAGCTGAGGGTGCGCCCCGTGCAGATAAAGGCCATGTTGCCGTTGGCGACAAACTCGCGGATTGCCTGCGAAACCGCCTCGTTGGGATAGGGGGAGAGGTCCCGCTCGTCTTCGGGAAGGTCTTGGGCGAGCCTGGGGTCTTGCCAGGCGAGCGTTCCGTCGATATCGAAGAAGCAGATATCGCCGCGCTTATGGGCTGCGCTGGCGGCAGGGGAGGCCGAGGTGGTGGGCACAAATTCCGGCTCGAGGCCCATGATCTGGTCAAAATGCTCTTTAACGCGGGGAACGGAGATGCCGATGACCACCTGGGCGGTCTTGCCCGTAATGATGAGGCCCTTGGCGCCCACCGCGACAAACGACGCGTTATCTGCAACGATGGAAGGGTCTGCGACCTCGACGCGCAGGCGCGTGGCGCAGTTGGTTGCGCCCACGATATTGCCAACGCCACCTAAAAGCTGAATTACCCGCTCAGCGAGGACGTGATCTTGATCGGATCGACTATCGACCTCGTCATTGGGGGATTGCTCTTTGGCAAAGTCGCTTCCCGTTAAACAATCGATTGCCGCGCGATTGGCAACATGATCCTCGCGGCCCGGTGTCTTAAGGTCATAGACCAAGATGAGTGCTCGAAAACTAACAAAAAAGATGAGGCTAAAGGCAAGGCCGATACCGAGCGCCAAAAGATAGGCACCGGCATGCGTGCGCATGAGCGGAATAAAGTTGAAGGCTGCCATCTCCATGAGGCCGCCCGAGAAGATGCCGACGATGCCAAAGAGATTCATGGTTGTGGCAAGGCAAGACGATAAGACGGCGTAGAGCAAAAAGAGCCCGGGGTGGGTGAACATAAAGAGAAACTCGAGTGGCTCGGTAACGCCGCAAACCACCGAGGCGACGATGGCGGGCAAAAGGATGACCTTAAGGCCGGCGCGGCGCTCTGGTTTTGCGGTGGAGTAGAACGCGGCTGCGATGGCGGGAAGGCCAAAGAGCTTGACCCAGCCGGTGGCGGTAAAACCGGCCCATGGCGCAAGCCCATTAAGGGGGCGCGCGCTATGGGAGAGGATGGGGAGCAGGTTGGTCCACGTGGCGTAGATGCCGTCGTTTATGACAAGGTTGTCGTAGTAGATCGGCATGTAGAGCAAATGATGTAGACCAAACGGTTCGAGTGCGCGCTCCAAAAACACGAAGATGCCAACGCCGATGGGACCGACGCCTCCGAGTGCATGGCGGAGCGTATCAGTTGCGGCATATACAGAAGGCGCGATGCCGGCCGAGACGATGGCAAGGGCGAGCACGGCGAAAAAGCTGATGAGGTAGACCAGCGAGGAGCCCGAGAAGGTGCCGAGCCAATCGGGAACCTTGGCATCGTAGAAGCGGTCATGGATGGCGACGACGGTTGCCGATACCGCCAGCGGGCCGATAATGCCGGTGTCGAGCGTCTTGATGCCGTCGATGACGGTGATGCCGCTAGCGGGGGTCAAAGACGACGGGTACTTAAGTCCAAGGTTGTCTCCGCTCAGCTTAATGATCTCGCTCAAAAAGAAGCAGTAGGCAAAATAGGCGACGAGAGCCTCGAGGCAGCAACGAGCCGGTTGTTTTTGGGCAAGACCGATGGGCAGCGCTACGGCAAAAAGGAGCGGGAGGCGTTTAAAGACCGTCCACGAGCCGCGCTGGATGATGGTCCAAAAAGCGTACCAAGGGGTTCCGTATACGGCGAGATCGCCGACGATGTCCGCAGTCGTTGCGAGAGCGGAGACGCCGACCATGAGGCCTGATATAGAAAACAGCATGGCGGGCGCGAACATTGCCCCGCCAAAGCGTTGGATTTTTTGCAGCATGTTCTGCCTCCCGAATATCGAGGTGCGTTGCGGGTGGTGAAACGTTTAAACAATGGATTCATTGTAGAGGACCAGACGAGTGTCGTACCGGCAGTTTTGAGCGAAACCGATTTGGGCATGACAGAAACCGTCAACGGCTAAATCCTGTCGCTTCACCGATATTCGGTTTAAACAACTTTAAGAAATGCTATCGTGCCTAGCCGGAAATGAATAATGTAGAGGTGAAACAATGCCAAAAGCGATATACGAAGGAATCTACCGAGAAATACGCTCGCGCATCATTAATGGGACCTATGCGTTTCAGGAGATGCTGCCAACCGAAGCCGAGCTGACCGCGGAATTTGGCTGCACGCGCAATACCGTCCGCCGCGCTTTGAGCATGCTGGCCGACGGGATGTTTGTGCAGCCCATACACGGCAAGGGCGTGCGCGTTATTTGGCTTAAGGGCGAAACCGACATGTTGGGCGCACTCGAAGAGGTTGAGTCGTTTGGCGAGTTTGCAAAGCGCAACAATGCCGTTGCATCGACGGACGTTAAGTCTTTCGAACATCTGGTTTGCACCGAGCAACTCTCTCGTCACCTGGGCTTTAAGGTGGGCGAGGAGTTGATTCGCGTAGTGCGTGTCCGAAGCCTCAACGGCAACGCGCGCCAAGTGGACCATGGCTATTTTTTGGCGTCGATCGCCAAGGGCCTGACTCCCGAGATCGCGGCAGATTCTATTTACGGCTATCTGGAGCACAAGCGCGGTGTCAAAGTGATGGCGAGCCGTCGTACGGTGAGTGTCGAGCTCGCCAACGATGAGGACTGCAGCTATCTTGACCTCGGCAAATACAACTGCGTTGCCGTCATGGAGAGTCAGTCGTACACCTCGGATGGCATCTTGTTTGAGGTGACGCACACTCGCACACACCCCGAGATCTTCCATTACCGCGTCAACTCCAAGCGATAGCCGGCTAGCTCGCAGCCTGACGAGTTTCATGCCCTCAAAGAGAAAACGCCCGGTCAAACCGACGATGCATCGGCTTGACCGGGCGTTTTCTCTGCATTCGATAACAAATAATTGTTTATACAAAACTTGTCAAGTATCAAGTTGAAATTACCGTTCACCGATGTTTTCTACCGCTCTAGTAATACTTGTTCAAACAACTAGCCAAATAGCGTATCGTACAAATCAGCAAAAGGGGCAAAGTCCCCGAGCCAATCTCCGAAGGCGGCGGCAAAGGGTGCCGCCACGGTGTGAAAGGGTGGATTGTAATGAAGAACGAAATGAGCAGAAGGCAGTTCCTGGGCTTTGCTGGTTCCGCGGCTGCAGTTCTTGGTCTGGGCCTCGTGGGTTGCGGTGGTTCTGCCGGCTCCGGCTCCTCTGCTTCTGGTGACGCTGCCGAGGTCTACTTCCTCCAATTCAAGCCCGAGGTCGACAAGGAGTGGAAGGAGATCGCCAAGGCCTATAAGAAGGAGAAGGGCGTCGAGGTCAAGATCGTGACCGCCGCTTCCAACACCTACGAGGAGAAGCTTAAGTCCGAGATGTCCAAGAGCTCCGCTCCGACCCTGTTCCAGGTCAACGGCCCCACCGGTCTTAAGAACTGGAAGGATTACTGCGCCGACCTGTCCGATACCAAGCTCCGCGGTGAGCTCATTGACGACTCCCTGGCTCTGCAGTCCGATGGCAAGGATCTGGGTATCGACTGGGTCCAGGAGAGCTACGGCATCATCTACAACAAGCAGCTGCTCGAGAAGGCTGGCTACAAGGCCGAGGACATCAACTCCTTCGACAAGCTGAAGGCTTGTGCCGATGACATCCAGGCCCGCAAGGACGAGCTTGGTGTCGAGGGTGCCTTCACTTCCGCCGGCATGGACGACTCCTCCAGCTGGCGCTACACCACCCACCTTGCCAATCTCCCGCTCTACTACGAGTTCGAGAAGGAGCACAACCAGGAGGACGACGAGATCAAGGGCGAGTATCTCGACAACTTCAAGCAGATCTTCGACCTGTACATCACCGACTCCACCTGCGATCCTTCGCAGCTTGCTTCCAAGACCGGCGACGACGCCACCAACGAGTTCGCAACCGGCAAGGCCGTCTTCTATCAGAACGGCTCTTGGGCCTACGCTGATCTCACCAAGGCCGGTATGACCGACGATCAGATTGGCATGATGCCCATCTACATCGGTGTCGACGGCGAGGAGAACCAGGGCCTGTGCTCCGGCGGCGAGAACTACTGGTGCGTCAGCTCCCAGGCTTCCGAGGATGCCCAGAAGGCCACCGAGGACTTCATGTATTGGTGCGTCACTTCTGACACCGCCACCAGCATCATCGCTGACAAGATGGGTCTGACCGCCCCGTTCAAGAGCGCCAAGGAAACCACCAACGTCTTCTCGCAGCAGGCCGTTGCCATGGCCAAGGACGGCAAGAAGACCGTCGCTTGGGACTTCGTCTACATTCCCTCCGAGGAGTGGAAGAAGAACCTCAAGCAGGCTCTGATTGCCTACGCTGCCGATAACAGCAAGTGGGACGGCGTCAAGAACGCCTTCGTCGATGGCTGGAAGACCGAGAAGGCTGCTTCCGAGTAAACAGTTGCTGCCCAAGCTATCTGATTAGCGACAGGGGGCGGGCAGACGGTGGTTTGCCCGCCCCCTGCATATTGAAAGGACCCTTTTATGGGCAAAGCACTCAAGCGCTGGTGGCCGCTCTTTATGCTGCCCACGTGCCTGGCGTTTATGATCGGGTTCGTGATCCCCTTTATCCAGGGCTTCTATCTCTCGTTCTGCCAGTTTATTACCATTAACAACGCGCATTTTGTCGGTATCGAGAACTACGTGCGCGCACTGTCCGATCCGCAGTTTGCCACGTCGTTCTTCTTTACCGTGGCGTTTGCCTTCCTGTCGACGGTGCTCATCAACGTGATCGCCCTGGCCATTGCGCAGGCGCTCACCCGCAAGGCGCTCAAAGGCACCAACATCTTCCGTACGATCTTCTTTATGCCTAACCTGATCGGCGGCATCGTGCTGGGCTACATTTGGCAGATTCTGATCAACTGCCTGCTCTCCAACGTGGGCGCCCAGCTCATCGCTCTTAACTCTGCTGCTGGCTTCTGGGGCCTTATCATCCTGACCCTGTGGCAGCAGGTCGGCTACATGATGATCATCTACATCGCTGGTCTGCAGTCCATTCCGTCCGACTACATCGAGGCCGCCAAGGTCGACGGTGCCACGGCATGGCAGACGTTTTGGAAGGTTAAGATCCCTAACCTGATGCCGACCATCACCATCTGCCTGTTCCTGTCCATCACCAACGGCTTTAAGCTGTTCGACCAGAACCTCGCCCTTACCGGCGGCGCCCCCGCGCACTCCACCGAGATGCTCGCCCTGAACATCTACAACACGTTCTATTCGCGTGCCGGTATCGCATGGCAGGGCATCGGTCAGGCCAAGGCGGTTATCTTCTGCATCCTGGTCGTGGCCATCTCCATGATCCAGCTTAAGGCCACGAGGTCCAAGGAGGTGCAGCAGTAATGAAACGCGATAAGGTTATCAACCGCGCGCTCTCGATTTTCTTTACGATCCTGTCGCTCGCGTGGATCTACCCCGTGTTCATGATTGCGCTTAATTCTTTTAAGAAAGCGACCGCAATCAGCACCACCACGGCATTCGATCTGCTCACGCCCGAGACGTTCAACGGCCTCGCAAACTACATGCACGCCCTTAACGAGCAGGGCTTTGCCTCGGCATTTATGTACTCGCTCATCATCACGGTCACGTCGGTCGTGCTGATTTTGGTGTGCTGCTCCATGTGCGCTTGGTACGTGGTTCGTGTCAACAACAAGATCTCGAACTTCTTCTATTACCTGTTCGTGTTCTCGATGGTCGTGCCGTTCCAGATGCTCATGTTCACGCTGTCCAATTTGGCGGACCGCATCGGCTTCAACACGCCGTTCAACATCTGCTTTATCTACCTCGGCTTTGGTGCGGGCCTGGCGGTCTTTATGTTCGCCGGTTTTGTAAAGAACATCCCGCTCGAGATCGAGGAGGCGGCCATGATTGATGGCTGCAACCCGGTCCAGGTGTTCTTTAAGATCGTCCTTCCCATCATGAAGCCCACCTATCTTTCGGTCGGCATCCTCGAGACCATGTGGGTCTGGAACGACTATCTGCTGCCCTACCTTACGCTCGACTCCACCAAGTACAAGACCATTCCTATCTTGATCCAGTACTTCCGCGGCGGCTACGGCCACGTCGAGCTCGGCCCCATGATGGCCTGCATCATGATGGTCGTTATCCCCATCGTCATCATGTACATCCTCTGCCAGAAGTACATCATCGACGGCGTGGTGGCAGGTGCCGTCAAGGGCTGATGCCGTAACTGTTTTGCAAGTTTTGGCGGCGTCCCTCAGCGCGGCGCCGCGTATCGAAAGGTAGAGACATGGCCGAGATTGTTCTCAAACATGTTCAGAAGGTGTATCCCAACAACGAGTCAAAAAAGAAGGGCTTCTTTGGCAAAAAGAAGAAGACCGAGGAGAAGAAGCACAACCTCAAGGTTACCGAGGACGGTGTGCTCGCTGTAGAGGACTTCAACCTCACCGTTCACGACCAGGAGTTCGTCGTCCTCGTTGGCCCCTCTGGCTGCGGTAAGTCCACGACGATGCGCATGGTCGCCGGCCTGGAGGACATTACCTCGGGCGATGTGCTCATCGACGGCAAGCGTGTCAACGACGTGGCGCCCAAGGACCGCGACATCGCCATGGTGTTCCAGAGCTACGCTCTGTACCCCAATATGACGGTGTACGAGAACATGGCATTTACGCTCGAGCTCAAGAAGGTTCCCAAGGACGAGATCGACCGCAAGGTTCGCTCTGCTGCCGAGATTCTGGGCATTACCGAGTACCTCGACCGTAAGCCCAAGGCGCTCTCCGGCGGGCAGCGCCAGCGTGTCGCTATCGGCCGCGCCATCGTGCGTGACCCCAAGGTCTTCCTGATGGACGAGCCGCTGTCCAACCTGGACGCCAAGCTTCGTAACCAGATGCGTGCCGAGCTCATTAAGCTGCGCCACGAGATCAAGGGCACGTTCATTTATGTTACTCACGACCAGACCGAGGCCATGACCCTTGGCGACCGTATCGTGGTCATGAAGGACGGCGTCGTCCAGCAGATCGCCACGCCGCAGGAGGTCTTCAACCATCCCGCGAACATCTTCGTCGCCGGCTTCATCGGCGTGCCGCAGATGAACTTCTTCGATGCCCAGCTGGTGCGCTCGGGCAACGGCTTTACCGTCAAGACCGAGGATATGAACGTGGCGCTCGCCCCCGAGACTTGCGCTCAGCTTGCCCTCAACTGGGACGGCGGCGACGTGAAGGAGATTACGGCCGGCGTGCGTCCCGAGCAGATCCTGCTTGCCGACAAGGGCGAGGAGGGCGCGCTCCAGGGTACCGTCGAGGTGACCGAGCTCATGGGCTCGACCGAGCATGTCCACGTGACCGCTCCCGACGGCCAGTTTGTCCTGATTATCCCCGTCGTCGACCTCGAGGCCAAGGGCGCGCTCAAGGCTGGCGACACCATCTGGTTCAAGTTCGAGAAGAACGCGACCCACCTCTTCGATAAGGTCTCTGGCAAGAACCTTATCTAGGCCCGGTGCATCCAGGCCCTCCCTTTGGGCGACTGCGGTATTGCCATCCTTTTGCCGCGGTCACATATAAGGCTCCCCTCCCGTCCACTGGGCGAGAGGGGAGCCTTTCTTTGTGTTGGGGCCGTTCATCTGTCAGTTTGTCTTGATCTGTAACAGGAGGAGGGCCAAATTGGGTCTACCTGTTACAGATCGAGATGAATTTAACGGAGGAATCTGTTTGTCTTGATCTATAACAGGTAGACCCAATTATGTCGGCTAGATGTTACAGGTCGAGATTTTTGGTCGAGGCAGGCCACGGGCAACACAGGGACACAAAAAACGGAGCCGTGTTGCCACGACTCCGTTTCTCAAGAGGATGGGTAAGGGAAGCGAAATTAGCTCAGGTGCCAAATCTCGTCGTTGTACTGGGAGATCGTGCGGTCAGACGAGAAGGTGCCGGCGTTGGCGATATTGATGAGCGTCTTGCGCATCCAGGCGTCCTGGTCCTCGTAGTCGGCTAACACGCGCTCCTTGGTCTGGATGTACTCCTCGATGTCGAGCAGGGCCATAAACCAGTCCTTGCCCTTAATGTCATCGTGCAGGCGCTGCAGGCGCTCGACGTTGCCGGTCGCCATAAAGGCCGGGTTGGTGATGAAGTCCACCAGCAGTTTAATGCCGGGCTTGCGGTAGAGCACACCGGCGTCATAGGTGCCGTCGGCATAGAGCTGCTCGACCTGTTTGGACGAGGCACCAAAGGTATAGATATTCTCGTCGCCCACGAGCTCGGCAATCTCCACGTTGGCGCCGTCAAGCGTGCACAGGGTTAGGGCGCCGTTGAGCATGAACTTCATGTTGGAGGTGCCGCTCGCCTCCTTGGAGGCCAGGCTGATCTGCTCGGAGATATCAGCGGCGGGGATCACGCGCTCGGCGGCGGTGACGTTGTAGTTCTCGATCATGACGACCTGCAGGTAGGGAGCCACGTCGGGGTCGTTTGCAATCCACTGCGACAGCGTCAAGATCAGATGGATGGTGTCCTGCGCGATAGTGTAGGCAGGCGCCGCCTTGCCGCCAAAGATGATGGTGACGGGGTGCTTAGGTCTGTTGCCGTTCTTGATATCGAGGTACTTCCAGATGATGTAGAGTGCGAGCATCTGCTGACGCTTGTACTCGTGGATGCGCTTGACCTGGACGTCGATGATGGCGTTGGAGGGAATGGTCACGCCCTGCTCGAGCGCCATGAACTGGCGCATGATGGCCTTGGCTTCGACCTTGGTGGCGGCCAGGCGCTCAAGAACGTCCTTGTCGTCGGCGAACTTGGCGAGTTTGCTCAGATCGCCGGTGCTGCGCCAGTCGGTGCCGATCACATCGTCGAGCAGGCTGGCGAGCGCGGGGTTGGCCCCATGGATCCAGCGGCGGAAGGTGATGCCGTTGGTCTTGTTGGAGAACTTCTTGGGATAGATCTCGTAGAACGGATGAAGCTCGGTGTCCTCCAGGATCTTGGTGTGGAGGGCGGCTACGCCGTTGATGGAGAAGCCAAAGTGGATGTCCATGTGGGCCATGTGGACGGTGTCGTGCTCGTCGATGATGGCGACGCGCGGGTCATCGTGCTCGGCCTTCGCGATCTCATCGAGCTTGACGATAATGTCGGCGATGGCAGGGGAGACCTTCTGCAGGCTGGCGAGCGGCCACTTCTCGAGCGCCTCGGCAAGAATCGTGTGGTTAGTGTAGGCGACCATGGAGCGTACGATGGTCACGGCCTCGTCAAACTCGATGTCATGCTCGGTGGTGAGCAAGCGAATGAGCTCGGGGATGACCATGGTGGGGTGCGTGTCGTTAATTTGGACCACGGCGTAGTCGGCCAGATCGTGCAGGTTGCTGCCGCGCTCGACGGCCTCGTCGATCAGGAGCTGGGCGGCGTTGCTCACCATGAAGTACTCCTGATAGATGCGAAG
>URKT01000057.1 GCA_900548495.1 uncultured Collinsella sp. | reverse complement strand
CGGGATTGGTCAATCTCGGCCGACTATATTTGGCTAAATTATTCCGGCGCTAACAGTTGCTCGGAAAGGGAGGCATTGCTGAGGGTGCTTTCGACCTCGGCCAAATACAACTTGTTCCTGTCCTCGATGCTTGCCCCTATCTGCCTCATGAAAAGAAGCCGCAGATTGAAGAGCTGCCCAAAATCGTTGGGGCCAATCGGCGCAAGCGCCTTTTCGCATTCCTCAATCAACCCCCACCCTTCTTCAATGCCGCCATCAGGCAAGCCGATTTTCGATTTATTCAATGTTGCATTCTCAAACAGTAGCAAGAGGAACGACTTATTCCGAACGCCCAGACGCTTGGCTTCACGATACGTCTTCTTGAACTCGTCGTCGGCGACTTTGAACTGACCGTTCACGATATAGCCAACCGCGCGGTTGTGCCAAAGCTGGACTTTGATGAAAGGGTCTGTCTTGTCGGATATCTCGGCCAAGGCGCTTTCGAGTTCCGCTTGCGACCCAGCACGATCGCAAGCGGAGTCCGCGATAATATGGAGGGCGAAATGCCTGAAAGCCGGTTCTAAGTTTTCGTCCTCAAGCATCCTTTTTGCAACGCCGTTGTTTCCCAAGTAGATGTTGCAGAAAATCCTGTCCTTGTCGAGGCAGGCGAGCTGCCTTCTGGACAGTCGATCACGGTCAACCGAGTTCATCAGCCTGAAGGCAGCTACGTAGTCGCAATCGGGAAGAGAGGGATCAGCCTTGCCCACTATGTCATCTAGCCGCTGCGCACACCAAAAATAGTTGGCGGGAAGAGCGAGCAGACACACCGCGAGAAAGACCGATGCCACACCCGTCAACCATAAAAGGCTAAGCCTAACCGATGCAAACAATGCGACGAACGCCAGTGCCACAACAAAGATATCAGCCTTGTAAAACCGCGCCAAAGCCTGCTTACACAACCACAGCAACGCCGGCGCGACGACAATCGAAACCGCCAGGATAGAAAGGGCCGGGTCAGGCCCCGTGATGATATCAATCGCAGCAAGGATATCTTGGAACCCCATAATCCTCCGCTAGACTCGAGTCCAATACTCGTTTGCTATTGTAGCTTGCATTCTATAGTGATCTTCCTTCATGTAGTTTCAAATAGAACACATGTTTTGGAAATTGTTTTTGCAATGACTGGGATATCCGCAACCCGCCGCCAGCATAAAACGCGCATTGTGAGAATTACCTGATCAGCCAGTTTGCAAATACTACCAGCGGACTGCATATGCCAGCTCGATTGCGAGCTACGAGGACTTCGCGGCGTGCGCATGTTCACCGGCGACAAGGCCGTCGGCATGGTCGGCTCGCTCTCCGAGATGTTCCCTGGGGCCAAGTGTCGGCGCTGTGCAGCGCACTTCATCCGCATACAGTGGTCTACTGCCCCTGCGCCCTGTACATAGCCTCGGTTGTCTCGTGGGCGCCGGCCGCCGTCAGGGTGGCGCCGTGCTCATGGCACGCCGTCCAGACGGGCTCGCCCCCGAAAAGCCGTACGAAGGCGAAAAGTAAGGCGAGAAAATGGCCTTCCTGTTGCACCTGATTGGAATGGGTATGGGGCTGTGCACGCTCGTCGCCTACGCCTGCATCAAGGTAGGGGCTGAAAGCGAAGCGGTTGACGACGCGAGCTGATTAGTGATCGTCAAACTGTTCGGAACCGAACGAAAATAGAGAGGCCCTTTGCAAAAAGGACCTCTCTGCTGATGGCATTCTAGAGAACAGCCCTGGATTGCCCTAAGGCAACAGTAGTGAAATCTTTTCCTTGACCTTACTTGCCATGGCGTAAGACTTAGCAGCTTTGGATGTTCCGCCAAGGGCCAGATAAACATCCATCACCATGTCCGCAACAGTTTGAATAATTTCATCTGAAAGCTTGTCAAGGTCGAGATTCTCTATGTCACCAAATGTTAGGCTATCTTTATTGGACAACATGGAAGAAACGCCCATTATCACGTAAAATCTTATGTCGCTTATTTGGGAACCCTCTAAGTCTCTCTTAATTTGTGGAAACTTCAGGCAAACCTGTTTTCCGAGACTAGCGGCTCTGTAGTAAGCCTCAAGGTTGCCATCCTGCCCAAATATTTTCTTATATTGAACTTCGTCAGACAAAAGTGTCGACGGTCTTGCCCTTGCCTGATCCGGCCTGCCGAGAAGTATCGACATCATGCATTGCGCAAGAAAGGAGAGGGTTACGATCTCTTCTCTCTTCCTCCCCTGGTTTTTGTAATAGTTCTTCCGCCTTTCGTAAAACAGTCCATTTCTTTTCATGTAGAGTTCTATCTGGATATGGATTTGGTCAGTAGCGCGAAGCGATGTCTTTTTCACCTGAGTTTGGTCGTTCGTCGCCAGTATCACTCTGTTTCTGGTCTCATCGCTTCCCGGCACAAGGATTTTTACCATCACATTTCTGGAATCTTCGGCGTCTTCTGTGCGAGACTCCATAAATTTATATATTTCATACGACGTTTGAAGTCCATTAACGATGCGAGGCTCTTCCATTTTCACTTCTGCTCCTGCTATTTGGTAGGCTTCAGAAGCCAGTATCGTTACCCCGTTGTTGAGCCACCAGAAATCGTCTTCGCTAGGATGCTCCAACGTTTCCCTGATTCCTTTGTTGACTGAAACATTTCCCTCGTAATCTCTGACGTTCGCCTCAAAAAGATAGCTACGGAGCTGTCCTTGGTCGTCAGTGAGGAAGCGGTAGTAATCCGACAAAGACACCAGGCCAAAGACATCCGTTCTCTGAGGAACTGATGCATAGGACCCCGAAAAACGCATAACAAGCCCACTCTCTGCGGGAGGCGACCAGATGCGCATCAATTCGTCTGCTCCAACTAAAACACACGAAGAACTAAATCGGCTTACGCCGACGATTTCGTCAATGGCAGCGGGAAGCTGCTCTTTCTGAATCTTAACGCCGTCCGATGGTGAATCCGCATTCGCGATGTACACGAACTTCATTCGGATTTCGTTTCCGGCCATCGCCGCCGCTTGAATCGCTTCTCTTATTCTTCCAAAAGTATCGATAACGCGATCAGAATATTTATCGTCGAAATCATTTAAGTTTTTATCGAATGTCAGAAGGTCATTGCAGGTGTCCTTCCACTTCAAGAACGCGTCTTCTTTGAATGATTTTGAAACCTTAGTCTGAAGAATAACAATTTCAACCCTTGATCCACGATTGATGTAGTTTTGAATCTGGACATCCTCACTCAAGAAATAATTGTTGGCGAAGATGTAAATAGCATCGCAGCCCCCGTCTCGCGACCCTCCAATGAGCCCTTCCGCTATCTCATCGTCGTCAAGGTCGTATGGAGCCATGTATCGAGAAGAAGCCAACAGTTCAAAGTAGTCCCCTTTAGAACTATATTCAGTCTGCTTAGAGAATTCGTCCGAAATGAATCCGTCTATCAGAATCTGGCTGTTGGTTGGCATTCTTCTTCCTAAAGATGAATAAGCTAATGAAATGATACGACTTTTATGATTTTAGTGTAAGCACCAAAACAACCGCGTCTTAACAGCCTGATAAGCTTTGGGCAAAATCGTCGCAACACTTTATTCAGCATGGGCTGCGGTGACGCAGGCAAACATAGAACGCAGGAACATGTGGGCAGATCGTGAGTAACCGTCTTTCTCCGTACCGCCCGCTACAGGCGGTACGGAGAAAGACGGTTACTCGATAGGTATCTATCGGAATGCGACGCTGCTATATCACTGCATAAACTGGTCGACTTTGGGAACGGTTACGCTTTCAATAGCGGCACTTATTCAGATGACGGCAACTATAAAGTTCAGACAATCAAGAACGTGCGGGACGGCAACGTTGACTGTTCTGACGCCAATCGTATCGTGAACATTCCTGGCCGCATAAAATCGTATTGCAGACTCATGCTAGGAGATATCGTGCTTTCGCTCATGGGCAGTGTTGGTAGGGTCGGAATTGTTGCGGAACCTGACTGTTTACTTAATCATCGAGTTGCCGTGCTCGTTTCTGTCAGGAAAGACACGCTGACAGGATTTTTTTCTGGTTCTGGCAAACTGCCTTTAAGGAACATATGATTGGCATTGCACAGGGAACTGCCCAGTCTAACCTGAGCGCCTTGAAAAACTACAGTTGGAGATACCCCATAATTCCGGTGCCATTTCGGCACTTTGCGAGAACTTGATGCCTCTGTTCGATACCATTCTCGACAACAGGATTGAAATGCAAGCACTTTCCTCGCTTAGAGACGCTCTCCTGTCGATGCTAATGAGCGGGGAAAATCGCGATTGACGAGGTTGTACAATTTGAACATGGACAATAAGGGAACAACGACAAGTTACGAAGGCGTGCTGCCCTCCCATATGCCATTCGATATCTGGGAGGTATACGCCCGTCTCGTGCTTCAATTCCTTGATGAAGCAACGTATAGAAACCTGTCGCATAGGGACAAACCCGACCTTTGGGATGAACTCCATGACCTGGGAGTCGAGGTAACCCAAGCAATATCTCAAGAAACCCAGGAGGCGGACGCTTTGTATGCGAAGCTCCGCGAAACGGATGACGCAAAGCTTAAGGAACGGCTGACGGAACGAATCGAGCAGGTTGGTGTTGAGGTGTTTGATTGGGGCCTCTTCGGTCCCAGCGGCAAAGATTCTTTTGGCCTGGTTATAGAAGCTTACAAGGAAAAACTTGGTAAGCTAAACGGCGGCGGGTATAGGCCATTTGCGCACAATCACCTATTCATAAGGTCGGATGTGCTGGCCGATACGGTAATGCTCGAAGAGGCGCTTGCTGCCTTTCTTTCATTGAGTGCATATTCGGTCTCTTTCGAGCGCGTCATTGTCACGGTGCCAGGGCATAACTACGATTTCGATCTTGTATCTCAAATGTATAAAGCCATATCGTTCGGAAGTGATGATCAATTTAGGATCGCTGAACAAGCGAGGGCGCTTGTCTTAGGCGCGGAGATGAGTTAAGCCACCAAATAATCATTTACCGGGACGTAGGCCTACGCTTCAGAATTGTTTCCATCGAACCAGGAGGAAAGGAGCCCCCGATGGAAGCGCTGATCAATATGGTCCCAGCTCAGATGCAGCCGGTTCTAGACTATCTGCAGCTAAAGCAATTAAAAGCAGTGCTCGAAATCACTCTGCAAAGCCATGCCGAAAGCAGCGTGCCCAGCCGCTGTGACACTACGTCAAATTACTGGCTGGGATTCAACAGCTATCTAACGTTAAATCTCTGGTTTGGATCGGTGGCCAAATCGCTCTAAACCAGAGATTTAACAACTTCCAACCAGATTTTTTCATACTCCATAAAACTCCGCTAACCGAAAACGGTCGAAGTTACATTCAAACCATTTGGAGCAATTTGGATGTGTTCCGCTCTGTGTGCTGAAAACAATCTCGTATTCGGCAACGAGGAACGTTTCTGCCAGTTTTGGAACGCGATGTCCAGATGGATCTGCAAGCGGAATATAAAACAAGCGGCGCTACTATTAGTAGCGCCGCTTGCATCATCAAAGAAGAATCGTTATCGATCGTCTCCGGGGTTTTTCGTTCAAAATTAGAGCATGTCGATTACGGCTCATCGAAGTCCATCCACTCTACAGGCTGCATTAGACCGTAATAATCGACGGGCGTTTTGAATCGAATCCTGCCCAAATGACCGTCGCTCTTCCGCACCCAACTGCGTCCGTAGCGATCGGTGAAAGCCACCTCGCAGCCGAGGGCCTTATGCATCGAACAATCGAGATGCCCGACGCACCTCACGGTTTTGCCCGGAGCAACGGACGAGAGTAGAACTCTGCTGTTGCATCCCTCGACGTCCCTCCCGTCTTGAGGCCCGGCGCCTTGGACAAGTACGGCAGTGAGGATAACTTGGTAAACGATGTCGTTGCTATTGTTCATCACTTCTAGGCCGACCTGTGTCCCGAAATCAATCCTAATCCTGCCAATCGTGGTCGTCTCCCTCTCAGGCATCCTGACCACACGGGCACAGATGGCTGATGCCTGGCTCCGCGCGGCCGTCCGGCGGCCCCGTATCAGCGAGACAATCCACTGGACGAGAGTGAGCGCCAGAGCTAGGAGAGCAACAACCGTGCCGAAATCGATTTGACCGTTGAAACTAATTACAACGCCATCCGGAATCATTTGATCATCCCGTCCACCATCGCCGCCGCCTCAAGGAGAGGCTTCCAGTCGTCGGGCCCCACCTGGCGAACGGCTCGCTGCTTCCGTCGCACATCTCGCATTCTGACCGCAGGCATCTCGTGAAGCCCGGGGTAAATGAGCACGCGTTAGAGCTCGTAAAACCCTATTTCAGACATATCATCGTCGGAGCGCACGATGACAGCTGGAAGGCGGGGAAGCCCAAGCCCAGAGCAAAGATCCTGAATTCGACCGAGAACCACGCGCAAATCTGGGACCCCCGCTTCGACCGCAAAGCCCTCGGCGAGCTCGTCGTGGACAAAGGGAAGTCTCTCGACTTTCGCCAAGCGAAGAGTCTCGCGGGCCACGTTCCCAAAGGTCAGTTTGAAGGGCGCACCGACAAAAGAGGTATCATCCTCCGCTGTACGAATCCCCTCGATGTTGTCACGCGCGAGCGTCATTCGCATCAACCCCTCCCGGCCAATCTCTCAAGATGGAGAAGCAATCTTCTCAAACCGCACAATTCAGAGCTTGCGATGGTTCTCAGCAAACCAGTTATCCAAGGTTTCCACACGATGCCTTAAGCGCTTCTCATACAGATTTGCGGGTACCCCGAGCAGATCAAGAAGAATAGCCCTGTACATCAATGAGAGCTTTTTGAGATAGAAAGCACTTTCGAGGCCATTGAGATATTCATCCTTGGGCTGATTGGCCTTAATATGCATAATCCTGACTCGACTGCACTTCAGCTTAGATAAGAACGCATCATAGGCTTTCTTTCCCATCTGCATTTCATAAGCAAAAGCTACCTTACCAAATTCCCCAATGACTGCATCGAGGCACTCTTTTAATGTAGGCTTATTCTTTGCGGCCAAATCAGGGAACAGTCCCCTTTCTTTGTTGCACATCTCAATCAACGGCTCAGCGAGCTCGATGAGAAAAGCGCATCGAATGTCAATCGGCATCCCAGACCTCGACATAGCATACAGGTACATCTGATTTGTAATGTCGAGCTGCTCCACCAAGTAAAGCCATTTCCCAACCAAGTCGTCAGTCAAAACATCGCAATAGTCAACGAGTTTGTCGTTGGGAATATTCGACGAACGTAAGTCGGAATCGAAATAGCTTAATCGCCGAGCTAGAACCTGTCTGACCTCCGCCTCGCCGTCATCGCCATCCGGCGAGCCGTCGAACTCTGCCCTGACCAATGGAACAAAAGCCCCATCGAACAGCATCAGAAGTCTTTCAATTATAAACAACGGCGTTTGAATGTTCGTCCACGGAATCGGTTCGGCAGCAACAGTGGTTATCTCCCTGGTTCGACATTGCTTGACGACAACATCGTATGCAATGTCCCCGCATCTCATGTTGACGCAGATCTCATGCGGTCCGCCCAGAGCGAGACCGTCTTGCTCATAATACGCGGAAAGCGTTTTAAATCTGGGAATATGCTCTCCCATTGCCCCTCCTGCAAGCAATACCTTTGCACCGTTTATATCGAGCAGGAAACCCAAGAAGCAGTGGTGCGCTGAATATTAGTGCAAACCATCCTAACGAATGGTGGCCGAAGGCCATCCTGTCGGGCAGCAAATTCGGTCCGGATTGCCCGAATCGCCGCCTAAAACGCCTGCATCTTACCACCGCTACGCCGCCTTCGCGGGCAACACGACGAATTCCAGGAGCACCGACCTTTCGGCGCGAACGGCCTCCACGGGGCTGATCGGCGGCTCGGCCGCCGCCTCGCCATCCGTCTCGTCCAGGAGTCCCATAGTGGCGATGGCGCACCTGCAGGACCAGTCCCCCTCCAATCTGCAAGCCAAGTTTTTGAAAAAGACCCTATTTTGCACTTTGACACGCCGAGGTCGCCGCAGGAGAGTTGGGATAGATAAAAGGCCTGGCCTCGACTCATTCGAACCGAGGTCAGGCCAATTTTTGCCTATTTACAAAGTCCTGCTCATATTAAAGCAACTGGAGTTGAAAAAGGATAGCTTCATCCGATAGCGTACAGGTATGACCATGCCGGCTTCGACACTGTGCGTGGGAAGTCTTTACTGAAGCGCTTTTTTGACCGCCGGATAATCCCAATAGTATTTACCGTCCCTATAATACATCATGGCGACATGGTTTCCGTGGTACCTAACAGCCTCAGGACACTTCGACCTGTCGACCCGCGTGTTGTTATACAGCACCACGATATCGATATCGGCCTCCATGGCCTTATCGCACTCGTA
Source organism: uncultured Collinsella sp. (assembly GCA_900548495.1). Lineage (GTDB taxonomy): Bacteria > Actinomycetota > Coriobacteriia > Coriobacteriales > Coriobacteriaceae > Collinsella. The sequence continues at coordinate 5,405 of URKT01000057.1, read as the reverse complement.
CTTGATGTAGCTGCGATAATCAACGCTATGCATGCGGGCACAGCTAGAAGTCCACGCGTTATAGCTTCCGCAATACCGACAGCTTCCCTTAGTCACGGTGTCCGTCGAATCCCCCACGATAAGCACGAAGCGTTTGGAATGATCCATTCTCTCTTTCAGCGAGCTCTTTATGCTGCAGGGCAGGCTGGAATCGCGCGACTGCTGTAAATTGTGGGCATCCGTAAATGAAAGCCCCCAATAGTCGCTGTCGTTCCATTTGTGCAGCTGGTCCACAGCATCTCGGTCGCCATCCCAGTCAGCAGCGATGTAGGTCCTCGTCCTATAAACCATCTTTCTCTCCAATCCTATTTTCCCAAGCCTCAATATATCCGTTGACTTCGTATAGCCTCATTCGTGCAGCGGTCTTCTCCGTCAAGACGACCACGACGCCTTCTTTGAAATGTCGCTTCGAAGCCCTCAGGGTACAAAGCATGCAGCGAAGAAGGTCGTCCTCCGAGGGCTTCCCGCCGTCGAACCTGGTTATCCCCGACCCCAGCAGCGGAAGAACGACAGGTCTGCCGGCATACATCCTATCTAGCTCATCCCACATGTTGAGCAGGCATTCCTCATATTCGCCACGGCGAAGGCGTGCTCGGTTTAGTTTGTCCATATGCGTGAAGGCGAGCAGTGCGTACTCGTTGTAGTCCTTGATGGTGCCGAGAGGATAGCGAATCCTACCATCCCCAGCTTTGCAAGGCTCCAACAAGCTCGGCCCCAATTTTTCGACTGTACGCTTGAGGGTATTCCAATCAGCGTACCTCTTGATAAAAATGCCGTTGAGAGAATTCCTTGAAATAACCTTGTCATCGACCTGGATGTCGAAATACTCATCGAACGGGATGACCTTCACTCCGTCCGTAGCAAAAAGGTCGCCAACCACGATGTCGATGTCCATACCGTTAATCGCCAAATGGACCCCGCTCCTGCTGCGACGATATGTGACGACCGCCGCAAGAATGGCTATCAGAATAAAAAGAACAACGAAAACGAAGAGTCTAAACAGACACCCCGAACCCTTCGGCAGCAGATCAATGAGAGACACGCCCACAACCGCCATAATCGTCGAAATTGCACCGATGATTGCCATCGACCATTTGGCGGACTTTTTCACAAGCGACCAAGTAGCTATATAAGCAATTTGTTTTAGCAAACCACATCTTCCATGAAAGCACTTAAATATAGAACGTATGATAGCCGTTTCTCGCGCAGCTAGTTGAGGCTTTTAGCTCTCGCAGCCAATTCATTATCATACATTTGCATTCGCATCTCTGGTCACGAACTCATACGCCCCACACACGCTGCTCTACCGCCCAGGACACCCCCACGGTCCTCGCCAATGCAAACCAAGGTCAAGAGCCATCGCCGCCTCGTTTATCAATATAGCAGCTTACAATCGTAACGAACGCTTGTGCGATTATACTAGCAATGAAATGAGCACCTCCTCCAGCAACACCAAGGAAAAGAGAGCACACATGAAACGATTAGACGAAGAGCCCACATGCGAGATCGCCAGGGAATCACTAAAACACGACCAACTCGGTCGCCGCGAAATTGTCGCCCAATTTATCCATCTACTTTACAGCGTGAAGGGGCCCTATTCTATTTTCATAGACGCCCCTTGGGGAACAGGCAAAACCTTCTTCGTCAAACAAATCATCGAAACCTTGCGCTTCGGAAACCCGCACATCGACGCAAATGCCCCATCGGACACATCGATCTTCGACAGCAATCTCATGACCAAGATGAGTGAAGATCCTTTTCTGCCAATATACTTCAATGCCTGGGAAAACGACCATTTCAACGACCCGATTGCCCCACTATTGGCAACCATAGCAACCATGGCCGACAAGAAAAAGGTCAATCAGGAGAGAAGCGTTTCCGATATCGCAGCAGGGGCAATAGACTGCGCTTTGTCTTTAACGGGGCTGAATGCAGGAAAGCTCCTCGAGGCAATTAGCGGTAACGATTTCCTTAACGCGTTCAGAAAGAGGCAGGAGCTGAGGGCGAAAACCGAGGAACTCGTGTCAGCGCTTCTGCCGGAAGTCACCAAAAGGGCCGTGCTCTTCATAGACGAGCTCGACAGGTGTCGGCCGGAATTCGCTATGCAGCTACTCGAGCAAACAAAGTCTCTTTTCCTTCAGGATAACATCGTGGTCGTTTATTCAACGGACAGAACGCAACTTGCCTACTCACTCCAAGGAGTCTATGGCCAGAATTACGACTGCCGGCGATACCTCCAACGCTTCTACGACTACCGATTCGATTTGCCCCGAATCAATCCAAATACGTACCTCGAAGCGAAACAGGCCAACATCCATAGCGGATACTTTTTCACGGAAATATGCCAACGGTTTATTGAGCAAAACAACGGAAGCCTTCGCGATTTCAACCGGTTCATCGACAAGCTCAACCAAGGTGTCATCTACATACTGACCGCCTTCGACAGGGAAGGAGACTGGTCAATCTCGTTCTCAAAGAATGCACTTTTGCCGACCTTCCTAACAATGGCGGAATATGAGCCCGAACAATGGGAGCTGGTCAAAACCGGAAAACGCTTCGACCATGTATTTGAGTTCGCAAAAGAGAACGATAAATTCATGGAGTATCTAGACCGCATCATACTGGGAGAGTGCAAATACTTCGAGAAAGGCGGTGAGCCAACTGATGACATTCGAAATAGATACATCGAAGACTTATGCGCGTAAATCTTCCTCGACAGCGATGATGACCCGAGGCTCAAACGAAGCAGAGAAATGCTTAGTATATGTGGCTCGCTCGACAAGAAGACGCTACGAACTTTGATATTTCCCAAGAACGTTATCGGGAAATAGGCGATTAGAAGTGCTTCGCACGAATTATCTGAATTCCGACGCGTATCTCCGGGGCCTCTTTGATTTGCATATGAGGTCAGCCACCATGTGCTCGATGATGCGCTTGGCGTGCTCCTTAGCGTTCCTCGTGCAGGAAGCCGAGGGAGCGGCCGCGTTCTTCCCGTATGCCTTCGCGATCGAATCCTCGGGATCGACCATCCGATAGGAAGGAAGGCAGCATGATATTGGAGTAGAATGACGATTAGATTCTAGGCGATTACACCAACAATCGGGACACCACGGGGCGCCCGCGGTCATGAAAAATGGCGTCGCAACGAACGAATGGCATGCACAGCGCCTCCATGGCCTGCCCTAAACAAGAGAGGCCCCAGCCACCGCGTGGTGGCTGGGGCCTCTTATCGCTCTAAGGAAGTTCGCTAGTCGCGCTTGAAAAGGTCGCGGGTGTACACCTTATCCGCCACGTCCGCGAGCTCGTCGCTCCAGCGGTTGGCGACGATCACGTCGCAGCCGGCCTTGAAGGCCTCCAGGTCGTGGGTCACCTCGGAGCCGAAGAACTCCGGCGCGTCCAGCGTGGGCTCGTAGACCACCACGGGCACGCCCTTGGCCTTCACGCGCTTCATGACGCCCTGGATGGAGCTCGCGCGGAAGTTGTCGGAGTTCGACTTCATCGTCAGGCGGTACACGCCCACGACCGGCTTCTCCCTGCCCTCGTAGACGCGGTCCCACACCATCTGCAGCACCTCGTCGGCGACGAAGTCCTTGCGGGTGCGGTTGGCCTCCACGATGGCCTCGATCAGGTTCTGGGGCACGTCCCTGTAGTTGGCCAGCAGCTGCTTGGTGTCCTTGGGCAGGCAGTAGCCGCCGTAGCCGAAGCTGGGATTGTTGTAGTGGCTGCCGATGCGCGGGTCCAGGCAGACGCCGTCGATGATCTGCCGGGTGTCCAGGCCCTTGCTCTCGGCGTATGTGTCCAGCTCGTTGAAGTAGGCCACACGCAGCGCCAGATAGGTGTTGGCAAACAGCTTGACGGCCTCGGCCTCGGTAAAGCCCATGAAGAGCGTATCAATGTTCTCCTTGATGGCCCCTTCCTGCAGCAGTGCCGCAAATTCGTGGGCGGCTGCGACAAGGTGCGCATCCTCCGGGTCGGTGCCGACGATGATGCGGGACGGGTAGAGGTTGTCATACAGGGCCTTGGACTCCCGCAGAAATTCCGGGCTGAACAGGATGTTGTCCGTGCCGAATTTTTCCCGCACGCTGGCCGTGTATCCCACCGGGATGGTGGACTTGATGACCATGATGGCGTCTGGGTTGTACTGCATGACCAGCTTGATGACGGCCTCCACCGCGGAAGTGTCAAAGTGCTGGGTCTTGCTGTCGTAGTTGGTGGGGGCCGCAATTACGACGAAATCCGCACCGGTGTAGGCTTTTTCGGCGTCCAGCGTAGCGGTCAGGTTCAGTGGTTTCTCGGCGAGATATTTTTCAATGTATTCATCCTGGATCGGCGACTTGCGGCGGTTGATGAGGTCCACCTTTTCCGGGATGATATCCACGGCCCAGACCTCGTGGTGCTGCGAAAGAAGGGTCGCAATGGACAGGCCCACATAGCCGGTGCCCGCGACCGCGATTTTCAAGTTTTTGTTCATGGTATCGTTCCTCACGCTTTGCGCGTATTTATGGCATATCTTTTAAAAGTATACCATACTTTGCGCGGAAAGTCCATCTTCAGCAAACAAAAGTCTTTTCTACCAATTTTTGTGGCGATATTTTGTTACTTTTACGCATTGACGTCGAATGCGGTTGGTTTTTATACTTATTTTGTACGGATGTATACTTTACCAGGAAAGCTGTGATTTCTATGCGTACCTCCCCTGCCCGCCGCCGCGGTTTCACGCTGGTGGAACTGATTGTCGTGCTGGCGATCCTTGCCGTGCTGGCCGCCCTGCTGATTCCGGCGCTGACCGGGTACATCGACAAAGCCAACGAGGCCAAGGTTTTGGCCGAAGCCCGCACCGTTCTGACGGCAGCGCAGGCCACTGTGTCTGAGGCGTATGCCAAGGAGCAGCTTGTGTCCAGCGACGGCGCTGCTTATAAAGACCTTGATGAGGACACGGCCCACTATATGGCGAAGCAGGTGTGGAAGCTTTCCGAGTTTGACCCCAATAACAAGAAAATCACCTGGCGTTTTACAGTGGCAGATCCCGGAACCCCCACCCTGACGCCAGGTGCGATCGATACGTTTGAATATTGCAACGGTGCCTACCGCATCACCTACCATGCCATTGGTACGGAGGAATACCCCTCCGGCTGGGACAGCGCGGAGAAGGCGACGGCACTGAAGCGGCCCAGCCTTGATGATGGCAGCAAACCTCTCTTGGAGTCCAGTGACTACGACCCGGAGCATTGGCATTAGCGCAATGCAGATTTCTTGCGGCGCACCATATCGAAATAAACCCAATGCATTGATGACAAAAAAGTCTTATTGCTTAAACGATATATATCTGTCTCTTATACACATCTGACGCTGCCGACGACGGAGAG
>URKT01000056.1 GCA_900548495.1 uncultured Collinsella sp. | reverse complement strand
GGCCCTTGCGGCGTAGTCGCTATTTATTCAGTCCAAGTTTCGGGGCGCAGTTCACTGTCCCCTTTGTGGTGGTTTGAGCGTTAAAAGCGATATATCGCTACTTGGAAAGCTCGTCGGCGAGAACCTCGATCTGAGCGCGCGAGGCGTCGTTGAGCGAGCCCAGCACGGTCACCTTGTTCTGCGCCAGGGTGATGTCCTTCATGCCCTCGAGCTCCTTGGTCATAACCTTGGCAGCGGTGGGCGCCCAAGAGCCGGCCTCGACGAGTGCCACCGTACGGTTCTGATAGGCGTGCTCGGCAAGCGTATGGATAAAGGTGCTCATGAACGGGAAGATCTCGCCCTGATAGGTGATGGAGGCGAGCACCAGACGGTCATAGCGGAACGCATCCTCAACGGCCTCGGCCATATCGTCGCGTGCCAGGTCAAAAACGGAAACCTTCTGGCCGCGAGCCTCGAGCGCAGAAGCGAGCTCCTCAACAGCAGCCTTCAGATGGCCATACACGCTCACATAGGCGATCGTGATGCCCTCGTCCTCGGGCTGATAGCTCGACCAGGTGTTGTAGGTGTCGAGGTAATAGCCCAGATTCTCGGTCAGCACGGGGCCGTGGAGCGGACAGATAATCTGAATGTCCAGGTCGGCGGCCTTCTTGAGCACGGCCTGCACGAACTTGCCGAACTTACCGACGATGCCAAAGTAGTAGCGGCGCGCCTCGCAGGCCCAGCCTTCCGGGTCCTCGATGTCGTTGGCGCCGAACTTGCCAAAGCCGTCGGCACTAAAGAGCACCTTGTCGGTAGACTCGTAGGAGAAGATCACCTCGGGCCAGTGCACGTTGGGGGCGCAGACAAACGTTAGGCTGTGGCCACCCAGGTCGAGCACGTCGCCCTCTTTGACGACTATCTTACGCTCGGGGTAGTCGGTGCCAAAGTAGTTGACCATCATGCGGAAGGCGCCCATGCTGGCCACAATCTGTGCCTGGGGATAGCGCTCCATAAAGGCGGCGATACCGGCGGAGTGATCGGGCTCCATGTGATGGACGACCAGGTAGTCGGGCGTACGGCCATCGAGCGCGGCCTCGAGGTTGCCGAGCCATTCGTCGACAAAACCGCCATCGACTGAATCGGCGACAGCGATCTTTTCGCCCAAGATAACGTAGCTGTTGTATGCCATACCGTTCTCGGACACGTCGTACTGGCCCTCGAACAGGTCAATGTCGTGATCGTCGACACCGATGTAGCGGATATCCTTGGTGATCTCCATCAGGCAAAGCCTCCTAGATAGACAAAAGAACCCGTCTATCATAACACTCGGCAGTATCCCAGCTGTTATCTGCCGGCATCCATACCGATTGTTATTGAAATACGATAAATCGCCGTTTACCTGCGCAAACTATGCGCGCGGTATCGCCGTGCTATGTCGAATAATGAGCTGGCCGGGAATACGAATGGCAACGGTTTTGCCCGCCGTACCCGCCTCGGGAACCGCATGCTCGAATACCTCGCGTCCGCGCTGATGTAGATCAAATCGCACGGTCGTGAGCTCGTTGTGTGCCACAAAATCATCGAGCGAATCATCGACGCCCACCACGCTCACGTCCTCGGGCACGCGCAAGCCACTATCGCGCAGCGCTGCAATTGCGCCGTTTGCCATCTGGTCGTTTGCCGCGTAAATCGCCGTCATGGTGCGGTCGTGCTCGGCCAGATATCTGCCGGCCTCGTAACCGCTGTTGGCAGACCAGTCGCCCTCGAGCGGCGTCTGCGGCTTAATGTGCCTACGCTCGAGCGCATCCTGCCAACCGGCTCGACGAAATTGCTCGTCGACCGAGAACGACGGGCCGCCAATATAGCGAATTTGCTCATGCCCCAGCTCAAACAGGTGATTCATAAGCAAGAGCGAGCAGCCGTAATGATCGGAGTCTACCGTGGTCACCCGCGGGTGCGCGTACATGGTAACGATGACCGTGCCAATGCCCGGCAGTGGATCAAACGTCTCAAAATCGGGCGCCATACGGCTCATGCCGATAATGATGCCGTCCACCGGCAATGCGGCCATACGACGCGTGGCCTCGGCAAGCGAAAACTCCTCGGTCTTGGACATCTCGACCAGCGTGATGGCGCAATTATGCTCGCGAGCAGCGCTGGCGATGCCGTCGATCATTGAGAGGTTGCCGAACTTGGTGACATCGTTGACGCACAGGCCGACCGAATGATAACGGCCGTCGCGCAGCGAGCGACCGGCATAACTCGGACGAAAGCCGAGCTTTTGCATAGCGGCCTGTACGCGCTGGCGCGTCTGCTCGTTAACGTTAGGCAAGCCGTTGGCGACGCGCGAAACCGTCTGCTGCGAAACGCCGGCAGCGCGGGCGACGTCGGCCATGGAGACCGGACGCGAACTGGTATCGTTGGACGGGCGCCTTGCCACAGGATCACCTTCACCCTTGCGAGATCTGAATAGCGTGAATGCCGGCCCGGGCAGAAATACATCCCGCGCCGAGGCCCGCTATCGTCGGACGCATGTTAACGTACTCTACTTTTTCTATCTGCATCTCTTCTGCTTTATAAGTCCATACGGCAGTACCGTTCACGGCTGAATTTCTACCGATTACCAGATTCTCAAAAAGTGACAAGCGATGTGTTATGAGTACGTTAACATAGCCCGTAACGTGCGGTATTGTGAACACTTGGTTCATGCCGCTTCAAGTTGTTAACGTACTCATAACGACGCAAAACCCACCCGTGCGCGCCAAGGAAAGGACTCCCATGACCACCCCCGACGAAAAGACATTCGCCACGCTCACCAAGCTGTTCGAGGAGGAGTTTGGCCCCATCGGCGACCGCCAGGTGCTCTACGTGCACGCGCCCGGCCGTTCCGAGATCAGCGGCAACCACACCGACCACGAGGGTGGCCACGTTATCGCCGGCTCGCTCGATGTCGCCGTCGACGGCATCGCCGTGGCAACCGATTCCAACAAGGTTCGCGTTGCCGACGAGGGCTATCCCACGTTTGAGATCGCGCTCGACACGCTAGACGTTCAGGAGTCCGAGAAGGGCACGTCCGCAAGCCTCGTGCGCGGTATGGCCCACGAGGTCGCAGCCCTTGGCGTTGAGCCCAAAGGCTTCGACTTTGCCTTTACCTGCTCCGTCCCCTCGGGCGGCGGCCTTTCCAGCTCTGCCGCCGTCGAAGCCGCGTACGGTCGTGCCATGGAGACGCTCTGGGGCGCGCCCGCCATTGAGCCCGTCACGCTCGCCCAGATGAGCCAGCGCACCGAGAACAACTACTACGGCAAGCCCTGCGGTCTGATGGACCAGGCCGCCGTTTGCTTGGGCGGACTCGCCTACATGGACTTTGAGGATCAGGCCCAGCCCAAGACCCAGAAGCTCGAACTCAACTTTGAGGATCACGGCTATGCACTCGTGCTCGTTAAGGTCGGTGCCGACCATGTGGCAGCTACCGACGACTACGCCGCCGTTCCGCGCGAGATGCAGGACGTCGCCGCCGAGTTTGGCAAGGCGCGTCTGTGCGAGGTAAACGTGGCGGACTTTGACGCCAAACTCCCCGAGCTGCGCGCCAAGCTGGGCGACCGTGCCTGCCTGCGCGCCGTTCACTACTGGTACGAAAACGGCCTAGTCGACAAGCGCTGGGCTGCCCTGAACGCCGGCGACATCGACCAGTTCCTGGTCCTGACGCGCGAGTCCGGCGCCAGCTCTGCCATGTACCTGCAGAATGTCGTTGCCAAGCTGGGCTCCGAGCAGCCTTCCATGTACGCCTTGGCACTGGCCGAGCATGTCCTCGACGGCCGAGGCGCCGTCCGTATCCACGGTGGCGGCTTTGGTGGCACCATCCAGGCCTTCGTGCCGCTCGACCTGGTCGACACCTTCATCGCCAAGATGAACGGCTGGCTGGGCGAGGGCTCTGCCCGTCATTACGCTATCTCTGACAAGGGGGCTTACGCGGCATGGCTGTAATGACTGATGTGCGCGAGGCTGCGCAGGGCCTGACTGAGTATGCTATCCACCGATCGATGATCGGACAGGACGACCGTATCTGGGCCTACAACACCATTCTGGAGTGCATCGGCGCCACGGGCCCCGCGCTCGACATGACCTGGGCGTTGCAGAACGAGAAGCTCTCGCTCTTGCACCCCGATACGCTCCCCGATTTTGACCTGGAGGGCACGCTTGCCGCGCTTTCCGAGGCCGCCGTCGCCAACGGTGCCGCCGAGGACACGGCATCGGGCCGCGACCGCATCGCCATGCGCATCATGGGCGTGCTGATGCCGAGGCCTTCGATTGTAAACGAGGAATTCAACGGCCGCATGGGCGTCGACGAGCCCCGCGCCGCGACCGACTGGTTCTACGGCCTGTGCTGCGACGCCGGCTACGTGCGCCGCGCCGCCATCGCGCGCAACATCAAATGGAGCACCTCCACCAACTGGGGCGACCTCGAGATCACTATCAACCTGTCGAAGCCCGAGAAGGACCCGCGTGACATTGCCGCGGCCGGCGTTGCAAAGAACACGGGAGATAAGTATCCCGCCTGCCAGCTCTGCATCGAAAACGAGGGCTATCCCGGACGCTCTGCCGCAGCCGACGGCGGCGCTCACCCCGCCCGCCAGAATCTGCGCGTTATCCCCATTCAGCTCAACGGCGAGCGCTGGGGCTTCCAGTACAGCCCGTATGCGTACTTTAACGAGCACTGCATTGCCATGAGCTCTGAGCATCGTCCGATGCACGTCGACCGCAAGGGGCTGACCTGCCTGCTCGACTTTGTCGACCTGTTCCCGCACTACTTTATTGGCTCCAACGCCGACCTGCCCATCGTAGGCGGCTCGATTCTGTCGCACGACCACTTCCAGGGCGGCGCGCACGAGTTCCCAATGATGCATGCCACCGAGGTCTCGCAGTTTAGCGTGCCTGGCTTTGACCAAGTCAGCGGTACCGTGTTGCAGTGGCCGCTTTCGGTGCTGCGACTGCGCTCGCACGACCGCGCCCAGCTGCTCGACGCCGCCGAGAAGATCATCCTCGCTTGGCGCGAGTGGACCGATGAGTCGGTGGGCGTCATCGCGCACACAGCCGACGGCGTAGCGCACAACACCGTGACGCCCGTCATCCGCCGCGTCGACTCCCGCGGCAACGCCGGCGGCGAGATCTACGAGGCCTACCTGGCGCTTCGCTGCAACATCACGACCGGCGAGCATCCGCTGGGCGTTTTCCACCCGCATGCCGAGTACCACCATATTAAGAAGGAGAACATCGGCCTGATCGAGGTCATGGGCCTGGCCATTCTTCCGCCGCGCCTGGTTCCCGAGCTCGGCGCTGTCCGCGAGCACTTGCTAGCGGCCAAGGCCGATGCCAGCTACGACCTTGCCGGTGCGCTCGAGGGCGATGATCTATGCCGTAGCCACGCCGCATGGGCCGAGGACGTCTTTGCCCGCCGCGCCGACGAGCTTACGGCCGAAAACGCCATCGACATCCTGCACGAGGAGGTCGGCGTGGTGTTTGGCCACGTGCTCGACAACGCCGGCGTCTTTAAGTGGGACGAAGCCGGCCGCGCCGCCCAGCAGCGCTTTATCGACTCACTGTAATGGTCCCTTGGGGACGGAGGAAAACAGATCATTTCGTCTTCAAGACAACGGCGCCCGCCGGCAACATCGCCGACGGGCGCCGTTTTTGAGTGTAGTCATTGGGGTCATTCTTAAGGGGCGTTCTTAAACGACTAGTCATTAAAGAGCGTCCCCAATGACTACTTGCGACCAAGGCAACGCCGGTGTCTTGGCAACGACAGCGAAAACGCCCCTAAGCGAGCAAGGTGACGTGAAAGAGGAGGGCATTGACCTTTTGGTCATGCCCGACGATTGAACGTCAGATTGCCGCTTAGGGGCGTTTGCAGCGTCGCGCCGTTACGCGGTTTGGTAAAACCGCGTAACCCTACAGTTCAGTCACGACAACGCTGTTGTAGACCTCGTCCCAGCGGTCCATGACCAGGTGGCCGGTCTTGGGATCCATGGCGTTGAGCTTGCCGCAGGTATTGGCGGTCTTGAGCACCGTGACGTCGTCGGCGCCGGCAGCAATGGCATGCGCAAAGCCGGCGATGGTCGAGTCGCCGGAACCCGTCGCGTTCACAGCCGCAATCGCGGGCGTCTTGGCGCGGAACGCGCGACCCTCATGGAAGCCAACCGAACCGGCAGCGCCCATCGAAACGACAACCCAGGGAATACCGGCAAAGCGGTCATCGGCGGCGAGCGCCTCGCGCAGGGCATCGACATCATCGGTCGTAAAGGACGTACCCAGCAGGCCGTTAATCTCGGTCAGATTGGGCTTTACGAGCTCGGGCTTAGCGTCGGACTCCAGCGCGGCCTCCAGCGATGCACCCGAGGTGTCGAGCAGCACCTTGGCGCCCGCCTCCTCGGCGATCTTGACGAGCTCGGCATAGTAGCCGGCATCGACGCCACGCGGCAGCGAGCCCGAAAGCGTCACAACGTCCGCCTTCGCTGCAAGCTCGGCGAACTTGGCCGTAAAGGCCTCGAGCTCGGCCGGGGCGATCTGCGGACCGCTCTCCAGCAGCTCGGTCTGATTGCCCTCGTGCAGAATATTCAGGCAAATGCGCGTCTCACCGGCGATGGGCACAAAGTCGTTCTTGACGCCGTCGGCATCCATAAGCTCGGCCATATAGGCACCCATGTGGCCGCCGAGCAGACCGGTCGCGAGCACATCGTCGCCCAACTGCAGCAGCACGCGGCTCACGTTGAGGCCCTTACCGCCAGCGGTCTTTTCGGGCGTCACACGGTTAACATCGTCGATGATCAGCTTGTCGAGCTGATAGCGCGTATCAATCGACGGATTCATGGTAACGGTCAGAATCATATTGAACTCCTGTTTCCGGGGCACGGCACGCGCGGCCCCAAACATACGATAACTCGTTAAAGGATCTCGATCTCAAAGCCGCAAGTGACGGTCTCTCCCGGCTTGGCCACCAGGCAGCCACGCTTGTGCTCCAGAATATCGTCCTCGTCGGAGCAGGTGGACAGACCACCCCACGGTTCAACAGCCACAAAGTCGCCCTCGGGCTTGCTCCACACAATCAGGTACGGCATATCGGGGAACGTCAGGCGCACGCCCTTGTCCTCGGTTTTCTTGGTCAACGTAACCACGCGGCTCTCGAGCACGTCAAAGATGGTCTCCGCGAAGTCGAAGAGTTCGTGGGTAAGCGGCAGGTTCTGGCCGATCATGGGGTTCTTGCTGCGATGCTCAACATCAATCAGGCCCGTCGAGGGAACGGCAGTACAGAGCTCGGCAGCCTCGCGCTGCTCAAAACGGAGCTCGTAGTCGTCATAGGACTCGCCCTCATCAAGCGGGCACTTAAAGCCAGGGTGACCGCCCACAAAGAACGGCATGTCCTCGGTGCCCTCATTGGTCACCTCGTACGACACGGCCACCTTTTCCGCATCGATCGTGTAACGAGCAACGATCTTAAACGGATACGGGTACTGCTCGAGCAACTCGGCATGGTCGGCAGAGCTTAGGCTCAGCGCAACCATGTTGTCGCCCTGCTCATCGAGCTTCCACTCCTGTTTGCGCGCAAAGCCGTGACGGGCAAGCTTGACCTCGCGGCCGCCCATGGTCATTGCGCGACCGTCACGAAGGCCGCCGCAGATCGGGAAACAAATGGGTGCCTGGCCCGACCAGACCGCCGGGTCACCCTGCCACAGGTACTCACGGCCGTTGGCCGTAATAGAAGTGAACGATCCGCCAGCCGTGCTCAACGCAATGCGGACAGAGCCGTTATCAAGAACAAACTCCATGGGAATCTTCTCCTTCACATATCATCTCGCACGATCCATTGTGAACGTCGTGCCTTTAGCAGAAAGGTAATGAGGCAGCGCCGCAAACAAAAGAACAATGCACGTCCAGCCCGCTGGGCCAATTGGGCTGATAGAAAACCGGCTCGCGCCCCCTCACAGAAACGCGAGCCGTCAACGGACTAGTTAATTACGCCGGATACCCGCTAATCGTGGTATTCGCCGCGGTCCCACTTCTCGAGGAACTCGTCAAAGAAGTGCGGGTCAGCCTGAGCCTCGGCATCGGCCTTATTGCAGGCATCGATCTTGGCGATCAGGGCATCGTGCTCGGGGGTCTTCTCGTAGGGCTCCTCCAGGAAGGCAAGCATGATATCGGCCATCAGGAACTCGCCGGTGATCTTGCCGCCAAAGCCCACGATGTTGGCGTTGAGCTCGCGACGGGCATACAGGGCAGAGGTCATGTCGCGAACCAGGGCGCAGCGGGCGCCGGGAACCTTGTTGACGGCGTTGGTGATGCCAATGCCGGTGCCGCACAGGGCCACGCCAAAGTCGGCCTTGCCGCTGGCAACAGCCTCGCCCACGGCCTTACCGTAGATGGGATAGTGCGTACGGGTGTGGCTGTAGGTGCCGCAGTCGAGCACCTTGTAGCCAGCCTGCTCCAAGCGGTCGGCCAGATAGATCTTCTCGTCCGTAACGATATGGTCGCAACCGATTGCGATGGTCTTCTTCATCAGAACGTCCTTTCGTCTGAATTCACAAGTTGAGGTAGAAGTTCGAGTTCTCGGTGGCTCTCGTTAGGCCATCTTGTTGAGCATGTCGACACGGATCTGGTGACGGCCGCCGGCGTACTGGGCACGCAGGAACTCGCGGGCGATCTTCTTGGCGACCTCGGTGCCCACAACGCCCGGGCCCATGGTGACCATGCGCGAGCCGTTGTGCTCGCGGGTCATGTAGGCGGAACGCTCGTCGGAAATGTTGGCGACGACCATGCCCTTGATCTTGACGGCGGCCATATAGGAGCCGACGCCGTACTTATCGAATGCGAAGCCCTGGGAATCCTTGTGCTCCAGCAGGTCCTTGGCAACGGCGGTCGCGGAATCGACAAAGTCCGCGGCAGGGGTCTCGGAATAGTCGACGACCTCGTGACCGTCGGCGATGAGCATCTCCTTGATGGACTCCTTCATCGACATACCGTCGGCATCGGAAGCGATTACAACCCTCATGACATCCTCCTTGAGAGATACGCAGGTGCGTAGTTTCTGTTTGGAAGTGTTGAATCGCGTTCAGGTCCGGGCATCTGAATGTGCGGTTCTTCACTGTTCATGTTTATTTGAACACATTCGAACAGTAACTGCAACAACTATTTGTTTATCTTTGTTCTTTTTTGAACAAATACCGTTTACGGATAATTGCTGACCGCTTGCGCCTGACGCGAACGTAGCGACCACGCGTTCAACAAACAAAAGGGCGGCCGAGAACGTGTCTCGGCCGCCCTTCGGCGGTATTTCCCGGTATAGGTATTTCCCGGTATATACAGCTGTTTTAGCTACTCGGACTGCCCGCCCTTTTTGGCGTGCTTGGAAGGAGCGCTCAAGAAACGACCCGTCAAATAGTTCGCCGGGCCGGAAATATCGATCCCCAGCAGTACGTGTCCCAGCCACAGAAACGCCACGAGCACCAGCAGCGGGATAACGCACGAAGTCACGATCATCACGATGACGCCTTCAATCAGATCGGTCACCTGCCGCACGATCTCATCGGTCATCTGCTTGGCGCCGCTGGTCACCGACGTAACAAGGCTCGATGCCCCATCAGTCAACTGCTCGAGCACGTTTTTGGACTCCGTGGTCTCGGATTTTTTCTTGTTCGATTTTGAGCTGGTCTCGGCTGACTTGTCCGTGGCGTCGGCCGCGTCCGCAGCGTCCGCAGCCTTTTGCTCAGCTTGCTCAATACTTACGCGATACGTTTCATCGACCTTCTGCGACACCCATACGCTCGCGGGCACGAGCGCCATGCCGATCACGGCAACCACCAGCACGCGCGTCGCCACACGGCGCAGGACAGCGCTCGTGCTCCAGCGCCCGTGAATGCCGAGCGACACCGCAAAGAGCACCAACGCAAACGGGATTAAGATGCCCAGGCCAACCGACCACAAAATCGTGAGCAAATATTTCTCTAGGTATAGCACGGCAAGCACGATACCAAGGTTGCCTGAAAGCTGCGCGAGCTGCTCGGCAACCGGCGTTCCCGTATCACCCGGCAGCGCGGTAATGCCCGCAGACAGCGCCACGCACGAGGTCGTGAGCGCCAAAACGTTGCCTTTCTTTTGGTCGATGACCTCGATGGTGGAGTCCCAAGTTTTGGTATCGGCGAAATGCGGACGAGCTACAAAGCCCGACAGCAGCGCCAGGACCACGAGCGCAACGATAAAGCCAATCTGCAGCTTTTTGTTTGCGCACACGACATCGGACAGACTGGGCTGCAGCTCGGTTACCGCCGTGTGCTCGGTTATCTGGACAGGACGCCCATGAGCCATCTCGTGCGCATCTTTCTTTTGAATCAATCCGTTGTCCGGCATTTGGATACCTCCTCATTCCGGCCTGTATTGCGGATGGAAGTATACCCACCGAGCAAAAATCGAACGGGAGGACAACGGTGCGCACCAAGACTGTCCCCAATGACTATCTCCGGATGAGCTGCGGTGGAATAGGGATTGTTTTGTGCCCGCCGGCCCCTATTCAGTCCCTATTTCACCGCAACTTGAAGGAGAACAGAAAAAAGCCCTGCCGCGGGTAGCGGCAGGGCTTTTGGAAAGGGGCTTGGTTGTGAGGGCTCGTTAGGCGAGCTTGGCCTCGAGCTCGGCAATGCGCTTGTAGGCATCGATGGTAAAGCGGGCCTGCTTCTCCAGAATCATAGTGGTCATGAGGGTGTCCTGAGCGTGAGCCATGATGAAGGTCATCTCCATCTCGCCACCGCCGGCCTCCTGCGAAAGCAGCTTGGTCTGCGTGTCGTGGGCACCGATGAGTGCATCGCTGGCATCCTTGTGCAGCTGCTCGGCCTTCTCAAAGTCACCCTCGCGAGCAGCATCGAGCGCTGCAAGCAGATCGGTCTGGGCGTCACCTGCGTATGCGACAATCTCGAATCCAACCATCGAGATTTCTTCTTTGGTTGCCATGTTGCGTTCCTTTCACATATGAACCAATGGAGAGCATCGCGTCCGGGCATACGCGCTGCGTTGTGTATGTCAAAAACAATAACATTCAAACAAAAAAGAACAGCGCAAAACGTAATTTCGAGCTATGAACGGTCACTTTTCGCCCGTGAACGGTTTTTAAACCAATCTGAACAATATCGAACACAATTAACGGAAACCCAAACAGACCCGCGCTCTAGCGCCAATCGCGCACCGTATCGCCCTCGACGAGCACGCCCGGAAACAGCATGTGCTCCACACCGGGTTCAACGCCCTCAGCGCCGGCAATCTTGTCAACCGCCCACATGCCGACGCGCTTGTTGTCAAAGCGCACCGTGGTCAGGCGACGGTCGGGCACGATATCGCCCAGGCTGTCGTCAACACCCACCACGCTCACGTCCTGGGGCACGCACTTTCCGCGCGACTCGAGCCCGCGAATGCAGCCGTATGCCATGGCGTCGTTGGAGGCATAAATGGCCGTGCAGGTCGGATCGTCCGCAAGCACCTGGCCGGCAGCATATCCACTCTGCGCCGTCCAGTCGCCGCGCACGAGCTGCGAGGGCTCAATGCCATTCGCACGCAATGTCTCACGCCAGCCTTCCTCGCGTCGCATGCCCGAAAGCGAGCGCTCGGGGCATGAGATAAAGTGCACGGTCTTGTGCCCCCGCCCCAGCAAGTACTCGACAACTTGACGCGAGCAATCGAACTGGTCGTTATCGACCGTTGAACAGAGCGGGTGCTCCAGCATGGTAACGAGCACCGTCTGCATACCGGGCAGCGGCTCAAAAGTGCCAAAGTCTGCCGGCATGCGGTTCATGATCACGACCATACCGTCTACCGGCAGCGCGCTCATGCGCGACGATGCGCTCTCGAGGGTATACGGATGCCCGTCTACTTTAGTGAGGGTGATGGCATAGCCATGTTTGTCGGCCGCGGCCGCAAAGCCCTCCATACGGTCGAGGTTGCCGGTACCGGTAATGTTGAACATGGCGACGCCGACGGTCTTAAACTTGCCACGGCGCAGCGATCGACCGGCAAAATTGGGGCGATACCCCAGCTCGCGCATGGCGGCACGCACGCGTTCCTTGGTCTCGGGGCGCACGCTGGGCGAATCGTGCACCGTACGCGAGACTGTCTGCTCCGAGACGCCCGCGAGGCGCGCTACGTCTTTGACGGATACCGATTTTTTAACAGCGGCCATAGATCATCTTTCTATGTCAACGATGCCATTGGTGGCACCCTGCGCACTCAAATGAAACGCCTTCAAGTATATCCAACGCCTCCCCCACCATACGCTCACCACCCAAAACCTACCGTTCACCGACATTTTTGCTTCTCCGAACGGCTTTTGGCGCCCAAATGTTAACGTTGCCATTGTGCAAACACAGAGCCACCGGGCGGCTCAAACGTTTACGCATAAAGAATCGACGGTTCGCAGGCACAGGAACCACCGGTTCGCGTCTTTTTTGTGTCGCAAAATGGCAACGTCAACATTTTGGCAACCGAACGCCAAAAGCTACCATCGTTGCTAACCCACCGACTCTTAGGAGCATTGCATGGAGCAACTCATCGCCATCATCGAAAAGGGCCAGCCCTTTTTCAACGCGATCGCCCGCAACAAGTACCTCAAGGCGATCCGCGACGGCTTTATCTCCGTCATCCCCATCATCATCTTCTCGTCCATCTTCTGCCTGGTAGCCTCGGTCCCCAACATCTGGGGTTTCTACTGGCCCGATGACATCAACAACGCCCTGTGGAAGTGCTACAACTACTCCATGGGCATCCTGGCCATCGCCTGCGCCGCCACCACTGCCAAGCACTTCGCCGACGCCCAGAACCGCGATCTGCCCAAGAACAACCAGATCAACTTCATCTCGTGCATGTGCGCGGCCATCATTGGCTTCTTGCTCCTTTCGAGCGACACCATCGCCACGGACGCTGCCAGCGGCTTCAACACCGCCTACCTTGGTTCCAAGGGCCTGCTGACCGCCTTCATAGCTGCGTTTGTGACCGGCATCATCTACAAGTTCTTCATTAAGCGCAACATCACCGTCAAGATGCCCGAGCAGGTTCCGCCCAACATCTCGCAGACCTTTAAGGACATCATCCCCTTCTCCGTCTGCATCACCGTCTTTTGGGTCTTTGACATCGTCTTCCGCGCTGCCTTTGGCTTCTGCTTTGCCCAGGGCGTCATCCAGGTGTTCCAGCCCCTGTTCACCGCTGCCGATGGCTACATCGGCCTCGCTGTGATTTACGGCGCCATGAGCCTCTTCTGGTTCGTCGGCGTCCACGGCCCCTCAATCGTCGAGCCCGCCATCGCCGCCGCTCTCGTTGCCAACATGACCGACAACCTGGCTGCGTTCCAGGCCGGCCAGCACGCTTCCGCTGTCCTGACCCAGGGTGCCCAGTACTTCGTCGTCTGCATGGGCGGCACCGGCGCCACGCTCGTCCTGGTCTTTATGTTCTGCTTCCTGGCCAAGTCCCAGGAGATGCGCGCCGTCGGTAAGGCCGCCATCGTCCCGGTCTGCTTTGCCGTCAACGAGCCGCTGCTGTTCGCCGCACCCATCGTGCTCAACCCCGTCTTCTTTGTCCCGTTTGTCTTTGCCCCGATCGCCAACATCTGGATCCTCAAGATCTTTATCGACTTCTTGGGCATGAACGGCTTTATGTACACCCTGCCTTGGACTGTCCCCGGCCCCATCGGCACCATCATGGGCCTGGGCTTCCAGCCGCTCGCCTTTGTGATGCTCGCCCTCATCCTGGTCGTCGACTTCGTTCTGTACTATCCGTTCTTCCGTGCCTATGACGCCCAGAAGTGCGCCGAGGAGGCCGAGATTTCCGAGGAGGAGCTCGCCGCCAAGAACGCCGAGAAGGCCGCCAAGCTTAACGATGCCTTCCAGGGCAAGGCTGACGCCAAGAGCGTTGCCGCCGGCGCTGCTGCCGAGGCCGTGAAGGCCGACTCCCCCGCCCTGTCTCTTATAAACATCTGACGCTGCC
>URKT01000055.1 GCA_900548495.1 uncultured Collinsella sp. | reverse complement strand
CGAGATCTGCGCATGTCTCGTGGGCTCGGAGATGTGTATAAGAGACAGGTCTTAAAGCCAACACGGTCAATCGCGCAAATGCGGTCGAACTCCTCCTCGCTCAGCAGCGGGCGCTCCAGGCGCACCAGCTGGCAGGCCGTACGGGAGTCCTCGAGCAGGTTGCCGTGGTTGCCCAGGTAGAGCGTGGTCGAGGTGACCATATGCTCGCGCAGGGCATCAATCGGCGGATTCGTGACCTGGGCGAACAGCTGATAGAAGTAATCGAAGAACGAGCGCGTCTTCTTGGACAGGCAGGCCAGCGGCGCATCGATGCCCATCGAGGCAAGCGGGGCCTTGCCCTGCTGGGCCATGGGACGCACGACCTCGTCGACGTCATCCCAGTGGTAGCCGAGCTTGGCCATGCGCACGGTGGCAGGCACCTCGGCGTCCTCGGCGGGCGCGGGCGCGGCGGGCCTATCGAGCGCGTCGACGGTCAGCGTCTCCTCGGCAATCCAATCACGGTAGGGCTTTTCCTTGGCGTAACGGGCGCGCAGCTCGTCGTTGTAGATGACGCGGCCGCGGGCAAAGTCGACCTCGAGCATCTGACCCGGCCCCAGACAGCCGCTCGTCAGGATGTTCTCGGGGCTTACCTCGATGGTGCCCACCTCGCTTGCCAGCATAAAGCGACCGTCGCGCGTCACGTAGTAGCGGGCGGGACGCAAGCCGTTACGGTCGAGGGCGGCACCCAGCGTGCGACCGTCGGTAAAGGCGATGGCCGCCGGGCCATCCCACGGCTCCATGAGCATGGACTGGTAAGCGTCGTAGGCGCGGCGCTCCTCACTCAGGCTGTCGTTGTGGTCCCACGGCTCGGGCAGCAGCATGGATGCGGCACGCGTGAGCGGACGACCGTTCATGACCAAAAACTCAAGCACATTGTCCAAAATCGCGGAGTCGGAGCCCTCGCGGTTGATGATGGGCATCACGCGCTCAAGATCGTGCTGCAGCACGGGGCTGTACAGGTTGGGTTCGCGGGCGCGAATCCAGTTCACGTTGCCCTTGAGGGTATTGATCTCGCCGTTGTGGATGATAAAGCGGTTGGGATGTGCGCGCTCCCAGCTGGGCGTGGTGTTGGTGGAGTAGCGCGAGTGGACGAGCGCCACGGCCGTTTTGACGGCGGCGTCGTTGAGATCGATGAAGAAACGGCGCATCTGCGTGGCCACAAGCATGCCCTTGTACACGATGGTGCGCGAGCTCATGGAGCACACATAGAAGATCTTGTCGCGCAGGGCAAACTCGGCGTCGGCCTTCTTTTCGATGGTGCGGCGGCACACGTACAGGCGACGCTCAAAGGCATCGCCGGCGGGCGTGTCGTCCGGACGGCCCAGGAAAGCCTGCAGGATAGTAGGCATGCAGGCGCGGGCCGTCTCGCCCAGGTCGTGCGGGTCGACGGGCACCTCGCGCCAAAAGAGCAGCGGCACGCCGGCCTCGGCGCAGCCCTCCTCAAACACGCGGCGGGCATCCTCTACGCCCTTCTCGTCCTGCGGGAAGAACAGCATGGCCACGCCATAGTCGCCCTCTGCCGGCAGAATCTGGCCACACTTTTGAGCCTCTTTACGGAAAAAGTGATGCGGAACCTGGAACAGGATACCAGCGCCGTCGCCGGTGTTCTTCTCGAGTCCGGTGCCACCGCGGTGCTCCAAGTTGACCAGAATGGACAGTGCATCGTCCAGAATCTGGTGATGGCGCTCACCGTTGATATCGGCAAGCGCGCCGATGCCGCATGCATCGTGGTCGAATTCGGGGCGATAAAGGCCCTGCTGCTGAGCGGAATCTGCCTGCATCGCGATCCTCCCCTAGATATTAGACAGTCAGTTGAATAGGCATACTAGGAGCACCGCCGGCCCGTTGTGTTTCCCGCCCGTTTCGAAACAATCGCGTAACGCACACCCTACGAGTGGACACCGCCGACCTCAAGGACGGCAACAAGGGCCCCAAGTTCGACCTGTAAGCTCACCGCTTCAAACATCTCAATCTGTAACAGTAAGACCCAATTTCCATCCCTAGTTGTTACAGATCAAGACATTTCGGCAGCCCCCTTCATCATCCTATTCAAATACAGCAATTTTGTTAGTCTTGGTTAACTTCGAGCCTAAAACGGGTATCCTTTGCGGCGTCAAACAAACGGCACGCAGGAGCGCACCATGCTCAACCATCTCAAACAACACTTTGGCTCCCGACGCACCGGTGGTCACGGAGGCCTAGACATTGCGCGGCATATCGGCCCCGGGCTGCTCGTGACCGTCGGCTTTATCGACCCGGGCAACTGGGCCTCCAATATGGCCGCGGGCTCGCAGTTTGGCTACGCGCTGCTGTGGATCGTCACGCTGTCCACGATTATGCTGATCGTCTTGCAGCACAACGCGGCGCACCTGGGCATCGCCACGGGCGCCTGCCTTGCCGAGGCCACGACCCGCTTTCTCCCCCGCTTCGTTGGGCGCACGGTGCTCGCCAGCGCCTACCTCGCGACCATCGCCACCGCCATGGCCGAAGTCCTGGGCGGTGCGATCGCGCTTCAAATGCTCTTTGGCCTGCCCGTACGCGCCGGCTGCGTCATCGTCGCGGCGGCATCGATTGCCATGCTCATGACAAGCTCCTACAAACGCGCCGAGCGATGGATCATCGCCTTCGTGGGCGTGGTAGGACTTTCGTTTTTGGCCGAGCTTGCACTAGTCAACGTCGACTGGCCGCAAGCCGCCACAAGCTGGATCACACCCCGTATGCCCACCGGCTCGGCCGCGATTATCGTAAGTGTCCTAGGCGCGGTCGTTATGCCCCACAACCTCTTCCTGCACTCCGAGGTCATCCAATCCATGCACTTCGAAGGCCAAGGCGAGCAGGTTATCGAAGAGCGTCTGCGCTATGAGCTCTTCGACACGCTCTTTTCGATGGGCGTGGGCTGGGCGATCAACTCGGCCATGGTCATCCTGGCCGCAACGACCTTCTTTGCGCACGGCATTGTCGTAGACGACCTCGCCGTCGCAGCGGCCACGCTCTCCCCCATCTTGGGCCCGGCGAGCTCGACCATCTTTGCGGTAGCGCTGCTGTTCGCGGGACTATCGAGCAGCGTGACAGCGGGCATGGCGGCGGGAACCATCACCGCGGGCATGTTCGACGAGGAATACGACATCCACGACCGGCACTCATCGATTGGAGTGGCGGTCTGTTTCGTCGGCGCAGTGGCGGCGTGCCTGATCGTCCCGAATCCTTTTGAGGGTCTCATCTGGAGTCAGGCATTGTTGTCGCTTCAGTTGCCGATTACGGTCTTTGTGCTCATACGACTCACCAGTTCGCCCCGCGTTATGGGCAAATACGCCAACTCGCGCCCGCTCAACGCGCTGCTCGTAGGGATCGGCGTCATCGTGACGATTCTCGACATCGTGCTGCTAACGGGGATGTAATTGGGATAGCGTGGCTGTCCAGATATAACGTCTCAATCTGTAACACGTAAGGCCGTTTTAAACCGTCAGATAAATCAAAAGGGTCCCAGCCGGAATATCCAGCCGGGACCCTTGGACAGAGCTATGTTCGGCTTTCGCCGTGTGCCTGCGAGTTACTCCTCGACGAGCTCAAACTGATCGGGACCGACGCCGCACACCGGGCACACGTAGTCCTCGGGCAGCTCGGGCGTATCGACCTCAACTTCGTAACCGCAAACGACGCACACAAACTTATACGTCTTCTTCTCCTCAGCCATGATGTTCTCCTCTCGAACGCGACTGGTGATGTACTTCGCTTATTAGTATATGTTCTCAATAAAATAATGCAAGTGTTTTTACAACAATTCTAGCCTTGATAGGACGAGGCCTTCGGAGGCGTCTTGCCCTTCAGAACCTTGTGATAGTAGTCGTACGTCAGCGGCGTCTCGTCGCTCAGGCGCTCGGCACCCTCGACCTCGCCGATAAACAGCAGATGCGTGCCCACATCCACAGTGTCGATCAAACGGCAGCTAAACAGCGCTGCCGCGTGCTCGGGCACATAGGGCATGCCCAGAGCCGTCTCGCGGGTCTCGTATTTGGCAAACTTGTCATAATCGCTGCTGGTGCGGAACCCAAAGTTACCGATGTAGAGCATGTCGGCGGTCTGATCGATCACGGTCAGCGCGAACGCTTTGGCCGATGCGATGACGCCCGAGGTAACGTTGTCCTTGTTCACGGCAACCGAAATGCGCGGCGGTGCGGACGTCACCTGCACCGCCGTGTTGATGACGCAGCCGGCGCGCAGCCCGTCTGCCGCGGCGCTCACCACGTACAGACCGCTCGGCATGGTAAAGAACGCAGTTTTGTCCATAACGATCACTCCCCTAACCCGGGTTGGTACCTTATGGATGTATGTACCCACAAAAAGACGGCGCCCGTAACGGACACCGCCCTATACATATATGTGCCAAGATTGCAGGTCAGCCAAGTCTCTCCACCAAGTTGCGGTGAAATAGTTCCTGCTTGTCGGCTATTTGGCCTCAAACAGGAACTATTCCACCGCAACTTATACAGAGTGCCTAGCGGTTGCGTTCCTTAAGGGCGCGGTCGATCTCGCGTTGGACATCGCGCTTGGCCATATCCTCGCGCTTGTCGTAAAGCTTCTTGCCGCGGCCTAGGCCCAGCAGCAGCTTTACGCGGCCGTCGGTATTAAAATACAGCTCCAGCGGCACCAGGGCATAGCCGCGATTACGTAGCTTACCGTCGAGAAAGTCAATCTCCTTGCGGTGCAGCAGCAGACGACGACGGCGATCAGGGTCGCGGTTCCACACGCCACCATGGCTATAAGGATGAATATGCAGCCCCACGAGCCAGCACTCGCCGCCACGAATCAGTGCAAAGGTGTCGGTGATCTGGCACGCGCGCTCGCGAATCGACTTAACCTCGGTGCCACTCAGCTCAATGCCGCACTCAAAGGTCTCATCGATAAAGTACTCGTGGTGTGCCGAGCGATTCTTGGAGATGAGCTTGCGCTCGCGCTTACTGGGCATCGCCGGCCTCCTTGGCTCCATCGGCGTTTGAGCCCGCGGCATCGCGCTTTGCCTTGCGCTCAGCATTGAGCTCAGCGTCGCTCTCGCGCACCAGTTTGATAATCGCCGCGCAGGCCTCCTCGCCCACCAAGTCGCGAGCACGCACCGTCAGGCGCGTGGCCTCCTGCTTGTCGCCGTCGCTTGCAGCATCTGTCGCGCACATAATCAGGCAGATGGCAATCTCGGCCGAAGGCGAGGTCGGCACGCCTTGCAGGGCCAGTTCACCCATCACGTGCTCGTCGCTCTCCTCGGCGGCATCCGGATAGGTGGTATGGATCTTGTTGAGCAGGCGCGTCGTGTGTGCATCGTTGGGCGCTAAGCGCAGTGCCAGACGCGCGCAACCCACGGCGGCCGAGACATTCTCGGTCTCGGGCTCCAAGAAGTACTGGCCCAGGTTGGAATAGGCGCGGGCGGCGCACTTGCCGTCGCTCGCACGCTCCAGCACCGAAAACGAGAGCGATGCCCATTCCTGCTTGTCCTCGAGTGCGCGGAACAGCTCGGCCAGGTCCAAGCGATAGTTGCAGTTCATGGGGTCCCAGCGCACAGCCTGCATCAGGGCATTACGAGCGCTCACATAATCCTGCTGGCGAATGTAGGCAAACGCCATATCAGAGTACAGGCGGTCAAAGGGAACCTCGACCTGCACGAGCTCGCGCGGATCCTTCTCCACGCGGCGATAGGCCAAGCGCTCAAACTTGCTGTCGAAGCTAAAGTATTGGCGCTTCTCCTCCGTCTTGCACTCGGCGTCGATATACTCCTCGGCGAGCTCCACCAGGCGCTCCAACAGCGGCGTCGCCGTAGCCAGGTCGCCCTGCGCCAGATAGTTCTCGGCATACGTGATGTCTTGCAAGCTGATGGGCAGATCCATGGCTACTCCTCGATCTGAGCGAAACACGGCAGGCGCCGTATAAACGGTCGATACACAAAACCCGGGTCTCTTGCGAGGCCCGGGCATTCTTTTGTGGGTAGCCCGTACCAGATTCGAACTGGTGATCTCCGCCTTGAGAGGGCGGCGTCCTAAACCGCTAGACGAACGGGCCATATGTAGCAAATGCAATGGCTGGGATGGAGGGAGTCGAACCCCCATTGACGGAACCAGAATCCGCTGTCCTGCCATTAGACGACATCCCAATGACTGCATCGCTGCGCTCGGCTGTGCCTTTGCGCAAGAAAGAAATATACGGGAAGTCACGCCATGACGCAAGCCCCAATTTTGACTTTTTTGAAATTCGGCCAAATTGGCCTAATTTCGTCCAACCCGTGAAGGACCTGTGAAGCCGACCGCTGTACACGAAGGGCAAAACGCCGCGAGCGGTAGCCGTCAACCGTTGGCAGATTCTACCGCGAAAACGATAGCACCAGGCAACACAATCGAAGTATCAATGATCGCGTAGATATCGAGGCGCCATGGACGAAGAGCTTGATTACCTATGGGAGACCCTGGGCCTCGAGATCACTGCTGGCCCTTGGCCCGAACGGAACAAAATCCATCCCGCACTGCGCCCCGCCATCACGGTGATGCAGGCAAACTACCGCCGTGCCTCATTTTTGATCATGCGGACGTCATGGCATGCGGGACTCCCCGACCTTAAGCGAATCCAGGCAAGTCTCGTCGAGCTGTCCGGCATGCCGACCGTCATATCCGAGGCGCACCTGGAGCAGCGTCAGCGCGAGCGACTGCAACAGCAGCGGATTCCCTTTATCTGCCCTGGCGTTCAAGCATATCTGCCCTTTATGGACGAGGAGTACTGGAGCGGCAAGCCCAACAAGCACGTAAAGGTCTACGATCCGCACGAATGGGCACAGCTGGCGGACTGACTGAGGCAGGCCCGCCGGCGGAAAGTGCGTCCCACCCTGAGCACTCAAAACGGGTCGCACTTTCCGCAGCCGCTACAGTAACGCCTCGGCCCAAGCCGCTTCCCTAAAGCCGGGAATCGCAAAGTCGTCGCCCACCAGCAGCGGACGCTTGACCAGCATGCCGTCGGTCGCCAGCAGCTCGTAGCACTCCCGATCCGTCATGCCCGCATCCAGACGCGCCTTCAGGCCCAGCTCTCGATATTTCATGCCCGACGAATTAAAGAAACGCCGCACCGGCAGCCCCGAACGAGCAATCCAGGTCGCAAACTCATCAGCCGTGGGATTGTCCAAAACGATATCGCGGTCGATATACTCAACCCCATGTTCGTCCAGCCATGCCTTGGCCTTCTTACAGGTCGAGCACTTGGGATATTCAACAAACAGTACGGTCATGGGAATCCTCCGAATATAGATCGGCCAACGCAGGCACACGCCACACGAGGCGCCTTCGTATGATGGGCCAATTGTAGCCCACGGGTCACACGCTAAACGAACCGTACCCCGAATCCGCGTTTGATGAACGGCAGCAGCTCCATTGCCTCGGGCGTGATATGGCCCGCAACGTTCATGCGCTCGTCACCGGGAAGATCGACCCGCGCAATCTCAAGCTCGCCTTCGTAGCGCCCATATCCGCTATTACTCACAGCGATCGACCCCGCCTTTCGCGGCAGGCCGGCTCCGGCATCCGTCGGCACGGAATCCGGCTTAAGCTTCGTACGTGACTCCTGAGACCTAAAGATGAGGACACTCGAGTCGGGCCGGTCGTGATGAATCTGCCCGCGCACATAGGCATAACCGGGCTCAAGCTCACATTGCAGGTCCACGTATCCGGCGGAAACTTGAGCAAACTGCGCCCAGCCCGCATCGGATAGATCGGGGTCGCCGACCAACACAATGTCGCAATCGGCGCCATGTGCAAGCTCAAGCATATTGAGAGCAACCTTTGACGCGCGACCGCGCTGCGCCTCGACCGTCGGCAGTCCCTCGAATACCGGCCCGCGAACGTTAGCATCACCCGGCACAAAAGCCATGATTTCGAATCCAAGCGCCGCAAGACGAAGATTCACCCGAGCAATGTCCTCCAGAGCTAAACCGGTATAAGGCTTGGGGTAAAAATTGTGGCAGGCGGCAAAACGAGTCACATCGGCACCGGCCTCACGCCACGATGCGATTTCATCAGAACTCACTGTCGATGCATTGACCACAATGCGAAATACACCGGACAGCTCCGCGACCCGTTGGGCGCTAAAGCCATAGTCCAAACGAAGGTATTCCAACCCCAGATCGCGCAGGTCCTCAATGCGCTCAAGCCCGAGCAAATCGCACGTGCGAGGCCCCACATCGGCAATGAGCGCAATGCCGCGGGCGGAAAGCAGCGACAGCACATGACGGACCTTATCGGCATACGCCGCTCCCCCATCCTCGGGAATATGCAGCGAGGTGAACGCGTAGCGCGCACCCGCCGCGGCGCCACGCTCAATCGTCCGCTCAATATCCTGCAAAGGGCTGGAAAGATAAATCGAAATACCCGTTTTCACGTTTCAACGCTCCTTTAAAAAAGGCCGGCGGAGCAGTTAGCCCCGCCGGCACAACCATAGCATCAAGAAATCTGCCGCGCGCCGCGAGCCCCGAGCAACACGGCTCGCGATATCAAACTACTCGCCAAAGAACTCGTTGATCTTCTGCTCGTCGACGCCAAAGAACCACGTCAGGACAAAGCCGGCGGCATAGGCAAGCAGCATAGCGGCAACGTAGCCGAGCTGCTGGCCAGGAACGACGATCAGCAGGCCAAACAGACCGGAAACGCCCTGAGAAACCGTGCCGATGTGAAGCAGCGCCGCGAGCGCGCCGCCAAATCCGGCACCCAGGCAGGCCGTCACAAACGGACGAACGAGCGGCAGCGTAACAGCATACATCAGAGGCTCGCCCACACCCAGGATTCCAACGGGAATGGACTCTGCGACGTACTTCTTGAGCTTGGCGTTCTTGGTCTTAAAGTACAGCGCCAAACCGGCACCGACCTGGCCGCCGCCAGCCATCATAAGGATGGGAAGCAGGTAATTGATACCCTTGGTAGCGCCGTCGGGATCGTTGAGCATAGCGTGGATCGGCGTGAGCGCCTGGTGCAGGCCGACGGACACCAGCGGCAAGAAGCCTGCCGACAGGATATAGCCGCCCA
This sequence comes from uncultured Collinsella sp., assembly GCA_900548495.1. GTDB lineage: Bacteria > Actinomycetota > Coriobacteriia > Coriobacteriales > Coriobacteriaceae > Collinsella. Next base: position 5,028 of record URKT01000055.1, on the reverse strand, counting down.
GGACGCCCAGCTTCTCGAAGATAAAGGTCAAAACGCTAAAGATGGCAGTCGTCAGCCATGCGCCTACCGGCTGGATGACGAGCATCAGAGCAAAGGCGCCGATGATGAGCACCAGCAGCGGGGACAAGAACGTGTCGAGTGCGTTGGGCATAACCTTGCGAATCTGACGCTCCATCCAGGCAAAAAATGCGCCAGCGATGAGAGCCGCGATCATGCCGCCCGCTGCGGGGTTGTACTGCGCATTGGTGAGCGGCAGCAGAATGGCAGTGGCAGGATCAGCCGCGCCAGGCGCAAGCAGGGGCATGGCACTGTTGGCGATGCACATCATGCCGGCGATGCCGCCCAGCGCAGCGGAACCACCAAACTCACGTGCCGCGTTATAGCCCACCAAGATAGGCAGATAGGCAAACAGGGCCCAGCCCATGGAACGAATGCCCTGGTACCACCACTCGCCTGCAAGCGCGCCTGCCGTCGAGACGTTAATGACGTTGCAGATACCGTTGATGAGGCCAGCCGCAATGATGCCGGGAAGCAGGGCGACGAAGACATTGGAAATCTTCTTGAGGAAGGCCTGAACCGGCTTAGACTCGTACTTGGCCTTCTGCGCGGCCTTGTTTGTGGCCGCAGCGTCAACCACGCTCTCGTCGGCAACGCCTTTCGCAAGGCCAGTGAGCTTGGAGAACTCCTCGAGCACCTTATTCACCTTGCCCGGACCCAGCACGATCTGCATCGTGTCGTCCTCGACCAGGCCCATCACGCCGTCGAGTGCCTTAATGCCCTCCGTGTCGACGTTGCCCGCGTCTTTGACGGTCACGCGCAGGCGCGTCATGCACGCCGCGTTTGCCAGCACGTTGTCTTTACCGCCCAAAAGGTCCAGCAGCTTTTGAGCCAGCTCTTTGTTCGTCATAACTCCTCCTTGTATTGGGTATCTCGTCTGGATGTCATATCAGCTCACGCCGCGCACCTATTGGGCGTCGGCATTGCTCTTCTCATGGCCACTCACCGCAGCACGGACATGGCCTCGCGCCCGCTCAAGAGCTACCGTAGCCTGCTCGGCATCGCAGTCCAACAGTACCGAGACAATAGCGGTTTTTACGTGGCCGCCGGCATCTGCAAGCGCCTGAACGGCGCGCTCGCGCGTGCAGCCGGTCGCCTCCATCACGATGTTCTGGCCGCGCACCACCAACTTCTCGTTCGTCTGCTGCACATCGACCATCAGGTTTTGGTATACCTTGCCGATCTTGACCATGGCACCGGTCGAAATCATGTTGAGAATGAGCTTCTGGACCGTTCCCGCCTTGAGCCTCGTTGAGCCGGTCAGCACCTCGGGACCGGGCACGGGCTCAATGGCAAGATCTGCGCTCTCCCCGATCTTCGACCCTTGGTTGCAGGCAATTGCAATGGTCTTGCACCCAGTTGCCTTGGCGTACACAAGGCCGCCCACCACATAAGGAGTACGACCGCTTGCCGCCAGGCCAACGACAAGATCCTTGTCCGAGAGTCCACGCTCTCGCAGGTCGTTCGCGCCAAGCTCCTCGCTGTCTTCGGCACCTTCGACAGCCCTGATAAACGCCGTCTCGCCTCCGGCAATGAGCCCGACAATCAGATCGGGTGACACGCCAAACGTGGGCGGACACTCCGAAGCGTCGAGTACGCCCAGACGACCGCTGGTGCCTGCGCCCATGTAAAAGACGCGCCCGCCGCGCTCGAGTGCCTCAGCAGCCCAGTCGATTGCTGCGGCAACCTGGGGCAAAACTTTCGTGACCGACTGGACGGCACGAAGATCCTCATCGTTCATCGTCGTGACGATCTGCAGCGATGTCATCGTATCGAGGTCCATTGACCTTTGATTACGCTGTTCGGTCGTGAATTTTGTTAAATCGAGCATTTCATTCACCTCATCTTTCCTGTTTCTCGATGTAGTTTTGCTTAATGACATGCGTCGCCCGTTCGTAGTCGCTGGCAACGTAAGCAGCGTACAGGGCATCGACAACCATAAGCTGGGCCATACGCGAAGCCATGGCACCGCTGCGGACCAAGGGTTCACTCGCGGCGACGCCGAGCACGGCATCGGCCATGGTGGCAAGCTTGGATGATCCATCTACTTTGGTAACGGCCACGACGGGACAGTTGTGACGTTGAGCCTCGGCGGTGCAGTCCAGCACCTCTTGCGTCAAGCCCGAGTAGCTAAAGGCGATTGCCATATCGCCCTCATGCATGTTCTTGGCACACAAGAGCTGATCATGCCAGTCGTCGTACAGATGGCACTCTTTGTCGACACGCATGAGCTTTTGCGCCAGATCGTGTGCGACCAAACGAGAGGCACCAATACCGAACAGATTGACCGCGCGTGCCCGCTTAAGACGGGCCGCGCATCGCTCCAAGACGGTGTAATCGAGCGTTCGCGCCGTCGCCTCGATCGTTCGCACGTTGCTTTTCATCACCTTCCCCACGATACGTTCGACGCTGTCATCCATGGAGATGTCCTCGAGGGCAACGTCTTTCTTGTCACCTAAGAGCGCCAGCTCGGCAATCAGTTCGCGCTGGAACTCCTTGTAGCCCGCAAAACCCAAACGCTTGCAAAAGCGCAAAATGCTCGAGGGCGAGGAGAACGTGACATCGGCAAGACCGCGGACGGACAGCCCGACCACCTCGTGCGGATGAGCGCTTACATATGCGATGACATTGCGTTCCGCCGGGCTCGCGCTGAGCTCACGCTCGCGAAGCCGCAAAAGCAATCCGTTTGCCATCTCAAACACCTCCGTTGAGAAGAATAAAAGACCAACGAACGATTCGTACCGTATACAAACAGCTTTTGCGGTACATTGTGCCGCATCGTGGCGCACAAAGGGCGAGCGTTCTACCGCTCGCCCCTCAAATCCGACCGCTCGGAAATACGCGCGACACAAAATAATTCAACAAGGTCGCATTATCAGAAACGGGTTTGTTACCGGCTAGCGCCTCGCATGGGCACCGATCGGCCGAGTCGCATGGCGCACCAACGCCGCTGCCAGCAATACCAACAGCATGGCGGTGACATAGCCCGCAGCATCGAATCCTAAATCGATAACGTCGAAATGTCTGCCGGGAACAAAGATCTTATGTACCTGATCGCCAACGGAGCAGGCGGCGCAAAAGAGCAATACGGGCACGCAACGGGAGCATACGCTCCACGGACGCCTGGAAAAGCAAACCACGACCACCGAGGCGAACAATCCGACGAAGAAAAACTCTACGGTATGGGCAACGCGACGGACGTTTGTGCCCACCCACATGCGAATGGAAGCAAGTCGGCCAGACCGGACATTCGAGGCAGCCGAATCGGTGCCCCCGGTCATTCCGTTCTCCGCCTGAGCTTCACCCGTGGCATCGACAGCCTGAACGCCCGTAGCCTGGCCCTCCGCCACACGCGCGGTAGACTCGCTCAGCAACGACGTCTCCACCGCATTTTGCTCCGTCAGCACCCAGATGCCCGCCAGCGTTGCAGCGAACAGAACGATCGCGGTCCATCCGATTATCTGTTTTACGCGCGCCAAGGGCCAACCTCCTTTTTTGAATATCAGCGAGTGTAGCCCCAAATGGCATCGTTACCGTATCAAAATTTGAATCGCAACAGGAAGCGACAAAGCGACGCAAACCCCTATCCCGCCTCGCGCATCCAGCGATCGAACGTCCCCACGCACACGCCCAGGCACTTTGCTGCCTGGCTGCGGGTAATATCGCCTGCCTCATAGCTATCGCGCACCAGCTCAAACTGAGGAGGGCACGGCTTGCGAGGTCGACCGAAACGGACCCCTCGCGCCCGCGCCGCTGCAATTCCCTCCGCTTGGCGCCGATGGATATTCTCGCGCTCCACCTGCGCCACGTAGCTCAGCAGTTGCAGCACAATATCGGCAATCAGGACGTTGGTCACATCCGGCGCGCCGCTGGCCCTAGCGCGCGTGTCAAGCAATGGCATGTCCAACACCACAATGGCAACCCCGAGCTCCTTGGTAATGCGTCGCCATTCCTCAAGAATCTCGGAGTAATTACGGCCAAGTCGGTCGATAGAAAGCACCACCAGCACGTCCCCGTCTCCCAGGACGTGCAGCAGCTCGCGATAACGCGGTCGATCGAAGTCCTTGCCGCTCGCATGGTCGGCATAAATATTCGCCGAGCCCACGCCATAGGCGCCCAGCGCATCCAGCTGCCGATTCAGGTTCTGATCGCGCGAACTCACCCGCGCATAACCGTACACCGTCGCCATCTCATCCCCGCTTTCTTGTAAACCTGCCAAAAGGGACAGGTTTATTTTGGTAGGTTTTACCTCTCAAATAGCAGGTAAGCGGGCGGCCGAGCAGACGGCAAGGTAGCCATGATTCAAATGCGAAGGGCGGTCCCGAAAGGCCGCCCTCCGCTCCCCCACCATGAGTCGGGATTTGGCTAATGGATAAGCTTAAAGTCCAAGTGCCCACGCGTGGTATTGACGCGCGAGACCTCGACAATCACGCGCTGACCCAGTTCATAGCGAGTCCCCGTGTCGGCGCCCGTCAGCGTAAGCGCGTCCTCGTCAAACTCGAACCACTCGTTGCCCAGGCTCTTGATCGAAACCAAGCCTTCGACCTGCGTTAGGTCCAAGCGCACAAAGAGGCCCATGCTGCTAACCCACGAGACGGTTCCGGCATAGCGCTCGCCCAGACGGTCCTCATAGTACTGGGCAATCTTGATCTTTTGCGTCGCATGGCTGGCGGCATCTGCCGCGCGCTCGGCATCGCTGCATGCGCGGCAGATCTGCGGCAGAATGCGTGGCAGCGACTCGCGCCCCTTGCCGATCAGCCGCGGCGTACGGACCAAGGCGTCCTTGCCGCCAAGCCGCTCATAGGCCAACTGCAGTTTGAGCACGCGGTGCACCACCAGATCGGGGTAGCGGCGGATGGGACTCGTAAAGTGACAGTAGCACGGCGCGGCGAGCGCAAAGTGGCCCTCGTTGCGCGGCTTGTACCTGTCTCTTATACACATCTCCGAGCCCACGAGACATGCGCAGATCTC
>URKT01000054.1 GCA_900548495.1 uncultured Collinsella sp. | reverse complement strand
ACGGCCCCATGCGCCCACATATCACGGGACTCCACGTCGCGCTGGCTGATGGCGATTTGCTTGAGCTTCAGCGCGGCGAGGCTTTTGCCCAGGGCCGCCACCTGTCGCTTGTGACGGCAGCGGGCCGTGCTCTCGAGCTCGACCTTCCCGACTACACCATGCCCAAGACCAAAAATGCTTCGGGCTATTTCGTTGCTGACGATATGGATGCCATCGATCTGTTTATCGGTGCGTGTGGCACAATCGGCGTCATCACCGAGCTCGAGATTGTCCTGCAGGCGGCGCCTGCGGTCGTTTGGGGCGTGAGCTGCTTCTTTGACAGCGAAGACAAGGCCGTGTCCTTCACCGATTCTGTGCGTCCCGTCCTGTCCCATGCGGTTGCCATCGAATATTTCGATGCGGGCGCCCTGGATATCCAGCGTCGTCAGCGTGAACAGTCGACCGCGTTCGCCTCGCTGCCTGCGCTCGACAAAGAGGCCAAGGTCTGTGTCTACGTGGAGCTCGACTGCGACGACGAAGTTCAGGCGACTGAGGAGCTGTATCACTTGGGGTGGGTACTGGAGCTTGCGGGCGGCAGTGACGATGCGACATGGGTCGCGCGCACCGAGGTCGATCGCGAGTGTCAGCGATTCTTCCGCCATGCGGTGCCCGAGAGCGTCAACATGCTCATCGACGAGCGCCGCCGCACGGATCCCACCATCACCAAATTGGGCTCGGACATGTCGGTGCCCAACGCACGCTTGGGCGATGTCATCGCCCTTTATCGCCGCACGTTGGCCGAAAGTGGGCTTGAATCTGCCGCCTGGGGGCACATCGGTAACAACCATCTGCATGTGAACATTCTGCCGCGCGATGCGCAGGATTATCGCCGCGGCGGAGAACTCTTTGCCCAGTGGGCTTCCGAGGTCACGGTCATGGGCGGCGCCGTCTCCGCAGAACACGGCGTCGGCAAGATCAAGGCGGGCTTCTTGGAGACGATGTACGGTCACGAGGCCATGGTCGAGTCGGCGCGGCTCAAGCTCCAGCTCGATCCTGACGGGCAGCTGGGTCGCGGTAACCTGTTTTCGGAGAAGCTCTTGGATGAGCTCGTCCAGAAAGGGGGCGCGTGAAGATGAGCGATTTCCATATGGTGGTGTGCGTCAAGGCCGTGCCGGGCAGCACCGAGGTCAAGATGGACCCCAAGACCAATACCATCGTGCGCGATGGCAAGCAGGCGGTCATTAATCCCTTTGACGCGAGTGCTTTGGAATGCGCGTTGGCGCTGAAGGACGACTTTATCGGCTTTGGCATGGATGTGCGCGTGACGGTGGTGTCGATGGGCATCCCCGCGACCGAGTCACTGCTGCGCGACTGCATCGCCCGCGGTGCCGACGACGCGCTGCTGCTGACCGATCGCGCCTTTGCAGGTGCCGATACCCTGGCAACCACCTACGCCCTCAAGTGCGGCATCGAAGCGCTCGACGAGGACTTCGACCTGCTCATCTGCGGCAAGATGGCGGTGGATGGCGATACGGCCCAGATCGGTCCCGAGCTTGCCGGTGCCTTTGAGATTCCCTGCGTGACCGACGTGAGCTGCGTGCAAAGCGCGGGCTTTACGACGTGTGGCTCGCTGGCGCTCGTTCACGGATGCGATGCCGGCGAGGAGACGGTGTATCTTGAGATGCCGTGCGCGATGACGACTGCCAAGGAGATTGGCCAGTTGCGTATGCCAAGTATTGCCGGTATTCGTGCGGCGGAGGAGGCGGACGTGCGCGTGGTCAGTGCCGCCGACGTGAACGCCGACCCCGCGCGTTGCGGCCTTGCCGGGTCGCCGACACAGGTCGTGCGCTCGTTTGTGCCCGACCGTGACCAAACGTGCGAGACCGTTGAGGGGACGGCGTCCGAGCAGGCGGCAAAGCTTGCCAAGATTATCGAGGGGATGGCATAGATGAGCGGACTGATTATCGATAGCGAAGCCTGTATCGGCTGCGGTCGCTGCGTTCGCGCCTGTGCCTCGGGCGGCATCGTAGTGGAAGGCGAGCGACCCAGCCGATGCGCCCGCGTAACCGACGGCTGCATCCTATGCGGTGGGTGCGTCGATGCCTGCCCCGTCAATGCCATTTCGATCGAGCGCGACGAGGCCGCTGGTGCGGTGGACCTTGATGCATATCGAGACATTTGGGTATTCGCGCAGACCGACGAGCACGATACGGTGAATCCCGTTGCCTATGAGCTTATGGGCAAGGGCCGCGAGCTTGCCGATGCTCGCGGCTGCCGTCTGGTGACGCTGGTCGGTATGGGCCCCGAGGGTTCTCTCGGTGACCTGGAGCATCTGGTTTGCGCCGGTGCAGACGAGGTCCTGGTCTGTCGCGACGAGCGTCTACGCCAGAACGATGCTGAGATCTACGCCCGGCTGATCTGCGATTTGGTGGCAGAGCGCAAGCCCGAGGCCATTCTGTACGGTGCGACCGCCTTTGGCCGCGAACTGGCACCCGGCGTTGCCGTGCGTTTGCAGACGGGCCTTACGGCTGACTGCACCGTACTTTCGATGGATACGGAGACGGGGCTGCTGCAGCAGACCCGCCCGGCGTTTGGCGGCAACTTGATGGCCACCATCGTCTGCCCCAATCATCGTCCCCAGATGGCAACGGTGCGTCCCGGCATCTTTGGAGCGCCCGAGTTTGACTATAGCCGTTCCGGTACGATTACCCAGGTATCGCTTTCGGAAGACGCCAAGGCTCGTGTCGAGATCTCGATTCCCGCCGAGGAGTGGGGGCAGCAGGTTTCGATCGCCGATGCCGAGCGCCTGGTCGTGGTGGGGCGCGGCATTGGTTCCAAGAAGAATCTGCCGTTGATGCGAAGGCTCGCCGAGGCTCTGGGAGCCGAGCTTGGCTGCACGCGACCTGTCGTGGAGGCCGGCTGGTTGGAGTATCACCATCAGATTGGCCAGACGGGCGTCTCGGTTTCGCCCAAGCTTCTCGTGAGTATCGGCGTTTCGGGCGCCATCCAGCATCTTGCCGGCATCGGTGGGGCGGAGTGCATTATCGCCATCAACGAGGACCCGGATGCCCCCATCTTTGGTGCTGCCCAGTACAAGGTTGTCGGCGATGCCGTCGAGGTCGCCGAGGAGCTGCTGGCCCAGCTTGAGCGCTAGGCGCGCGCCAGCCAGTCGCGCATCTCGTCCTTTAGGCGGCTCCAGGTTGCCTGCGTGGCGGGGTCGGTAAAGGGCCGCGTAATGCCAAAGGGCGCGTCGAGCAGGCGGTGGATATCGCCCTGTTCGCGCGCCAGCGCGCGGCTTGCTGGATAGACGAGCTCAAACATAAAGCAGATGAGTCCCACCAGGTAGTCTGCGGGCTCGTTGCGTTCATCGCGTGCGACGCAGCGGTGCTCGTCAAAGGCGGCAAGTGTCGGCGACGAGAAACGGCTGCCGAGAAACGTCTTCTCGTCCACCTTGAGGATGGTGTCGACGGTGCTGTCGGCGATGGTGCGCATAATGTCGATCTTGTCACCATCGCGCACGATATCGCAGAAGCACCGTGTACGCTCGTCGAGCTGCGCGGGTAGACGGAAATCGCTGTGATAGGCAATGCTCGCTCGGATGAGCTCATCTTCTGCCGGGTCATCGATAAAGTCGCGGATGCTCGTTACGGCGGGTGCATCGGCGGGATTCTCGCCAAAGAGGACCTCGATGCCCAGCGCCGCATGGCTCATGCTCTCGGCGTCCTTAAAGGTGTCCCAGCGTCGCAGCTGCTCAAAGCGGCCCATATCGTGTAGCAGGCCGCAAAGCCATGCCAGGTCAATATCTTCTGACGACCAGCCCTGCTCGCGCGCTACGGCATCGCATGCCTCGGCCACGTGGTACGTATGCTCGATTTTGAGCGCGATGCGTGGGTTGGTGGCGTCGTAGGCATCGGTGTAGCTTTTGAAGGCCGCGCGCGCCCGGTCTCGATCGATAGCTGTCATAATGACTTCCTAAAAAGTTGTGTCTTTCGATCCGGTGGCAATTGTAGGTGAACTCGGTTGCTGTCGGATGATGATTCTGCCGTGTCGCTACATGCGACTCGGAGACCTTGTCAGGATGAGAAGCGTATGGTGCTCAAAATCGTTAGAACCGTCTGGCCAGTGATGCTTACCTATGTTGCAATAGGCGCGCCGTGCGGAATGATCATGGGGCAGACGGGAATGGAGCCCTGGATGGTCTTTGCCCTGAGCAGCACGTTTGTGACGGGCAGCGGGCAGTTTATGATCTGCAACCTGTGGCTGGCGGGTGTGCCTGCAGCATCGATCGTCGCGAGCGTCGCCGCAATCTCCTCGCGCTTTGCGCTTTACTCGGCATCGATCGCACCGCATCTGAGGGGTGCCTCGAAGCGTCAGACGCTGGCTGTTGCCGCGACACTTACCGAGGAGGCATATGGCATCTCGCTTGCCAAGTTGGTTGAAGGGGAGGATTGGGGCCCGCGCGAGTCCTTCGTGCTCAACGTGATCCTCATCGTAACATGGGGCGTTTCGTGTACGATGGGCGCCATCGTCGGCGCCGTTGTCGATGTTCCCACCGCCATTGCAGCCTTTGTCTGCACTTCGCTCTTTATCTGCCTGCTCTTTTCGCAGCGGCTGTCGCGCGGCAACGTTGTCGCGGCGGTTTCGGGCGCGGTATCCGTCGCCGTATGCAAGTTCTTGGGCCTCGCGAATATTGCCGTGCCGGCAAGCGTCGTGGTCGGCATTGCCATTGCGCTGGCGTGCGATGCTGTATTTGACGGAAGAGGTGCCCGCGATGCCCGTTAACGAGTTCTTGGTTCTGTGGCTGTCGTCGTGGGCTGCTATTGCGTTCTTTCGCATCGCGCCGGCGTTGGCCTTGCGCGGGCGGACCCTGTCGCCCCGCATTACCGAGGCCCTGGGCTATATCCCGCCCGCTGCCTTTGCCGCGCTGGTCGCCAACGACTTGGTGAGCCCCGGCGCGTTCGACGCGGGGCTCTGGCCTGCCTTGGTTCCCTGGATTGCGGCCGCCGGCGTCGTGGTCGTGGCGGTCAAGACAAAATCGATGCTGTGGTGCTGCGTCTCGGGCATCGTACTCTATATCGTCTTGAGCCTTATATAGGGGTGGCGTCGCGGGCGCCGAATCTCGTTCCATCCCAACTTGTCGAATTTTTCACCGAGCTGGTCTATTTCTTCTGGTACCATGGTCAAACTTTACTGTAGCAAAGCGTGACGTGGGCTTTTGTACCCCGTCAGCGGAAATGGGGGTTTCATGGCACAGGAAGCGACCGCCAACGAGCAAAAGAAATTCAAGGTCCCGCGCATCCCGGGCGACATCATGATTTACCCGATGATCGTCGGTCTTTTGCTCAACACCTTCTGCCCGCAGGTTTTTGAGATCGGCGGCTTCTTTACGGCTGCCTGCCGCGGTGGCTCCAATACCATCGTCGCCGCGATCCTGCTGTTTGTGGGCGCCGGCATCAGCTTTAAGTCCACGCCGGGTGCCATCAAGACCGGCATCGTCGTGCTGATTCCCAAGCTGGTCGTCGCAGCGGCTCTCGGCCTGGGCGTGGCATATTTCTTTAACGATAACTTCCTGGGTCTGAGCTCCGTGTCTATCATCGGCGGCATCACGTTTTGCAACATGGCGCTTTATACGGGCATCATGGGCGAGTTCGGCAATGAGTCCGAGCAGGGCGCCGTCGGTATCCTGTTCTTTACGGCCGGCCCTGCCGTCACGATGATCATCCTCGGTGTTTCCGGCCTCGCCAACATCCCTGTCGGTACCATCATCGGCTCCATTTTGCCGCTCGTTATCGGCATGGTTCTGGGCAACCTGTTCCCGTTTATCAAGAACCTGCTGGTTCCCGGTGCCAATCCCGCGATTGCCGTCATCGGATTTCAGCTCGGTGCGTCCATGAGCCTGTCGAGCTTTATCACCGGCGGTATTTCCGGCATCTTGCTGGGCCTTGTCACGCTGTTTGTCGTCGGTCCCATCACCTTTGCGTTCGAGCGCCTGTGCGGTGGTAACGGCAAGGCTGCCGTGGCTTGCTCCACCATCGCCGGCACGGCTATGACCACGCCGGTTGCTCTCGCCGAGGTCGCGCCGCGCTACGCCGAGCTTGCACCCACCGCGTACGCCCAGATCGCCACTGCCGTTATCATCACGGCAATCATAGCTCCGATTCTGACCGGCTGGGTCGACAAGAAGTTCTGCCAGAGCAAGGAGGACCTGTCGCCTGCCGGTGTCGAGGCCATCGAGGAGGCCGTCGTGACCGACATCGACGGCGAGTAACGGCCGTTACCGATAATTGATTCCGGCGTGCAATTCGCGCCGTCCGAGCGCCCAAACAGAAACTGTTTTGCAGTGATGTTCGGGCGCTTTGCTATGATTCCCTTTACCCCTGCGGAGTAAAGGGGTGTTTATTGCCCTGATTCGAATTGGGCGATTCTGACCATTCGGATATTGAAGGGATGGCGTCTAGTGGTCAAGGCACTCAAGATTGAGATATTCCTGCTATGCATGATTGTTCTTATCGGGCTTGCCGTGCGAAGTCGTCGCTCCCTGTTCTCGAGCACCCAGCAGCTATTGTTTAGCATGCTTGGCTACACCTCTGCCGCGTACATATTATTCGATATGATCTGGACGCTTTCGGACGGTGTGGACGGCACGTTGGGCATTGCTGCCAACTGGATTTCCAACGCGGTTTCGTTTTCGCTCTTTGCCATCGCGTGTCTCATTTGGTTTATCTATTCCGAGACGGTGCAGGGTTCTCGCCTTTTGACCTCGCGTTATAGGGTGGTGCTTGTAGCGTTGCCTACGGCTCTGGTGGTCGTGCTGGCGTTTACCAGTTACTGGACGCACGCCCTGTTCTATATCGATTCGCAGGGCGTGTATCGTCGCGGCTTTGCCTATATGATCCAGCCCATCGTCAGCTACTGTTACGTTATACATACGTCCCTGCATGCGTTTGTGCAATCTCGCAGGGTCGAGAGCCTGCAGACGAAGGCCATCTATCGAACTTTGGCATTTTTCGCCATTCCGGCCCTGGTGGGCGGTACCTTTCAGGTCGTATACTCGGTGCCCGGCCTTTGTGTCGGCATAATGATTAGCATGTTGCTGCTCTACATCATCTACCAGGAGCAGCTCATCTCGACCGACCCGTTGACTGGCCTCAACAATCGCAACCGTTTTGAGACCTATATGCTGTCGCTCTTCTCAAATGTGGATCAGGCCGAAGATGTGTATCTGCTTATGATGGACGCCGACGGCTTTAAGCAGATTAACGACCGGTATGGACATGTGGAGGGCGACCATGCTCTCCAGGTCATATCTGCTACGCTCAAAGAGGTCTGCTCGGCGTCTGGTGGTTTTATCGCACGTTATGGCGGCGATGAGTTCGTGGTGCTCCAGAAGGTAGCGGCGGAACAGGACATCATAGACCTGTGTTCGGCGATTAACGACGAGCTCGCTCGTGCCGAGGTGCCGTATCTGTTGCGGATGTCCATCGGCCATGCACGGGTCGGTGATAGTGTCGATACCTGGCAAGACTTGCTTCGCGCTGCCGATGCGGAGCTCTACCGCGTCAAGGCCGATAAAAAGAAAGCCGGCGTCCAGATACGCTAGAAAAAAGGCGCACGACCGTTGCGATGGTCGTGCGCCCTTTTTGCGTTTGCGGGGGCCACCGGCCATAACGCCCGGGCGCGGTGCGGCAAGACGAGCGTCTGCCGCTGCGGCTCGGTACGAAATCAACGAGAACTAGTGCATTCCATTAAGCTAAAGTGTGTGAAGGCTCTCTCTTAAAAGGTGAGCTCGCTAGGCTTTTTTGGGTTTGTTGACGATGATTATGCCGCCGCAGACCAACAGCAGGGCAACAAGTACGGTAACGGGGCTCGTGCCAGCGCCCTCGCCGAGCAACAGCGCGCTCAGCAGCACGCCAAAGACGGGGTTCATAAACCCAAAGACCGAGACGCGGCTGACGGGGTTGACGGCAAGCAGGCGCGACCACAGCGAGTAGGCGACCGCGGAGATAAGCGCCATGTAGATGATGAGCGCGATGGCAGGGACGATCGCAGTAGGGTAGAGCGCACCGCCCATCAAAAAGCCAATGGCGGTGAGGACAAGGCCGCCGACCAAGAACTGCCACCCGGCAAGCAAAACACCGTCGTGCTTGCGCGAGAAGATGCCGATCAGGCAGGTCGAAAGAGCACCCGCAACAGTGGAGGCTAGGATAAAGCCCTCGCCGTCGAGCGTAAAGCCAAAGGTGCCATCTGCGCCCGAGAGGTTGACGAGCGCGACGCCGGCAAAGCCCAGCGCACAGCCAAGCACCTTGACCGTATTGAGCTTCTCGGTGTGAAATGCCAGGGCGGCAAAGAGGATTGCGAGGAAGTTGGCGCTGGCCTCGATGATGGAGCTCGACATGGCGCTGGCGCGCGAGAGGCCCAGATAGAAAAAGAAGTACTGCCCGATAGTCTGGAAGAGCGACAAGACAAAGATGGGCTTGATGTCGCGAGCCTGCGGAATGAGGGGGCGGCGTTGGGCCGCACTCATCCCAACGATAACCAAGGCGCCGGCAAGCGTGAAGCGCAAGCCCGCAAAGAGCAGCTGCGAGGCGCCGTCGTGCGTTGGGATACCAAAGAGTGCGTAGCCGATTTTGATACAGGGGAAGGCCGACCCCCAGAGTGCACAGCAAACAAGGCAGCCCAGGATGAGTCCGGGCAGGGTGGCGAGATATGGCTTGCGGCTTTCCATGATGTCCTTCCTGTATGCGCGAAGCAAAAAAAGAACCCGCCACCGGGGGTGCCGGTGGCGGGCGTTGTTACCCGAGGGGATTGTACCCGATGGGAAAGCTTTAGGCGAAGTAGGCTACGCCGCTCTCAAAGATTGGCATGAACTTGTCGCCGGGGACATGCTCGGGCACGTTGCGGTACAGGTTGTCGCCGCGACGCTCGGCATGGCCCATCTTGCCCAGGACACGGCCGTCGGGGCTCGTGATGCCCTCGATGGCGAGTGCAGAGCCGTTGGGGTTGACGGAGAGATCCATGCTGGGCTTGCCGTCCTCGCCCACGTACTGCGTGGCGACCTGGCCGTTGGCGATCAGCTGGGCGAGTACCTCGTCATTGGCGACAAAACGGCCCTCGCCGTGGCTGATGGCGACGGTGTAGGGGTCGTCGAGGCTGCACTGCGACAGCCACGGAGATAGGTTGGACGAGATGCGGGTGCGCACCAGGCGGCTCTGATGGCGACCGATGGTGTTGAACGTCAGCGTGGGCGCATCGGGCGTGGCGTCGACGATGTCACCGTAGGGCACCAGGCCGAGCTTGACCAGGGCCTGGAAGCCGTTGCAGATGCCCAGCATCAGGCCGTCGCGGGCCTTGAGCAGGTCGCGGACTGCCTCGGTGACCTCGGGAGCGCGGAAGAACGCCGTAATGAACTTGGCGGAGCCGTCGGGCTCGTCACCGCCCGAGAAGCCGCCGGGGATCATGACGATCTGGCTTGCACGGATGCGGCGGGCAAGCTCGTGGGTGCTCTCGGCGACGGCCTTGGGCGTGAGGTTGTTGATCACGAAGGTGTCGGCCTCGGCACCGGCGGCACGGAAGGCGCGGGCGCTGTCGTACTCGCAGTTGTTGCCGGGGAACACGGGGATGATCACGCGCGGACGGGCGATCTTGGCGCCGCCGTACACGTGGATATCCTTGGCGCGGAAGTCGATGGTCTCGACCTCGGGGGTCTCGCCGGCGCTGCGGTAGGCGAAGACGCCCTCGATGCCGCTCTCCCATGCCTCCTGGAGCTCGGAGAGCTCGATGACCTCGGAGCCGGTGTCGATGACATAGCCCTCGACGGTGGTGCCCAGGGGCTCGACGACAACGCCGTCGGCGACCTCGGGCAGCTCGGCATCCTCGGCGAGCTCGACGATAAAGCTGCCGTAGAGCGGGGTGAAGAGGCTCTCCACGTCTACATCCTCGGCAAGCTCGATACCGATCTGGTTACCGACGCACATCTTAAAGAGGCTCTCGGCGCCGCAGCCGTAGCCGGGCGTGGAGATGGCCAGGGCGTTGCCGTTGGCGGTGAGCGCCTCGACGGCGTCAAACGCGGCGAGCAGCTGCTGGGCGTCGGGACGGTAGTCCTCGCCATAGGTGGCGGGGGCGATGCGGACGACTCGGTGCGTGAGGCCCTTGAACTCGGGCGAGACGGCGCGGGCGGCCTTGCCCACGGCGACGGCGAAGCTGATCAGGGTCGGCGGAACGTTGAGCTCGCCGGTCTCGTCCTCAAACGAACCGCTCATGGAGTCCTTGCCGCCGATGGCGCCGGCACCCAGGTCGACTTGGGCCATGAGGGCGCCCAGGACGGCTGCCGTGGGCTTGCCCCAGCGCTCGGCCTCGGTGCGCAGACGCTCGAAGTACTCCTGGAAGGAGAGATAGGCGCGCTTGTGCTCAAAGCCGGCAGCCACGAGCTTGGCGATGGACTCGACCACGGACAGGTAGGCGCCAGCAAACTGGTCGGCTTCCATCAGGTAGGGGTTGAAGCCCCATGCCATGGCGCTTGCCGTGGTGGTCTCGCCGTCCACGGGGAACTTGGCGACCATGGCCGAGCTCGGGGTGAGCTGCGTCTTGCCGCCAAAGGGCATAAGCACGGTTGCGGCACCGATGGTGGAGTCGAAGCGCTCGGAAAGGCCCTTGTTGGAGGCAACGTTGAGGTCGGTGACAAGCGAGGTCATGCGCTCGGCAAGCGTGGTGCCGGCCCAGCTGGGCTGCCACACGCTGCGGGCGCACACGTGGGCGACCTGGTGCTTGGGCGCGCCGTTGGAGTTGAGGAACTCGCGGGATAGGTCGACGATGGCGACACCGTTCCAGGCCATGCGCATGCGCGGCTCGGCGGTAACCTCGGCGATAACGGTCGCCTCGAGGTTCTCCTCGGCGGCGTAGCCCATGAACTCCTCGACGTCACCGTCGGCGACGGCGCAGGCCATACGCTCCTGGGACTCGGAGATGGCGAGCTCTGTGCCGTCCAGGCCGTCGTACTTCTTGGTCACGGTGTCCAGGTCGACATACAGGCCGTCGGCAAGCTCGCCTACGGCGACTGAGACGCCGCCAGCGCCAAAGTCATTGCAGCGCTTGATCAGACGGCAGGCGTCGCCGCGGCGGAACAGACGCTGCAGCTTGCGCTCGACCGGAGCGTTGCCCTTCTGGACCTCGGCGCCCGAGGTTTCGATGGACTCGGTGTTCTGGGTTTTGGAGGAGCCGGTGGCACCGCCGATGCCGTCACGGCCGGTGCGGCCGCCCAGCAGGATGATCTTGTCGGTGGGGGCGGGGCACTCGCGGCGCACGTGGTTTGCCGGGGTAGCGCCCACGACGGCGCCGACCTCCATGCGCTTGGCCACGTAGCCGGGGTGATAGAGCTCGTTGACCTGGCCGGTGGCAAGGCCGATCTGGTTGCCGTAGCTGGAGTAGCCGGCGGCGGCAGTGGTCACGAGCTTGCGCTGCGGCAGCTTGCCCTCGAGCGTCTCGGAAACCGGGACGGTGGGGTCGCCGGCGCCGGTGACACGCATGGCCTGGTACACATAGGCGCGCCCGCTCAGTGGGTCACGAATGGCGCCGCCCAGGCAAGTGGCCGCGCCGCCGAAGGGCTCAATCTCCGTGGGATGGTTGTGGGTTTCGTTCTTAAACTGCACCAGCCACTGCTCGGTCTTGCCGTCCACCGTTACCGGTACTTCAATGGAGCAGGCGTTGATCTCCTCGCTCTCGTCCAGGTTGTCCGCCTTGCCCTGTGACTTCAGATATTTGGTGCCGATGCAGGCCATATCCATCAGGCAAATGTCTTTGTTTTTGCCGGCATACAGGGCGCCGCGCATATCCAGGTACAGACGCAGGGCGTCCTCTACTGCGGCGGCGTATTTGCTTTCCTCCACGGTGATCTTGTCCAGCTTGGTAGAAAAGGTGGTGTGGCGGCAGTGGTCGGACCAGTAGGTGTCAATCACTTTCAGCTCCGTTAAGCTGGGATCCCGGTGTTCTTCGTTCTTAAAGTAGTCCCGCACCCACTTTAGGTCCTCCACGCTCATGGCAAAGCCCATTTGGCTGTGGTAAGCGGCGATTTCGTCATCGCTCTCGGCGATAAAGCCGGCAATGCGCGCAATGTCCGCCGGTACATCGGCAGTCAGATCCAGGCTCTCCGGTTTGGCCATGGTGGCCTCCCGGCTCTCCACCGGGTTGATCAGGTAGGATTTAATCTTATCAAACTCCGCGTCCGTAATGTCGCCGGCAAGGGCGATCACCTTGGCGCTGGCTACCCGGGGACATTCTCCTGCGGTAAGCAGCTGAATACATTGGGCGGCGCTGTCTGCCCGCTGGTCGTATTGGCCGGGCAGGAACTCCATGGCAAACACCCGCTCGCCGGGGGCGAAGGTTACTTCGTCTGCCGTGTTGTCCAGATTGTCCTCGGCAAAGACCCCGTGCACGGCACGGCGGAACTCCGCCTCGCTGACGCCCTGCACATCGTAGCGGTTAATAAGCCGCAGGCCGGTGAGCGCTGTAATGCCCACATTTTGGCGCAGATCTGTTAAGATCTGCATGGCCTCAATGTCGTTGCCTTTCTTCTTTTCCACAAAAATCCGATAAACATTTGCCATGGGGGTTCTCCTAACTGATAGTATTCACTCCGGGTGTATAGAATAAAGATATAATAGCACAAATCCGGCCGATTGCCTACCGTTTTATGAAATTTTTACGGACTTTATGAAAATTTTACTAACTTGTAAAAAATCGTTCGCAAATGGGGAAGAAAGTATGCTATAATGGCTATGGCGCGCAGGCAGGTGGTCTGCCGCCGTTTCAGAAAGAATTTTGCAGAGATACACAGCGCAGAGAAGCAGAGAAAGAGAGGTGGGAGCCACGCAGCGGGAAAATATGGACCCAGCCCCCTATGAAGTTGAATTTATGAATGTGGTGGTGGATAAGGCCAACGATTTGCAGGTGACAGACGCAGACAGCCACTTTGCCCAGTTTGCCGGTGTGCACCCGTCTAAGATCAAACAGGGCAAGCTGTTCCTGTACGACAAATTAAAACCGGCGGACCGGGAGCGGGTGATGCAAAACATCTGCAAAAAGGGCGCCCGATTTACATATATGACCATGGACCTGCTGGACAAAAAGGGCACGCCGCTCTTTGTCCATTGTGTAGGTCAGAATTACGAGGACTCCACCCTGTGCCGCATGACCTTTGCGGATGTGTCCGAGAGCCGGCGGCGCCAGGAACAGCTGCGGGCCCAGGCGGTGGAGATGAATGAGCTTATCGACCTGGTGTGCGGCGGCGTGTGTCTGTTTAAGGTCACGCCGGAAATGCACATTGAGTGTCTGTATCTGAACAAAGGCTGCTGTCGGTTGTTTGGTACCTCCCAGGAGAGCAGCCGCCTGCGGGCCTATCGACTGGACGAACTGCTTCACCCGGACGACCGCTCTGGGGTATTCCAGGCCATCGGTCGCGCCATGGCCGTAGGTGAGGAAGTGGATTGCGAGTGCCGGGTGCGGGTGCATGAGGGCGAATTTATTTGGTGCCAGCTGCGGGCGGGTATTCAGCGCTACCAGGGCGAGTGCCCGGTGTTTCACGCCGTATTTACGGATATTACCCGCATTAAGGCGGCGGAGGAAAAGGCGGACCGAGAGGCGCAGCGGATGGTGAGCCTGTTTAAGAACCTGCCCGGCGCCACTTTCTTTACAGGCACGGCCGACCCTTTGCAGCTGGACTTGGTCAGCGAGGATTTTATCCAGTTTATCGGCTATTCCAGAACGGAGCTGTTCCAGCTGTTCTCCGGCAATTTGGCACGGCTGATGGATGAGAACGAGGCGGCGGCTGTGGTCACGCAACTGCGCACCGGCGCAGCGGATCGGCGTCTCTTAACGGTGGAATACACCCTTTATATCGGTGACGCCTGCGCCTTGCGTGTGCGGGACAGCCGCAAAGTGATTGAACATCCGGACGGTTCTAAAGCCTTTTTGGGTGTACTCAATGTAATATAAACATATACAAAAAGTTAAAGGACGGATATTCGCATTCCGTCCTTTATTTATTTTTCGTTCATTTTTCTTTGTCGATTATCCACAAAAGCCGGTGCCAAAGTTTGGCATGTTTTCGGGGTAAAACCGCGGAAAGTGCGTTGCAATAACTATATTTATGTTTTATAACTGTCTCTTATACACATCTCCGAGCCCACGAGACATGCGCAGAT
>URKT01000053.1 GCA_900548495.1 uncultured Collinsella sp. | reverse complement strand
AGATGTGTATAAGAGACAGCTTTCGTCCTGCGGAGTGTCCGCGAAGGTCAGCCCTCAGATCCTGCTACGACTACGTCCTCGGATTGTGTGGGCGGATGAAGGACGTAGTTGGCGGGTATTCCGTCCCTTTCGCTGTTTCGCGGCTTTGCCGCGAAACCTCGCGCCACTTTGGGGATGGATGGGGGACTTGGCTGTTGCCGCCTTTTCGGAGCTCTTCTTTATTCCTTATGCTGGATGAAAAGCCCCTTGTTTTTGCAGGGGTGCATACTCGACTTATATGTGCATAGAATCTCGTATAGTGCGAGTAAGATATTGCGCTGTCTGTTTTGTGTTTAGCAGAGATGTAGTTTGCATAATCCGACATAATCCTCGCTTCATTTAAATAAAGTCGCACGTAAATTACGTAGATATGTCTGAGCTGGAGTTCTGTACGCTGAGCGGATAAAAACGACCGTTCACCGTTCCGCTATTTTCAAAATGAATAAAATGAGCGATAAAGAGAATATAAACCTTAATAAACTCGCGTATCGCACGGACGCGGGTTATTAATGGGTTGTAGGCCTTTTACAGAAAGGATTCCAGCAATGTCTAAGCCTCTTGGCAAGCCCGATCGTATTGTCGTCGCCCTTGGCGGCAACGCCCTCGGCAACAACCCCGTCGAGCAGATCGAGGCCGTGAGCAACACCGCCCACGCTCTCCTCGGTCTCATCGAGCAGGGCAACGAGATCATCATCACCCACGGCAACGGCCCGCAGGTCGGCATGATCCAGAACGCCTTCGCCGCTGCCCACGATGCCATCGGCACCCCCGAGATGCCGCTGCCCGAGTGCGGCGCCATGTCCCAGGGCTACATTGGTTATCACCTGCAGCAGGGCATCGGCCGCGAGATGCACAAGCGCTATAAGCGTTGGCACGCCGCCACCGTCGTCACCCAGATCGAGTGCGACCCCGACGATCCCGCGTTCAAGAACCCGACCAAGCCGATCGGCCCCTTCTACACCGAGGAGCAGGCCAAGGAGTTCATGGCCGAGGATCCCTCCAAGGTCTTCGTCGAGGATTCCGGCCGCGGCTGGCGTCGCGTCGTCGCTTCCCCCGATCCCAAGAAGATCGTCGAGGCTGACTCCATCCTCAACCTGCTCGACAACGAGTTCATCGTCATCGCCTGCGGTGGCGGCGGCATCCCCGTCGTCCGCGACTACGAGAACAAGGGCTGCTACAAGGGCGTTCCCGCCGTCATCGACAAGGACCTGGGCGGCGAGCTGCTGGCCGAGGACTGCGACGCCGACGTTCTGTTCCTGCTGACCGCCGTTGAGCATGTCGCCATCAACTTTGGCAAGCCCAACCAGGAGGAGCTCGAGGACCTCACCGCCGACGAGGCCGAGCGCCTGGCCGACGAGGGCCAGTTCGGCAAGGGTTCCATGGAGCCCAAGGTCCGCGCTGCCATCAAGTTCGCCCGTTCCCGCAAGGGCCGCACCTGCATCATCGGCGCTCTGGACAAGGCCGCCGAGACCATGGCTGGCCTCTCCGGTACCCGCATCCACGAGTAGTCTCTACTCTGTTGCCTCTCTCGTGGGCGCCAGGCAAAGCGCCCACAAACTAGCCTCTCTTCATGAGCCCCGCAGTCCGCTCCGACTGCGGGGCTTTTGCTATTCACCTAGTCATTGGGGACGTTCTTAAACGACTAGTCAAACAAGAGCGTCCCCAATGACCACTCATTTAAGTCTGTCCCCAATGACTAGTAGTAGGCCCACATGGCTTCGACTTCGTTGAGGACCTCTACGACGCCCCAGCGGCGGGCGCTGCGGCTGGCCGAGTTGGGGTCGTAGACGCCAATCTGGTTGGCATCGTCGATGCCGTAGAGCACGATGTAGTGGCCTACGTTGGTAAACGTACCGGGGCGCACTGCGGCGATGACGGGCGCACCCGAGCGAAGTGCTTGGGCAATCGATTCACGATCGTTATAGAGCTGTGTTCCGTTGAGCCCCAGCTGCCACGCACCGCCTGTCATAAACGACCATTCGGTGGCACCGGTGGGGGCGTAGTTGCCGGCTTCGGCCAGTGCGCATATATCGACCGGCGTCTTATCGGTATGGCCGGTCTTAAAGATATAGACCATGGTGAGGCAGGTAGGACCGCAAGCGTTTTCGCGAATAGTGCCGCCGGCATAGGGCAGCTCCGACCATGCGGGGTCAATTTGGTAGATGTGGGGCATGACACCGGCCTGCCATTGCGAGCGTGGGGTCGAGAACGCAAAGGAGTAACCGGGCGCGACGGGAGCTTTAAGCAGCTTGTCCTCGGCAGTGGGCTCAAGACCGGCTGATCCGTGGGAGATACAGGATCCCAAAAACACAAAGACGAGGCAGGCGGCGATGGAGCAAAGCGCAAGGCGTAGACGGCGGGCCGGAAGCGCGTGGCTTGTGGTGTGCGACGCGGGGTGAGGGACGGAATTGCCGCGATCGCGTTGAGGTCGCGAAAAGGTGCGCTTGACGTAGTAGTCGGTCTTACGGCGATCGTAGCGGCGTGGCTGCGATGTGTCGGTCTGGCGTTGACGTGTGCTCGTACTCACGCGGTCTGACTGCTGCACGGTACGGCTTTGCCGTCGCGAAGAAGCCCCGGGCTGCTCTTGGGGGCGCTGCGGGTTGTCGTTGTCGGAGGTGCTTCTGGGCGTTGGCGTGGTGCGGCCGGCAAGGCGCACGCTTTGTGGCCGTTGGTCGCCGTCATTGTATCCGTATGCCATTCGAATCACCTTGCCTCATGTGTAACTTGTCTATCCTACATAAAAAGATGCACGACACATGGGCATGTGCGCCAAAAGCCTGACAAATGGTATGAACGTTGCCGCGCCGAGCGCCAAGCGTCACGGTAACAGGTATTCAAAAGCAGACAAGATGAAAGCGCCCAAGACGAATGACGTCTCCCGCCGTTCGTCCCAAAAACGGTGCCGCTCGTTTTGCAGTTCTGCCTTCGGTCGAGCTGCGAGCGGCGCTGCTGCGCCAAGGCCGTATCTTAAAGCCATGGAATAAAAGCGCGCGGCAAAACGGACCGCGCAAGGGGTGACGCCAAGGGCGTCAAACAGGAAAGGAGGGGAACAATGGCGGACAAGAACGCAGAAGTTGCAGTCGAGGATAACGGCGGCATGAAGAAAACGCTCTCGCTCTGGAACTTCTTCACCATCGGCTTTGGTGCCATCATCGGTACCGGTTGGGTTCTGCAGGTCGGCGACTGGATGGTCGTGGGCGGCGGTCCCGTTCCCGCTATGATCGCATTCCTCTTGGGTGCAATCTTCCTCGTGCCCGTCGGAGCTGTTTTCGGTGAGCTCACGGCTGCTATCCCCATCTCAGGCGGCATCGTCGAGTATGTCGATCGTAGCTTTGGCCGTACGCTGAGCTACATCACCGGATGGCTTTTGGCCCTGGGCAACGGCATCCTGTGCCCGTGGGAGGCCATCGCCATTTCGACCCTCGTGTCCGAGATGTTCGGCAGCCTGCCCGGCCTTGAGTGGCTGCGCGCCATCAAGCTCTACACCATCCTGGGGGCCGACGTTTACCTGTTCCCGACGCTGATCGCGCTCGGCTTTGCAGTCTACGTCATCTTCCTTAACTTCCGCGGTGCCAGCTCGGCTGCCAAGCTCCAGGCCTTCCTGACCAAGGCTCTGCTCTGCGGCATGCTGCTCGCCATGGGCGTCTCGCTGTTCACCGGCTCGCCGGACAACGCCATGCCCGTGTTCTCCCAGGTCACCGGCGCTGGCGGCGGCAAGGCCGCTACCGAGAGCACCAGCCTGTTTGCCGGCATCGTGTCGGTCCTGGTTCTGACCCCGTTCTTCTACGCCGGCTTCGACACCATTCCTCAGCAGGCTGAGGAAGCAGCCGAGGGCCTTAACTGGAACAAGTTCGGCAAGATCATCTCCCTGGCCCTGCTGGCCGCCGGCGGCTTCTACATGGTCTGCATTTACTCGTTCGGCACTATCCTTGACTGGCACGAGTTTGTTAAGAGCCCGGTTCCCGCGCTTGCCTGCCTCAAGGGCATCAACATGCTCCTGTACCTGGCCATGCTCGTCATCGCTACGCTTGGACCCATGGGTCCGATGAACTCCTTCTACGGCGCCACGAGCCGCATCATGCTCGCCATGGGCCGCAAGGGCCAGCTGCCCGAGCAGTTCGCCGAGGTCGACCCCAAGTCCGGCGCTCCCAAGCTCGCCTGCGTCGTTCTGGGCGCCATCACCGTCGTCGGTCCGTTCCTGGGCAAGAACATGCTCATCCCTCTGACCAACGTGTCGGCTCTCGCCTTCATCTTCTCCTGCGGCATGGTCGCCCTCGCTTGCCTGCGCATGCGCTTCACCGAGCCCGACCTGCCTCGTCCCTACGAGGTGCCCGGCGGCAAGTTTGGCATCGGCCTCGCTATCGCTGCCTGCGCCATCATCATCGGCCTGCTCGTGATTCCGTTCTCTCCCGCCTCCCTCAACATGGTGGAGTGGAGCATCGTGATCGGCTGGCTGGCCGTCGGCCTGGCTCTCATGGCCTTCACCAATTCCCGCAAAAAGTAACGCCGAGCCGGGGCGGATCAGGTGTGCGGGACCCTCTCTTCCGCGCACCGAACCCGGCACCACTTGGGTAGCTTTGTGAGGCCTTAACCCAACGCGGCCTCGCCCACTATATGGATCCATAAGGAGGAACCATGTCCACTAAGTATGCAATCGTTGGCGGCAAGCTCATCGACGGTACCGGTGCCGAGCCGGTCGAGAACTCCCTCGTTCTCGTCGACGACAACGGCAAGATCGAGTACGCCGGCGCCATGCAGGACCTTCCCGAGGGCGTTGAGGTCATCGACGCCGCCGGCAAGACCGTCCTTCCCGGCCTGATCGACACCCACCTGCACTTCTCGGGCAACTTGACCGACGATGACACCGACTGGGTCATGCAGCCGCTCCTCGAGAAGCAGGCCGTCGCCGTCAAGCAGGCCTACGACTGCCTCACCCACGGCCTCACCACCGTCTGCGAGATCGGCCGCTTTGGTATCCAGATCCGTGACTGCATCGACAAGGGCGTCTTCAAGGGCCCGCGCGTTCTGGCCACCGGCCTTGGCTTCTGCCGCGTTGCCGGCCACGGCGACTCCCACCACTGCAGCCAGGAGCTCAACAAGGAATCGCACCCCTGGGGCGATCAGGTCGACGGTCCTTGGGATCTGCGCAAGGCCGTCCGCCGTCGCCTGCGCGAGAACCCCGATGCCATCAAGATCTGGGCTACCGGTGGCGGCATCTGGCGCTGGGACTCCGGCCGCGACCAGCACTACTGCTCCGAGGAGATTCAGGCCGTGGTCGAAGAGGCAAAGATGGTCGGCATCCCCGTGTGGAGCCACTGCTACAACAACCACGCCGCTGCCTACGATTCCGTTCGCTTTGGCTGCGAGCAGCTGATTCACGGCTTCGATATCGATGAGCGCACCATGGACCTCATGGCCGAGCAGGGCACCTTCTTCACTCCGACGATCGCCTTCCTGCCCACCTGGTACGCCACCTATCCGCCCGTCTACGTTCCCGAGCTGCACGACAAGTACGAGGGCACTCTGGTCGAGAAGGAGCTGCAGCGCAACTACGACTGCCTGCGCGAGGCCAAGAAGCGCGGCGTCGTCATGACGATCGGCTCCGACTCCTTCTCCTTCGTCACCCCGTACGGCACTTGCTCCATCGAGGAGATGTACGAGTTCGTCGACAAGATCGGCTTCACTCCGGTCGAGACCATCACCTGCGCCACCCTCAACGGTGCCAAGATGTGCCACATCGAGGACGAGACCGGTTCCATCGAGGCTGGCAAGTGCGCCGACCTGCTGGTCGTCAACGGTGACGTCGCCGCCGACATCCACGTGCTCAACACCGACAACATGGACGTCATCATGAAGGACGGCTGGATTGTCGAGGGCGGCACCTTCGGCGAGGCAAACAAGTACAGCGCCTAAGCTACCGTTCATCGATGGCTTGATGTAAAACACAGTATTTGATTGCATAATGCAATGGAGAGGGTCGCTTGCGGCCCTCTCCATTGCTATGGGGTGCGTCGGTAAGAAGGAGATGACGGTGGATCTCAATAGGCTGATTCTGGGCAAGAGCTACAACTCTACCAAGGTCTTTCGTACCGCTCAGCATGTGGTTCAAGCCATCTTGCTCGGTATTGTCGTTCCGCTGCTTATCCTGCTGCTCATCTGGGATCTAACCGATAATCCCAATCCCGTTCCGGCCGTTGTCGTCATTGCCGGCTTGGTCATGCTGTGCTTCTTCTTCTCGTACGTCTTTGTCGTTCCCGACGACCTCACATCGAGCGCAACCGACCGCACGCTCGCCATCGCTTCAAAAATATTCGCCTACACGTCGCGCGGCCTTACGCCCGAAGCTGCCCTGGGCGCCTCTAAGATCATCCTGTCCGAAACTATCGCCTCTGCCATCTGCTTTACCGACGGCAAGCAGGTGTTGGCAAGCTGGGGCGAGGACTCGGCAAAATGCCCCGCGGGCACCCCGGTGGTGCTGCGGACTACGCTCAACGTGATCAACAGCGGTGAGCAAAGCGTGTTCTCGCGCGATGCCTCGACCGAGACAGGTGGCTACTTTCCGCGCCTGCGCGCCGGTATTGTCGCACCGCTTACCGTGCGCGGGCATTGCGTGGGCACGCTCGAGCTGTATTATCCCCGTCTGAGCAGCATCGATATGCGCCAGACGGCGCTTGCCTCGGGCTTTGCCGACCTCATTTCCACGCAGCTTGCGAGCTTTGAGCTCGAGCGCCAGGACGAGCTTACGGCCCGCGTGGAGCTGCGCGCCTTGCAATCGCAGGTCGATCCTCATTTTCTGTTTAACACCATCAGCACCATCGTGTCGCTCGTTCGAACCGAGCCCGACAAGGCGCGATCGCTGCTGATCGACTTCTCCAACTACTACCGTCAGACGCTTTCTGATTCCGATACCCTCACAACGCTCGAGCACGAGGTGGAACAGGGCACTCGCTATATCAATCTTATGCAGGCTCGTTATGGCGACGGCCGTCTGCGCGTCTCGGTCGATATCGACTTTGAGGTGCGCGATTGCATGGTGCCGCCGTTTATCTTGCAGCCGTTGCTCGAAAACTGCATCAAGCACGCGCAGCGCGAGACCGAGCCGCTTTCTATTCATGTTAGGGCTTTCGAGACCGATGACGGTTTGGAGATCATCGTCGAGGACGACGGCATCGGTATGAGCGAAGAAGTCTGCGCGCATCTGTTTGAGCAACATCGCCTGGAGGAGCCCGAGAGCATTACCGCCGACGGCTCCGTCAAGCGAGGTTGCGGCCTGGCGCTCTTCAACGTGCTTCAGCGCATCCATTTCTTTTACGGAGAAGATTCCGGCATGCGCGTGAAGTCCCAGGAGGGCGTGGGAACGCAGGTCATCGTCGAGCTGAACGGCGAGCCGCATGAGCCGGCGCCGTTGACGGCGTAGCACGCGGTTGGATTGAGAGAAAAAGAGGGGAAGCACATATGTCCGAAGGCTGGAACATCTTGGTGGTTGATGACGAACCTCCCATTAGGGCTGAGCTACGCTATCTGTTGGAAAAGGATACGCGTGTGGGCCAGATTGCCGAGGCGGGCAATGTCACCGAGGCCGTGGAGTCGATTCTCTCGAACAAGCCCAACGTGTTGTTTTTGGACATCACGATGCCCGGCCGCTCGGGAATTGAGCTTGCCGAGACGCTGCAGAACCTAAAGACGCCGCCGGTGGTTGTGTTTGTGACGGCGTTTGCCGAGTTTGCCGCCGATGCGTATAACCTCGATGCGGTCGACTATGTCGTCAAGCCGGTCGAGGACGCACGCCTGTCAAAGGCACTCGACAAGATCGAGGCAGCCTTGGGTGCCCGTCGTGTTATCCACGCTCCGCGCCAGCCTTTGCGTCTGACGGTGGACCGCGGGGGCAAAAAGGTGTTCATTCCCGCCGCAGACGTCTGCTACTTTGAGGCGCGCGCCGATTTTTGCAACGCCATCTGCGCCGAGGGAACGTACCTGATCAATGAGTCGATCTCTTCGCTCGAGCGTCGCTTGGTCTCCGAGGGCTTTATTCGCGTTCATCGCAGCTATCTGGTCAATTTGGAAGACGTGCACAATGTCGAGATCGGTTCCACGGGTCTTATGGAGCTCAGACTCGATCGCGTAACCTCGACGGTGCCCGTGTCCCGCCGTCGCGCTGCCGAGGTTAAAGCACACTTGGGGCTTGCGTAGACGGTCTGCGTGCCGTCGTTTACCATCGCAGGTTTGGCATGGGCGCGCGGTGGGCATAATGGGTGGCATCGAATGAAATCGAAAGG
This sequence comes from uncultured Collinsella sp., assembly GCA_900548495.1. Taxonomy (GTDB): domain Bacteria; phylum Actinomycetota; class Coriobacteriia; order Coriobacteriales; family Coriobacteriaceae; genus Collinsella. The sequence goes on along the minus strand of URKT01000053.1, from coordinate 6,479 downwards.
ATCATTATGCCCGCGCTTATCACCCATCATCTGTTTGGCGAGGAAAGCATCGACCGTCTTCCACAGGGCGTCATCACGTCCGATGAAGAGCGCATTGCCTTTATCTTGGGCAACCAAGGCCCCGACCCGTTTTTCTTTCACATTCTGACACCGCGTGTTTCCGACTGCACGCTGCTGGCGCAGGTCATGCATCGGTCGCGCATGTCTCGTCAGTTTGCGTGCCTGCGCGACGGCGTGTCGCATCTGCTGCCGCGCGACGCCAGCTTGGGTCGTGCCTTTGCGCTGGGCCTGCTGTCTCATTACGTGCTCGACCGCAACGCTCATCCCTTTGTCTATGAGCAGCAGTTTGGCATTGTCGAGTCCGATTCAGAGCTTGAGGATTCGAGCAGTCAGGTCCATGCCGTGATCGAGAGCGACCTGGATGTGCTGATGCTGCAGCTTAAACGCGATGGCGCTACGGTTGACGATTACCCGCCGGCGGGCGAGATCGTCACCACTGATCGCATCAATCGCGTGGCCGGCGTGCTGATGAGCTATGTTGCCGGACGCGTGTACGGCATTGACATTCCGGCGGGGGAGTACGGTGCTGCCGTTGCCAATATGCAGCGACTTTACCGCGCGATTGAGCCGGCCGGCTCCGCAAAGACGCGCGCGATCTCGCTGGTTGAGGGCTTGGTGCACGATTACTCGCTGCTCGACGGCCTTGCTCATCGCGTGACGACGGAGTTGCCCGAGCGCACCGGTAACCTGGGCCATCTGACATGGAAGAATCCCTTTACCGACGAGGTCTCGAACGAGAGTTTCCCCGAGGTCTTTGATCGCGCGCTGGGCGATTACGAGTGCACGGTCGCACGTTTTATCGAGACCGGTGACATGGATGCCGTGACCAGTCACGTCAACTACAGCGGTCGCGTGCTCAATGCCGATGAGGAGTTCGACCGCGAGGAATAGGGCCCGTGCGTGCCCCTTTGCCGAATCCTTACCGGCGGTTCTGGACAATTGGGGTACGATGAACTAACTGCATATCGGGCGAATACGAAGGGTCCCTGTCCATGAAATACACCAAGCTCGAGCGTAACTGGGTTATGTATGATGTGGGCAATTCGGCCCTCGTGCTGCTCAATACCTCGGTGGTGCCCATTTACTTTAACGCCATCAATACCGGCGCTTCTTCGGCCGACCTGGTGGTCGCCTGGGGCAATGCACAGACGATCGCCTCGCTGGTCATCGCCATGCTCATGCCCATTCTGGGCGCACTTGCCGACTACGCTGGCAACAAAATCAAGTTCTTCTTGGGCTTTTTCCTCACGGGCCTGGTTCTTTGCCTGGCGCAGGCTATCCCAATGTCCGCCATGGCATTTTTGACCGTGTACGTGCTGTGCACCATCGGCCTTAACTCTTCTATGACGTTCTACGACGCCATGCTGCCCGACGTTACCACCGACGAGCGCATGGACGCCGTGTCCAGCTCGGGTTATGCCTGGGGCTACATCGGTTCCACCGTGCCGTTCGTCATCTGCCTGGCGCTCATCATGGGTGGCCCCGCTCTTGGCGTCCCCACCATGCTGGCAACGCGTCTGTCTTTTATCATCACTGGTGCCTGGTGGCTCATCTTTACCCTGCCGCTCATTCACACCTATAAGCAAAAGTATGGTCGCGAGCGCGGTCCCGAGGACACCATCGGCCACATCGTTGGCGGTGTGTTCTCCGAGGTCGGACACACCATGCGCGAGATCGCCCACAACAAGACCGTGCTGGTCTACATGATTGCGTTCTTCTTCTATATCGATGGCGTCCACACGGTCATTTCCATGGCTACCAGCTACGGCTCGGCTTTGGGCATCGATTCGACCCAGCTGGTACTGGCGCTGCTCGTTACGCAGTTCGTGGCCTTTCCGTCCGCCATCATCTACGGCAAGCTCGCCGGACGCGTGGGCACGCTCAACATGATCCTGGTGGCGGTCGCCGCCTACATGGGCATTGTGCTGTTCGCCGCGTTCTTCCTAAAGACCGCCTTTGAGTTCTGGGTGCTTGCCATTATGGTCGGCCTGTTCCAGGGCGGCGTGCAGGCGCTCAGCCGTAGCTACTTTGGTCGCATTATCCCCAAGGAAAAGTCCAACGAGTACTACGGCTTCTTTGACATCTTTGGTCGTTATGCAAGCGTCATGGGTACCTTCCTAGTGTCGGTCGTTACCTCGCTGACCGGCAACCCGTCGCTGGGCGTCCTTTCTATTGGCGTGCTGCTGATCGTTGGCTTTATGCTGCTGGTTCGCCTGTCCCGCATGACTCGGGCAGCAGAGCATGCCGCATAGGAGCGAGCGGCTATTGTGCCTGTCCACGGTACTCTTTTGGGGTTATCCGCAATAAACATTGCGACTTGCGAGCAATGATTTGCCCAAGTGGGTATGATGGAATCAGCTAGGTCGCGGGGCGTCGCCTGTGTTTGGCGGCGTCCCGTTTTTGTGTTGCAGGGAGGGTAAGGCATGAACGCCACAGTCGTGATTCCAACGTATTGGGCGGGCGATGACGCTTGCGCAAACGCCCCTGGCACCTATGACCATTCGACGCGACTCAACGCCGACAATCCCGAACTCGACCGCTGCCTGGCCTCGCTTGAGCAGGTACGTGACATCCCGCGCATCATCCTTTTGGTGGTCTGTCCCGTTTCTGCCACAGCCGATGTGTCGCTGCGCGTGCACGAGATTGTCGACGCGCATCCCACGCTCAAGGTCACCGTTGTCACCAACACCCAGGCCTCGCGCATCGCAGACCGGGTTGCTCAGATCGCGCCCAAGGGTTCGGGCGAATGCGTGAGCCTGCGAGGCTACGGTGCCATCCGCAACATGGGGCTAGCCTGTGCCGCTGTGCTGGGGCATGACGCGGTTATCTTTTTGGATGACGATGAGACTGTCATCGACGCCGACTTTATGAAGCGCGCGACCTATGCGTTGGGGCAGCAGACGCGTCAGGGCTTGCCGATCTTGGTCAAGAGCGGTTATTTCTACGATCGCGACGGCTCGCCGCTGGCTCCCACGGACAAGGCGGGCATCTGCCATCGTTGGTGGACCAAGCGCATCGAGTTCAACCGTTGGATGAAAAAGGCGCTCTCGGGCACCCGCATCTCGCGCTCCAACTACGTGTGCGGCGGCCTGATGGCCCTGCACGCCCGCGCCTTTACGCGTGTGGCCTTTGACCCGTTTATCACCCGCGGCGAGGACTTGGATTACCTCTTTAACATGCGCATGTTTGGCTACGACGTGTGGTTCGATAACGAGTGGACCGTGCGCCATCTGCCTCCGGAGTCTGAAAAGCGCTCACCGCGCTTTATGCAGGATGTATACCGTTGGTACTACGAACGGGCCAAGTTGACATTCGCCGCGCATCAAAAGGAGCTCATTCCCGTTACGGCGGCATCACTCATGCCCTACCCGGGCCCGTGGATTTCGCGCGAGCTCGACGACCGCGTGCGCAAGACCGCTATGGTCCGCAGCGTGTTTACCCGCGAGCATGAGGGCTACCTGCGCATTTGGCGCCATGGTATCGGCGAGGCAAAGGCCTATGCGCGCCAAAACGCTGCAAGCTACCTGCGTTTCCAGAGCTTTTGGCCCAAGATCATGGACGGGCTTTGGCGTGACGCACAACTGATCAGTATCCTGGAGGGGGCCGAATGATCGACCGCCGCGCCCAGCGCGATAGTTCAATATCAATCTTTCGTATCATTGCCGTTGCCTGCGCCATTTGCGTGCTGGTGTACTTTATTTTTGCCTTGGTGACCGGTATCGAGCCGATCGCCACGGTGATTGCCTGCGCGCTGCTGTGCATCTTTCTGTGCATCTTTATCTTTTTGACGCTCAACCCCGATTCGGTGCGCTCCCAGTACACCGAGGAGACGCTCTCGGTGGCCTCGGCCATGCTCGAGGACATTAAGGGCGGTCTGACGCAGGAGTCGGCGCGTTTGGTGTGCCGGCGCATTTTGCCCGAGACGCGCGCCATGACGGTGGCCATCACCGACGAGGACAACGTGCTTGCCTGCGCGGGAGAGTTTGAGGAAAAACTACTGCCAGATTCTCCCATCCACACGCTTGCCACACGCTACGTTATCGAACATGGCATCGTGCAGTCGTTCAACCGTATGGTGGATGTCGTGGGCTCGGACGGCTCGCACAACCAAGTTCCCGCCGGCATTATCGCCCCCATCAAGGTGGGCGATCGTACCGTCGGCACGCTCAAGTTCTACTACAAGACCCCGCGCGCCGTCGACCGTACCCAGTACGCGCTTGCCTCGGGCTTTGCCGAGATCTTGTCCACGCAGCTCGCCATCCACGAGCTCGAGGTGCAAAAGGAACTCACGGCGCGCGCCGAGGTGCGTGCGCTGCAGGCGCAGATTAACCCGCACTTCCTGTTCAACACGCTGAACACCATTGCATCGTTTACGCGCACCGACCCGCTGCGGGCCCGCGAACTGCTTCGTGAGTTCTCATCGTTCTATCGTGCCACGCTCGACAACTCGGGATCGCTTATTCCGGTCTCGCGCGAGGTCGCACAGACCAGGCGCTACCTTACCTTTGAGAAGGCCCGCTTTGGCGAGGACCGCGTGCTTGCGACGTTCGATGTGTCCGAGGACGTGGAAGATACGCTGGTGCCGGCGTTCGTGATCCAGCCGATTGTCGAGAACGCCGTACGTCATGGTATGGGCGATGACGACGCCCTGAGGATCGACGTGACCGTTCACCAAGACGGCGAGGATGCAATCTTGATTGCCGTGGCCGATAATGGCGTGGGCATGGATGAGGGTACCGCCGCCAGACTGTTTGACGAGCGTTCTGCCCGTCCCGACGCCAGCTCTCCCCAGGGTGGCGGCGCCGGTGTGGCCATGCACAATATTTCGGAGCGCATCCATCGCTTTTATGGGCCGCACTCCTATACGCGTGTCGAATCGGCGCCGGGCAAGGGCACCAAAGTGCTCCTTCATCTTGATTTGTCAGAGAGCATCTTTGACATTCAAGAGTAAAATAAAGGGCTACGGGCTCAACGTCATGCGACGGATGCCCGGCGTAGTTAGTTGACGAAAGGTTTTATCCCTATGCTGCGTGCGATGATTGTGGATGATGAGGCGCCGGCCCGTTCGGAACTTCGCTTCTTGCTCGAGCAGACGGGCAAGATCGGCACGATCACAGAAGCGTCGAGCGTTCGCTCCGCTATCGAGATGCTTATGGAGAGCCGCGTCGATGTTGTGTTCCTCGATATCTCGATGCCTGGCGCTTCGGGTCTGCAACTTGCCGAGGCACTGCATAAGCTCAAGAATCCGCCGGCGATCGTATTCGTAACCGCGTACAGCGATCATGCGGTCGAGGCGTTTGATGTGGATGCCGTCGACTATCTGATGAAGCCGGTCGAGGAGGCTCGCCTGGATCGAGCGATCGATAAGGTTATGCAACGCGCCAAGCCTGTCACGGACAGCAAGGTGACCATCGAGCGCATCCCGGTGGAAAAGGGCGGCCGCAAGGTCCTCATCCCCGTGGACGACATTCGCTTTATTATGGCCAAGGACGATTACTCCTGTATTTATACGGTCGATGACCGCTTTTTGTCCACGACCTCGCTGGCACAGTTCGAGGCCAAGCTCTGCGACTTTGGCTTCTTCCGCGTTCACCGCCGCTATATCGTCAACTTGGCGTGTGTCACCGACGTCGAGACGGTTCCCTCGGGCGCTATCCAGCTGGGCATTACGGGCGTCGACGAACGCGTACCGGTTTCGCGCCGTCGCGTCGTGCCACTCAAAAAGGCCCTGAGCCTCTAGTACACTGGCCCCGCAGCCCTGTAGACCAAAATCGTCTGCGGAGCCGTGGGGCTTTTTGCATGAATGCACCAAATCGTTTTGCGGAAGGGATCCCATGAACAGTGCAAGCGCCAAGCGTATCGACATTATCTCGGACACCCACGGCTATCTTTCGCCTGCGCTCTTGGACGAGCTTAAGGGTGCGGATCTGATTATCCACGCCGGTGACCTTACGTCGGAGATGGACTACGAGCACCTGCGCACCATCGCCCCCGTGCGAGCGGTGCTGGGTAATAACGACTACTACCGCGACTACGGCCCCGATGTAGACCGTCTTGCGCTCTTTACCTACGAAGGCCTCAAATTCGCCGTAGCCCACTACCGCGAAGACCTTCCGGTGGGATCCGTAGACGTAGCCATCAACGGCCACACCCACGTAACCAAAGAAGCCCAAGTGGGCCGCTGCTTAGTCCTCAACCCGGGTAGCGCCAGCTACCCCAGAGGCACCCGAGGCCCCACCATGGCCAGAATGCTCGTCAAAGACGGCAAGATCCTAAGCACCAAGTTTATTGACCTAGACTAACCGCAACAAAAACGGGGGATGCACAATGCGTCCCCCGTTTTTCTTTAAGCCAAAGGCCGAAGTTCAACAACTGTCTCTTATACACATCTCCGAGCCCACGAGACATGCGCAGATCTC
>URKT01000052.1 GCA_900548495.1 uncultured Collinsella sp. | reverse complement strand
CGGGATTGGTCAATCTCGGCCGACTATATTTGGCTAAATTATTCCGGCGCTAACACCAGTCGAGGTAGGCCTGCGGGTTCCCGGGCGACATCTGTGTTACCACCGGGGCGGGAGGGGCGTCGGAGGACAGCCGCTAGAGATGCCGAACGCCTTCGAGAGGCGATGTTCAACAGGCGGCGCGGTGGCGCTACAGCGTGGGTGGACGCAACACCATCGAGGAGCTCAACCTGACGCCAGGGCTCATCGCACGAGCACGCACGGGAGGGGGCGATGCCCCGCTGTCCCAGCCAAGAAGGAAACGGAATAGACGGACCGACCGTTCGGCTGAGTCTGGGAAGAGGCGACGGGCGGTGCATTGCCACCGTACCCATCGAAACACATCCCCACCATTCTCTCAACTGGGAAAACGGTGCCCCCGGGCCCCGGGAGGGGCCCGGGGGCGTTCGGCTAACTGCGGGAACAACCTATTCGCTCAACATGTTCGGCTAAGATCGGAAATCGACCCTTGACCTACAGCCAGCCCAAAACATGTGCTTCCATCTGAGCGAGTTCAAACTACCGTTCATCTTTGACCCAATACCGGAACATAGTTTATCAAGTTTTCGCCAATTAAATTCATGTAATCATCAAATGTTTTACCTCTTGAAAATCAAGGGTTTTAATTGTTCCCGAGCAAGAATATTGGGACTCATTATTCATTACCCATTGATAAAAGCCAGAATCGCCAAGGTAACCGGAGACGGATTTAAAACAGGATAGACGGCCATGGGAGAAAGAAGCCTTCCGGACCCAATCCAATCTAAGACATCATTTGTTTTCATTCTGAACAAGGCACAACTGATAGAATCATAATCGCTATTGAATAAATCAATCGCTTCCTCGTTAACAAGCGAAGGCGCAAATAACATGAAAGAGTGCTGACTATGAGGCCTTAAATAGGTTGAGGGGAATGTCTTTCTTCCATCTAGAATCCATCCATTGGCACATCTTCTAATACCTTTAGGTAATTTAGAACTAGAGGAATAAATTTCTTTGCCAACAGAAAGAACGTATAGATAGCAATAATTCTTTTCTTCACATTTTGACGGAAGGCCGACTCTGCGATTTAAAACATGCTCGCTTAAAAGATTAACATCTAAGGAAGAATCCCCGTTGGATAAATCAGCTATATTAATTGGCTCGTCTTTAACAACAGAAAAGAACAGGGCATGACAAAGGGAGTCTGTTAAATCCAACCATCTTGTTTGGATTCCATAATGCTGCAAAAGAGGCTCCACACAATAGGATTCTAATTTAAATGCAATCGCCGAATGGTTAGTAATCGGTTTTTCAGAGGACAGTATTGGCTTAGATGCAGAGATATCGAAAGCGTCATAATTCCAACGTCCTGAAACACTTAAATAGTTCTCAACTGTCTCTAACCGAGAATCAGAAGAAACAGAATTCCTGCATAAGCTAGGTCTAGGAATATAGGGGCTATACAAGTCCGACTGACCTCTATATAAAACTGGACCATCGGAAATGTAAGAAAGGTATCCAACGGCCTGAATTAATGCTTCAAGCGTATCGACAGAAATAACAGGACAAGAAGAACCGTCACAGCAGATATCATTTTAAACATGCAGCTCATCCGCTCGATGCAATGCTATTTTTCCAGCAGACCACCGTTTCATAAATTCCTCGCTAAAGAAACTGACGGCTAGAACGCTGCGCCACTTGCACATTCCTATGCCATCAAAGCTTTGATTTGTAGCGCCAATCAGCAAAACTGCAGGCGGACGCTATCTAGTATATATAAAGAGAAATAGGCCACTATGGCTACTTGCTTTAGGTCAACCTCAATACCTTTCGAGAATCTCTCTTCCCGATTCTCTCCACAGATACTCGTTCATGCTCGCTGACAACGTAAGCGAGTTCGCTGACGAGGTCGTCGTCGCGACTCCACTCGACGAATGAAAGCGCGCTCCCATGGTCTTCTAAATCACGCTAGCGTCTTAGGGACAATACATAGCCTAGTAATTCGCCGCAAGCCAAGTCGCTAAATCAACGGTAACAGCCTCAAGCAAGTCACCCAACACTTGCTTTTTCGACATGGCAGCAGAATCGAAAATAGGATACTCCTTATTCGCATGAACGCCATCACATCGCAATATATAGGCGTAACGGCACACCAATAGAGCGACTCTTCTAACACGAAGTCTGTCATTTTTGGCGTCAGGCAGTAGTTCATTTATCTTGGTTTTAAAGAGACTCTTACTTTGGTAATCGGCGCAACCTCTATCACGCATGTAAGTAAGAGACTCCTTATCGATATATCCCAATCTCTTAATTTTTTCAGGATCTACATACTTTTTATCATTATTCGCAATATGCAATGACCTTGAACGTGTGCCAGTTAACAATTTCCAGCTAACGAAGTCCTCGTAGCCCCTATGATTAAATATTTGATCAAACTTAATTAATGAATGAATTAATACATCATGTTCAACAAAGAGCTGATTAACTCTATTCAACATTAGAGCATCATTCTTCGTGTTGGAACCAGTCGCCTCGGCATAACCACGATAAAGGGCATTGAAGGCACCCCAAAGAAGCTTAAGCCTTTCTTCCGGATAACCGGCTCCTGATGCAGCCCATGAGTAACTAATTGCTATGTGTAGAGACTTTGCAATCGCATCACCTCGAAGACTGCGTCTTACAACGCCATCTGGATACCTAGTTCCGTTAAATGTAGAGAGGGCATTGTTAAGTTCGTGCGGAACCTCAAGTTCTATAGTCCCTTTCCTATCAAGCAAGCACGACACGGCAGCAATGCAAGGCGGTTGTTCCATTCCGTCTATACAAGCCAAAGAGAGAAGCAGCCATCTCAGATAGTCAACCCTAGTTTTACAGAGATACTTTGCCTTAGGATAGCCCCAAGCGCGTTCAAACGAAATCACAACAGCATTCTTGTTAATTGTGACACTGTCAAGATAGTCCTTTGAAATGGTCTTTTTGAACTGGATTGCGCTGTTAAGCTTAATTGGACTCTCGAATACTAGTGAAATTTCTATCTGAATCCTTTGCTTTCTTTTCTCTGACCTAGCCAACACTTCACCGTCCATTTAGTAAATAGCGAACCCCACAAGACAGCCATCAAAATTCAATCAAAGTCTACGATTAATGTCGCCTACATGCCATCGCAGCTATCACAAATAAAATCTCGGATTTATAAATCAATTCGCATCGAGAAGAACTGACTAAAAACTCGGCGACAATTCCCAGTTTACAACAGCTCGAATCCGCTCGATTGATTTTGACATATGTAACCCACACAGTCCTTTAGGCCATAAGCCAAAAGAAGTAAAGACGCTAATACTAAGAAATCGATAGTACTTTTGATCCTGTTTTATGCGATACTCCGCGACTGACCAAGGGAAACCAAAACCGTTGCTTTCACCCAAACGCAACGAAAACCGTTGCATTCGCAATTAGGTATAATTCTTCCAAATCGCCTAGAGAAAGTGTTTGAATGCTGACCGTAATCGTGCCTACTTACAATGCCGAGCCGTATCTTTCTCAAGCTATAGGCAGCCTGTTAAGCGAAAGCAAAATTGAGCTGGAAATCCTCGCCATCAACGACGGATCCACCGACAACTCGCTCGCCATTATGCAAGATTTCGCTGCGCGCGACTCACGCGTTCGAGTGATCGATAAGGCAAACCAGGGTTACGGCGCAACCTGCAATCTGGGCATTCGCGAGGCAAAGGGCGACTGGATTGCCATCCTCGAGCCCGATGACTGGATCGAGCCCGGAATGTACTCCGACACGCTTGCCTTTGCCAAGCGCGAATTTGGCAATCCGAACAAGCTCGATATTATTGAGACCCCGTATTGGATCATTCGCAACCCCGATACCCCCCAAGAGGTCAAACTACATTGCGCATATCGCGGCCGCATTAAACCACCTCGGCAACCGTTCACCATTCACGACGCTCCACACCTGCTGGCCCATCACCCGTCCATTTGGTCGGCAATCTATCGTCGCGACTTCCTGATGCAAAACAATATCTGGTTTAAGGAAATCCCCGGTGCTGGCTGGGCCGACAATCCATTCCTTGTCGAAACGCTCTGCCAGGCAAAGGCGATCGCTTACTGGCCCAAGCCGTATTACTGCTACCGTGAGGAAACACCCGAAAAGGCAGCCGCTCTGGCCAAGCGTGATCCCCTGATGCCGTTTAATCGCTGGAACGACATGGTCGATATCCTTGAACGGCTCAACGTCACCGATCCCGCCGTTTGGACACTGCAAATCACACGCGGCTTCACCTATATGGGCATCATGATCGAGCATACCGGAATTGAGGGGCACCCCGAAATCGAGCGGGCGATCCACAAGATGTTCGAACGCATGCCGCAAGAGCTGGTATTTGCCAATCCTCGCGTTACCCCCGCGGCCAAAAAGCTCTATGCCGAGTATATGGGCATCGCCAACCCTAAAATCAGCTACTGCGCATACGCCAAGGACCTCGTGGGCGAGGGCTTGTATAACGTATGGAACAAGGGGCCCAAGCAAACTCTAAAAATGATTACATCGCACTTTGGTTCATACAACGCGCGCGCTGGAAAATAGTCTGATGGGCAGAAAAGCAAGCAGAAATACCTCCATCGAAGCGCTGCGCTTGGTCGCGGTCGCCGGGATTGCCATATTCCACACGTTTCAGTGGACCTTCCAAGCCGTCTGCACCGGCCTACCGGAATATGCGCCGCTCGCTGTCTTCCCTTACTCCGGCGCGCTCGGCTTTATCAACCTGCTGGGCTGCTGGGCCAACGAGGTCTTTTTTATGATCTCGGGATACTTCCTTATTCCCTCTGCGGTACACGCCCTCCAAAACGGGTCGTCCGCGCGGGGCCTCATTTATAAATCGTTTACACGGTTAAAGAAAATCGTCTTACCCACGCTCTTTTATTGCACCGCGTGCCTGTTTGTTTCAATGTACGTCTATCCCCTACCCGAAATCTCGCTACACGAGATTGGCTGGCTAACGCTGGGCATCGAGTTTATCTGGGTCTACGCCGCCTCCGTATTGCTCGTACCGATGATTGCGCTGGCAAGGCAGCGGATCGGCAGCAAAAGGGCCCCGTTTGTCGTAGCACTTCTAGTGTTCGCAACATTTGGAATCAACTGCTACATCGCGGCGACGGCAAACGAAGTTGCCGGTGTCGTTTTATGGCGCAAGCTCATGAGCGCTGTTACCTATCTGGTCGCGTTTATTGCGGCTGGAGAAATGCGCTTTGTCCTCGAACACCACGGCAACGCATCCGGCGCTCAAAAATCCAAGATCGCACTCATCGGACTCGTTACCGCCACCATTGCGCTCGAGCTTCTGCTATCGGCAAATAGCCAGTACGACGCGCTCTGGAAGCTCTCCTACAAGTCCACTTCCGTCATATCCTTTATCTTGGCCGCCGCATCCGTTGCCGCCGCAGCGCTCCATCAGCCGCGCCACGAAGTCCCAGCTGCAGACAAGACAATCATGTCCCTCGCCGCAGGAACGCTCGCTTTCTACGCCGTACAGTCGTTTACCTGCAATGCCTGGCGACCCATCTTTGACAAAGCAATCTACACCATGGCGACAGGCATCCAAACGGGAGAGCCCCATCCAGCCGGCGCCATTTTGCTCGGAATCCTTATGAGCCTTTGCCTCGCGCTTGCCCTGCTCCTCGTGGATATCGTACGCAGGGCCGTGGTCGACGCCATCAAGGATCGCATGAACAGCTAAGCAGCCTTCTGACTCCTCAGACCACGAAGCGCGCTAACACCCGAAGCAAATAGAATCGCAAAGACAATCGCCCAGTTCTTGCAGCCAAATACCGGAATATGAACGATCGCATGGTCATGCATAACAACGAAATAACCCAGAACAACCACCAGAGGCAGCGCCATGAGCAGTGACTGGATCAACATCTTGCGACGACGACCACCTTGCGCTCCGCCCCGTATCGAGCAAACGAGCACGGCAATCCAAATCGCCAATACGGCAGCAAACGAAACAAGACAAACGATGTTCGAGATCATCGCATAACCAGCAGTTGAGCAAATGGCGAACAGCTGCGGGCTCATGCAATAAAACTCCTTCAAAATCTGAGGCCAGTCAGCTTGGGGCAACAGTGACGAAGTCCCATGCGCAGACCAAAGACCCATCTCGCCCAGAACGTTCGAAAAGACCTCGTCCCAGCCCAGCACAAATGCCGCGACAGCCCATTTCATCGCCCAGGTAAACACAAACGAAAGCCCAAACCCAAAGAGCGCCTGCAACATCGTGACGACGCAGCGCTTGGGGCGCTCACCCTTGGGAAGCGCAATGAAGGCGAAAAAGCAATGCAGGGCGACAACTGCGGCAGGAATCGTTAAAAAGTCAAGAAACGAAAACACGGCGCCCGTCGCTATCGACCAAAGGACAAGGCGGCTTGTGAAAACCCGTGCGTTCGGGGCCGAGTCCAAACGAAGGCTCATGCAAGACATTATGATGAGCGCCACAAAGAACGAGATGCACAGCAGCAGATCACCGATAAAATTGAAAAACAGATTGGTCGAGAACAACAGGATTGCAAGGAAACCCAACGTCACTGGCTTTGAAAACCGCTTCCGCAAGGCAACGTAAGCGCAAACGGAGCCGACAATCGCCAGAGCAGCCGCAGGCACCACGACCACATCGATACCGCCAATAAACAGGCAGACATTCGTAAGTAGCTGCCAACCGTGCCAATACCGGTAGTACTGCTGGTGCGTAATCCCGCCGGCTTTCGTAACGTCATCAATCTCGGCAACAGCCATCGTCTTAAACGGAGAACCTTGGTCCTTTTGCTGTGCGACTTCAATGATAAAGCGATTGTTGTCAAAGCAAACAGGACCAGCTGCAACACGGTGGTCGTAGACATACATGTCGGACAACAGGGCCGAGGACTCCGAACCCTGCGCATGCGACTCGATAACGGGCCTCGGCAGGCAATTCGCCGCGGTATTGCTCAGGACAAATACGACCTGAAAAACCAAAAACAGCAACATGACCTTGACGGAAAGGCTATCGGCAAGGGAGGCTAAACGAGTTTTATTCACAGGTCATCCAAACAGAAAGATTTCGTCCACAAGAATCGGCACCTATGTAATACCACAATGCGCGCTTGCAATCTCGCCACGCACACACGTCAACCAGGCTTGTAGCAAACGTTCTTGGTGATTAGCGGAACATTAGCCGCGGGCGCCCAGCTACGCTTACAATAGTCGTGTCCCATGGGACACGTTGTTTATTCCGCAGGGCCGATTTACCGCCCACGCGAAAGGATATTCTCGTTCATGCCTTCAACCCTTCCCGCTCCCATCGATAAGCTCGCCATCGTCGTCGTTACGTACAAACGCCAGGAACTCCTGGCCAACTTGTTCGACTCCATGACCGAGCTCACGGCAACGCCCTGGCGCATCGTGATTGTCGATAACGAGAATTCGCGCGAGACCGAGACCATGTGCACCGCATTCAACGAGCGCCTGGCCAACCTGTGGGGCATCGACACCGAGCAGCCCGACGCGCAGGGCAGCACCGACCGTGTCATCTACGCCCCGCAGCTCGAAAACGGCGGCGGTGCGGGCGGCTTCTCCGCCGGCACTAAATGCGCCTACGACCTGGGCGCCCAGTGGTTCTGGGTGATGGACGACGACGTGCTCGTCATCCCCGAAGGCATCGAGCGTCTTGCCAAGTGGACCGACCGCTACGATGTCATCCAGGGTTCGCGCCTGGACTTTGACGGCGGCGCTTTCTTTTGGCAGTACCAGCTCATCCTCTCGCTCGGCATCCCTAACCCTATCGCCAAGTGGGACTTGGGTCCAGAGGGTTATCGCGCCATGAACCAGCTGTGCTTTGAGGGCGGCATGTTCTCGCGCCGCGTGGTCGACAAGATCGGCCTGCCCGATGCGCGATTCTTCATCTACGGCGACGATGCCTGCTATGGCTACGTGGCCAGCCAGCACTTCCCCGCCGCCGTTGTTGCCGACGTGGTGCTCAAGCGCGCCCGCGCCGTCTCTAACTGGGACATCGCCGGCAAACGCCAGCTCAACTCCACGAGCGACACCAACCGCTACTACATCATGCGCAACCGCGGTTATCTGGCACGCTACATGCAGATCTACGGCGACTACCACCCTATGCTGTTCCGTCTGGGCAACGCCGCGACCTTCTGCAAGGAATTCATTCGCCTGGCTGCGGTCGATAAGTGCTTTAAGACCGGTATTCCGGCGCTGCGCCGAGGCATGAAAGACGCCCGCAAGATCATCAAGGATCCCAACTGGAAGCCCATGCCGCCCATGAAGGACACCGAGTAACGGAAGCTGGAAACACCTCGGCGCTTAAAGCCGCTGGCACACCGTAGCCACATGCTGCCCATCAAACCCAAACCCCCAGCGCATGCGTCCAATGGCGGGGCGTGGCACACGGATTTCGTCGATGCCGTCGCGCTCTATGTCGAGCAGCGCCTGCACGGCCAGCAATTCCAGGCCCAGCGCATCCACACCGGGGTCATACATCATGTTGATCGTTATCAGCGGACGTTCATCGAGCATACCGATCGTATCGGCTATGTCGAACACGGCGCCCGTGGGAAAAACCTGGATGTCCCAGCGATCCGCGCCACACTTTCGCCTCGAGGCAGGATTGGCATAGCCCGGCAAGCCAAAGCAGAGCCCCTGCAAGAGCAGATGATATGGCAGCGGCGTATCTGGGTCGGTCGCACCGATTCCCGCATCTCCCAAGATGCGGCTTAGCGCCCGCCTCACGGTATCCTCGTTCCCATGGCACAGCCCGTCGCGAAACGCATCGACGTCTCGAATGTCTTCTGCGGCACACTCAAACCACTCAATAATCACTAGACGCAAGGCCTGACGAAGCTCGTTATTGGGCAATCGCAAAGCACGGAGGCGATCGCCATGCTCTGGCTCCTCAGTCATATCCGTCGTGAGAAAACCGGACAGATACAGCGCTGTCCACATGCCATCGTCAGGCGAGACATCTGGCTCTGCAGTGCCCAAACAAAGCGGGACCTCAGCGCACCCATGGGCCTCGAGCAAATCAAACAAGACCGAAAGGCGGCCGAGATTCCACCCGGCAACTACCCTACTCAGGCAATCGGCATATCCATACAGATCGGCACGCACAGGAGCCGTGCAGCCTCGGCCCAGAAAACCGATCACACGCTCTGGACTCGAGCAATAGGCCCTGCCAAACCGATACCCCTCGAGCCATTCACGCGCATCATCCAGGTATTCCTCGCGCCCAGCATGATTCAATAGAGCCTCGACCTCGGCATCCGAAAAACCGAAACATCGGTCACACCACGCCGACAGCGGCGTCGTCAGACAATACGAGCAGCCGCGCGAAGAAAGCGCCACTTCGGCAGGGCCGGGACACTCCCCCATCAGACACGTCAGCCGCAACGAATCGCGCGCAGCGGCAATGGCGTCGAACAGCACGCGATCGAATAGCCCTGCCGGATCAGCACCGGAAGCGCCCCTCGCGCTTGCACGGCCCAACCATGCCGCATCGTACCCATCAACGAGCAATACAACCTGCTCATCGCAGGCCATCTCCAGCAGCTCAATGAGCACGCCAAGCACCGAGGCGACCTCGTCCTCGCTCGCCGCGCCACGCGCAACACGTTCGATGTGACGCACCTTGTCTCGAGCTAAATCCGGAGCCTCCAAAAGCGCCAGCAGGCGGACGCACTCGCCCGAAAGAGCATCGCGCACGACGTCGGCAATAGCGGCGCCACGCCTCGCAGCGCCAGAAAAATCCAGCGATATCACCGGATAGCAAGCGTACTCGTCCCGATAACGCCCGCCGTCCGCATCCCAAATCTGAGCATCGGCAAACAAACTCTGACCAGCGCGGCCGACCGCGGGACACTCCAGAAAAGCCTTGAGCATCGACAAGTTCATGCTCTTGCCAAAACCCTCGGGTCGACAGCACACCACAACGGACGCGTCGCAGTCCAACACATCAGCAATAAACATGGTCTTGTCAACCAGCATGCAGCAACCAAGGGCCTCCGCATAGTCGTGCATGCCAATGGGCAAAACCGCATCGTCGGCACAGCCGATCAAGCGCACGCCAAAGCCAGCAGCACAATCAACATTTGCCTGTTCAGACACCAAAACGTTCCCCCTAAATCGCAGCACGATGCCAATTGTAATGACCGCATCGCATGCACCGATGACGCCGCGCAAACATATCGGGCAACGGTAGCAACAAGAGGTGTGAGGGGGCACAACTAATCGTTGCACAACAAAACGGGGCCCGACGCATTCGCACCGGACCCCGTCCCAACTCTTTAGTTATCTAGCAACCAAGAGGCTACTCCTCCGAGCCGCCCTCCCCAGAAGCCTTCTTCTGCTGATCGAGCTTATGCTTACCACTTACGATAGACGTAGCGCCCAGTGTGGCCAAGCTCGCGCTGGCAAGGCTCGCCATAACGATAAGGTCGCCCGTCTTGGGCATATTACCGCCCGAAGTCTTAGTCGTTGTAGTGGTGGTTGTAGTGGTCACCGTCTTGGAGTCATTTTGCTCCTGGTTCTGTTTGTCGGTGTTGCCCTTACTGCTGTCCTCGCCCTGCCGCTTTCCGTCCTCGGTCTTGTCCTTGTTTTTGTCCTTCCCCTCAGATTCAGACTTCTTACCCTCGTCCTTCTTCTGAGTGGACTTGTCGTCCTTCTCCTCAGAGCTAGAACCCTTATCAGATTCGGTCTTCTCGGAAGCCTTGTCCTTGGGGTCGCCCTTTGCGGCCTCGGTCTTTTCCGTGGAAACCTGATCAGAGTTGTCCTTGTTCTGGGTCGAGCCGTTATTGACGCCAGCCATCAGCGAAGAGCCCAGCGTAGAACCAAGCTGCACGGAGAAAGAAGGCTTCTTGTCCGGGGAAGCAACGGGAGCGTCCGGCGCCTTATTCAAGTCGTCCTTGGAAGCATCGGAATCAGGGGTTGCGTCAGAGCCGGAGTCGTTGTTAGAGCCGGTGTCAACGGACGAATCGCTCGCGCCGGTGGATGAATTAGAGGTGCCAGCGCCGGTCGAACCAGAAACGTCGCTGTCCGTATTGCCGGCAGAGCTTGAAGACGAATCGCCCGCAGCAGAGCCGTTCGAAGTAGAGCCGTCGTTGGTAGCGCCACCAGCAGAGCCATTACCGTCAGCATCGGTCGAGGGCGCATCCATCCTGTCATCGTTGACATCGTCACTCGAGCCGTCATTCGAATCAGGTGTCGGCGAGGGCGCCGGCGTAGGCTCGGGCTGCACAGGCGTCGCAGCGGCAGCCTCGTCCTCAGCGATATAAACCAAGCAGTCCTTCAGCTCATTCTTATAACGATTCTTCCAGCCCTCATGATACTGGGGCTGGCTTGCATACTTGGTCGCCACGTTATTGACCACGCTGTTGGAAAGCGCCGTCACAAACTCGCGGTCGGACATATCGTTGGAAAGATTCGCCCAGCGGAAAAAGTCCCTGCAGCCACCAGTGCCGCACATGTTGGTAATGCTCCACACCATGCCCTTGACGCAATCGGCGCGGCCCGAAATATCAACACCAAGGCCGCTCTTGAGCCACGCCTCGGTCACCGCATAGTACGAGTTGTACGCATAGGCATCTTGAAGTGCTGAGAACTCAACAGGATCGGTGTTATACGCACCTTGGAAGGCATCCTGAGCGATATGGCCCAACTCGGTGAGCTGGCCGTTCTCGCACATGGCATTGCTCGTGTTGGAAATCTCGCTGCCGCGATCAATCGCATCCTTGAGCATGCTGTATTTTTCGGGGCTGTAGTTGTAGACCTGCTTCATAAACGGAATGAGCGACCAACGACGGTCGAACTGGTAATAGCCCAGCGCGTTGTAGCCGTCACCATACGAAAAGCCCTGGTTATAGTTGCCATGGCTCTCGTACTTGGTAAAGTACTTCATCTCGGGAGTCACGTTGACAAACGAAACGCCCTGGACCGACCTCAGCACGCCCGAGAAGGACTGCTGGGTGTAGAGACCTTTGTCGATATCGGTGGCATCCGAGGCAACGCCCGGCGTGGGCTCCTCGGCGGCGGCGGGTGCCGGCGCGGAAACGGCGCCAAACGAAAGCGCCAGCGTCAGGCCCGCGACAATCGCGGAATGCTTGGGCTGCATAAAATCCTCCCTGCATTGGTGTAGTTAAAGTTCAGTTTGCAAAGATAAAAATAAGTATTGCAGCTCGCCCGTTGTTACACAACAACCCCTCGGTAAACGGCAACAACCCTCCGCGAAATCTTAAGGAATTAAACAAACTGGTCGTCGGGCGCCAACAGAAGCTCGCCGTAACGCTCCATCAACCCGTCCCTCAACTGGCAGAAAGCAGGGATATAGACGTTCAAGATGCGCTGAATCAAATCTTGAGCGAGCTTGTTGTCATAGATATGGACGTTCGTATTGCGATCTCTGAGCATATCTAGCCAGGCCACCTCATCAATAAAGTCGTAGAATCGGTAGGACTCCTTCAAGATGGCACGAGGAGACCCCGACGCGGCAAGCGTGGCGCCCTCATACTCGAGCAGACGCTTAAGGAGCTTCCAGCTCAGTTCAAATTGAAGATTGAACTTATTAATCAATCCACTCTGAACAAAATCATTGTTGAGATCCTGATTGGGCGCATCCTCAAGATTCACCAAGGCGCTGGCAAAGTTCTCATATTTTTTCATACAGAATCACACCATCCCTGGCAATTTCATCGAGCAATTGCTGCGATAAGGACTCGTCGAGATTGACGACATCTACATCCAAAAGAGTATCAAGACGCTCCTCGATCAAATATGAGAAACGGCCGAAATCCCGGCAACCTGCTACGGCGATGTCAATATCGCTCTTAGGCAAATTGTCACCTCGAGCGCGGGAACCAAACAGCACAACCTTCTCGGCGTCACATTCCCGAGCAAAAACTTCGATTTGCTTGTACACCTTGTCGAGAGATGCCATTTGCACCCCTACAGCTTAATATCGAAGTTGATTTCGGGGACGGCGGCCAAGTCAGCCAGCGTTACACCGTCGACATAGTTCTCGATGACCTCGTCCAGACCGCGCCAGAACTTGACGGTCGAGCACAGATCGCTGCGGGCGCAACTGTTGTCGATGCCGTCGCACGCCACCGGAGCCGTGCTGCCCTCGACGGCGCGCAGAATGTCGCCAGCACGCACCTCGGCCGGGTCCTTGGCCATCATGTAGCCGCCGCCCTTGCCGCGCACGCTCTTAAGCAGGCCCGCCTTCATAAGCGGACGAACCAGCTGCTCCAGATACTTTTGCGAGATATGCTCGCGGTCTGCAACCTCACGCAAGGCAATCTTGCCCTCGGCGTCGCCCAAAGCCGCGATATAAATCATCAGCCGGAGGGCATAGCGGCCCTTGGAAGAAATGAGCATACCTACCCTCCCATCGCATCTGGAACAACATGACCAGGTTTGTTTGTCCCAAATCTTAAGTAATTGGGACAAACACAACAGGTTATTTTGTCCCAGAATTTGAAAAGTCGAGTGGATTAGTCGGGTTTTCCCTTGACTAACGCCGAACCCATAGTAACTTTATTCCGAGAAGATTCCTAGGGTTTAGTACACCTATGAGTACACCATATACAGAGAGGGACAGCATGAGCGCAAATCCGCTGCTTTCCATCGATGGTCTGACCGCCTCCGTGGACGAGAAGACCATCCTCCACAACGTCAACCTCAACGTCGCCGCCGGCGAGACCCACGTGTTGATGGGTCCCAACGGCGCCGGCAAGTCCACCCTCGGCCACCTGGTCATGGGCGACCCCGTCTACACGGTCAACGACGGCCGTATCGTCTTTGACGGCCAGAACATCACCGAGCTCACCACCGACAAGCGCTCGCGCGCCGGCCTGTTCCTGAGCTTCCAGGCCCCGGTCGAGATTCCGGGCGTGCCGCTGTCGAGCTTTTTGCGCGCCAGCATCGCCGGCCGCCCCGGCCTGGAGATGAAGGGTAAGGAGTTCCGCCGCCGCGTGAAGGAGCTCGCGGCCGAGCTCAACATGGATACCGCCTATCTCAACCGCGAGCTGGGCGTGGGCTTCTCGGGCGGCGAGAAGAAGAAGGTCGAGATGCTCCAGCTTTTGCTGTTGCAGCCCAAGCTCGCCATCCTGGACGAAACCGACTCCGGCCTGGACGTCGACGCCCTTTCCACCGTCAGCCATGGCATGGACGCCTACCGCAAGAGCTGCGACGGCTCCATGCTCATCATCACGCACAACACGCGCATCCTGGAGCACCTGGATGTCGACCGCGTCCACGTTATGGTCAAGGGCCACATCGTGCGCGAGGACGACGCCTCGCTCATCCCCTGGATCGACAAGAACGGCTTTGAGACCTTCGAGCGCGAGGCCGCCGAGCAGCGCGCCCAGGCCGAGTCTGCCGCTGCCGAGCAGCAGGCGTAAAGGGGCGACGCAATGACCAAGAACCGCACCGAGGTCGCGGACATCGACCGCAGCCTCTACGACTTCACCTGTGGCGAGGAGGGATTCGAGCGCCTCGACGCCGGCATCACGCCCGACATCGTGCGCGAGATCAGCGCCAAAAAGGACGAGCCGCAGTGGATGCTCGACCTGCGCTTAAAGTCCCTCGAAATCTTCAACCGCTTCCCGGATCCGACGTGGGGCCCCTCCATCGAGGGCCTGGACATGGATAACATCGTCACCTACGTCAAGCCCAACACCGACCAAAAGCACGACTGGGAGTCTGTCTCTTATACACATCTGACGCTGCCGACGACGGAGAGAGTGTAGATC
>URKT01000051.1 GCA_900548495.1 uncultured Collinsella sp. | reverse complement strand
AAAGGGAAGAGGCGGGGTATGCCCCGCCTCTTACACCACATCTCTGCGCGCTACCGGTCACGTTGCAGAATACTCCGTTTTTTGCACGGGCCAGGATGGGGTACCTCAGGAGAGCACGGCGGTATCCCGTAAATATATACAATCTGTACCGTAATTTATACAAAACGAAGAGGCAGACAGCGTAGGGTGGGTGCATTGGGGTGCTTGGTGCATCAAAACGGGGACCCCACGTGCCGTATACTCTGGCTGGATGTGAAAGCGGCTTGACGCGTTGCCAGGCGTAGGGGAGGGTGCCTCGATGAGCGTATTCGAAATTGTGTTTAGTCCGACGGGTGGAACGCAGAAGGTGTCTGGCCTTGTGGCCGGGGCACTGGACAAGAATACCGTTACCGTCGATCTGACCGATAGCGGGCTAGATTTCAGCGCTGTCTCGATGACTGAGGACGACGTGGCCGTAATCTCTGTGCCGGCGTATGCCGGTAGAATCCCGGCTGTGGTGGCTGACCGGTTGGGCATGGTTCACGGCAACGGAGCGCGGGCCGTTCTGGTGTGCGTCTACGGAAACCGCGCGTTTGAGGACACGCTCGTAGAGCTGGAGGACGTTGCGAAGCATGCGGGATTCCGGGTGATCGCGGCAGTTGCGGCCATTGCAGAACATTCCATTGCGCGACAGTTTGCTGCCGGTCGTCCGGATGCGCAGGATGCGGCGCAGCTTGCTGAGTTTGCTCAGCAAATTCAGCAAAAGCTGTTGGCTGAGGATGCGTCCGAGCCCTCTATCCCCGGCAATCGTCCTTATAAACAAGCTGGAGGTCACCGCATGGCGCCCGAGGCAACAGAGGATTGCGTCTCCTGCGGTGCATGCGCCGCGGCGTGCCCCGTTTGTGCTATCGACAAGGGTGACTCCAAACGAGCAGCTGGCGAGGCGTGCATCTCCTGCATGCGCTGCATCGCCGTATGTCCGCGAGGTGCTCGCAAGCTTGATTCCAACAAACTATCCGCTGTTTCCCAGATGCTGAGCAAGGTTTGCGTCGCGCGGAAGGGATGCGAGCTCTTCATCTAGCGCAAGTGAGATTGGTGCAAACAAACCTGGCCCTTTTGCACCAAAAACGATCCGTTTTCCTCCGTTCCCAAGGGATCATGTGATCCGAAGGGGACGGAGGAAAACGGATCAAAAAGGAAAAATAGTAAGGCGCTCTTTTTCACATTGAATATTGCAATTTGGTAACGCGTTTTATCAAATATGGCATTTATCTGCGATAATGTTCATTTTCACCGCTGATGGTGACATTTCATACCGCCTGCCGAACTGCGTGGAGACCTAACAACTTTTTAGGTCAGTGTTGTGCGTGTAGCAATTTCGCCCGGCCTCGCCTCCGGGCTGCCATGTGAGAGGGGATCTTATGGCTCGACTGCACGTAATGGAACGCAGCCACGCTCAGGCCGTCATGGACGACCTGCACGATGCACTCGGACGTCGTCTGGCGGTGAGTTCACTCGCCCCGTGCCCCGTCGAGTTTACGGCGGCGCTCGTCAACCTGTGCTCCACCCAGAGCTGCGGCAAGTGCACGCCCTGCCGCGTGGGCCTGAGCGCGCTGAGCGACCTGCTCGCCGATGTGCTCGAGGGCCGCGCCGACGAGTCCACGCTCAACTTGATTGAGCGCACGGCCCGCACCATCTATCTTTCGAGCGATTGCGCCATCGGTTACGAGGCCGGCGCCATGGCGCTTACGGCTATCCGCGGTTTCCGTGACGATTTTGAGCACCACATCCGCGAGCACTCCTGTGGCTTTGACCGCGAGGCCCGCGTCCCGTGCGTCTCGGGCTGTCCGGCGCATGTCGACATTCCCGGTTACATTTCGCTCGTCGAGGCCGGCCGCTATGCCGATGCCGTCAAGGTCATCCGCAAGAATAACCCGCTGCCGCTCGTTTGCGGCCTGGTGTGCGAGCATCCCTGCGAGATGCATTGCCGCCGTGGCATGGTCGACGACCCCATGAACATCCTCGCCCTCAAGCGTTTTGCCGTTGAGCACAGTGACCTCAACGACCACAAGCCGCATGTAGTGGACAACACCGGTAAGCGCGTCTCCGTGATCGGCGGCGGCCCGGCTGGCCTTTCCTGTGCCTACTACCTGGCCGTGATGGGCCACAAGGTGACCATTTTTGAGCAGCGCCACCACTTGGGCGGCATGCTGCGCTACGGCATCCCCAGCTATCGTCTGCCGCGCGAGCGCCTGCAGGCCGAGATCGACTGGATCTTGAGCGCCGGCATCGACGTTGAGCTCGATCACTCCGTGAACGGCGAGGAGCTCGCTCGCCTGCGCGACGAGTTCGATGCCGTCTACCTGGCCATCGGTGCCCATAGCGACAAGAAGCTCGGCCTTCCGGGTGAAGAGGCGCCCGGCGTGGAGTCGGCCGTCAAGATGCTGCGCGCCATCGGAGACGACGAGCTGCCCGACCTGAGCGGCCAGCGCGTGTGCGTCATCGGCGGCGGCAACGTGGCCATGGACGTGGCGCGCTCTGCCGTGCGCTGCGGTGCCGAAAAGGTGAGCATCGTCTACCGCCGTCGCATCTGCGATATGACGGCCCAGGACGCCGAGATTGCCGGCGCCCAGGCCGAGGGTTGCGAGGTTCTGGAGCTCACGGCGCCGCTCGCCATCGAGACGGGCGAAGATGGTCGCGTGAGCGGCCTGCGCGTGCAACCGCAGATTATCGGCGAGCCCCGCCGCGGTCGTCCGGCTCCGCGTGCCGCCGCTACGCCCGAGCGCGTCATCCCCTGCGAGCGCGTGTTTGTCGCCATTGGCCAGGACATCGATTCCAAGCCGTTTGAGGACATGGGCATCGCCTGCAAGTGGGGTTGCGTGGTCACCGACTCGGACGGTGCCGTGCCCAACTTCGATGGCCTCTTTAGCGGCGGCGACTGCCAGACCGGCCCCGCCACCGTCATCCGTGCCATCAACGCCGGCCGCGTGGCTTCGGCAAACATCGACCGCTATCTGGGCTTCGACCACAAGATCAAGCTCGACGTGGAGCTGCCGACCGTTCAGTTTAAGGGCAAGCACGAGTGCGGCCGCTGCGAGCTGGGCGAGCGCGAGGCCGGCGAGCGTATTCACGATTGGAATCTGGTCGAGCAGGGCCTTACCGAGGAGGAGGCGCGCCAGGAGGCAAGCCGCTGCCTGCGTTGCGACCACTTTGGCTTTGGCGCGTTCCGCGGAGGGAGGAACCTGGAATGGTAGAGCTCAACAAAACCACCGTCGGCGACAACAGCGAAAACGGAGCGCACAACATGGTCAGGCTCATTATCGATAACTGCGAAGTCGTGGTGCCCGAGCACACCACGATCCTGGATGCGGCCAAGTCCGTCGGCATCCAGATTCCCACCCTGTGCTATCTGCGCGATCTGAACGAGATCGGCGGCTGCCGCGTGTGCGTGGTCGAGGTCGAGGGCTGCGATCAGCTGGTCGCCGCCTGCAACAACTACGTGCTCGACGGCATGGTGGTGCACACCAACAGCCCCAAGGCCCGCGAGGCTCGCCGCACCAACGTGCAGCTGCTGCTGTCCCAGCACGATTCGCAGTGCACGAGCTGCGTGCGCAGCGGCAACTGCAACCTACAGACCATCGCCAACGACCTGGGTATTTTTTATCTGCCGTATCAAAGGCATTTGGCGGGCGAGGGCTGGGATTTCGATTTTCCCATCATCCGCGAAAACGACAAGTGCATTAAATGCATGCGCTGTATCAAGGTGTGCGAGAGCGTGCAGGGGCTAGGGATTTGGGACCTGACCAACCGCGCCACGCATACCGCCGTGGGTACCCGCGGGCGCGCGCCGATCGGCAAGACCGAATGCGTCGCGTGCGGCCAGTGCATAACGCATTGCCCGACGGGCGCACTGCGCGAGCGCGACGATACCGAGACCGTGTTCGATGCTCTCGCCGATCCCGACAAGATCGTGCTGGTGCAGATTGCGCCGGCCGTGCGCAGCGCCTGGGGCGAGGAGCTCGGCATATCTCGCGAGGAGGCTACCGTTGAGCGCTTGGCTTGCGCGCTGCGCCGCGTTGGCTTTGAGTACGTGTTCGATACCGATTTCTCGGCCGACCTCACCATTATGGAAGAGGGCTCCGAGCTGCTCAAGCGCCTGGGCGAGGCCGCCAAGGGCGAGGGCGACAGCCGCAGCTGGCCCATGTTCACGAGCTGCTGCCCGGGCTGGGTACGCTTTGTGAAGGCGCGTTACCCCGAGTTTGTCGACAGCCTGTCCACGTCCAAGTCGCCGCAGCAGATGTTCGGCGCCATCGCCAAGACCTACTACGCCAAGGTGCTGGGCGTGGAGCCCGAGCGCCTGTTTGTGGTGTCCGTGATGCCGTGCACGGCCAAGAAGGCCGAGTGCGCGCTGCCGAGCATGGTGGGCGAGGGCGGCACGCCCGATGTGGACGTTGCGCTGACGGTGCGCGAGATGGTGCGCATGGTCCGCGCGAGCCACGTGAGCGTGGATACGCTAGTTGAGGAGCCGCTCGATACGCCGCTGGGCTTTGGCACGGGTGCGGGTGTGATCTTTGGCACCACGGGCGGCGTGATGGAGGCCGCCGTGCGCTCGGCCTATTACCTGGTGACGGGCAAGAACCCCGACGCCGACTTCTTTACCGATGTGCGCGGCCTGGACGGCTGGAAGGAGGCCGTGGCCGATATCGATGGCACCAAGGTGCGCGTCGCCGTGGCACACGGGCTGGGCAACGCTGCCCGTCTGCTCGACGCGATTCGCGACGGCCGCGTGAGCTATGACTTCGTTGAGGTTATGGCGTGCCCGGGCGGCTGCGTCGGTGGCGGCGGTCAGCCCATCCACGACGGCTGCGAGCTGGCAGCCGAGCGTGGCCAGGTGCTCTGGGGCCTGGATGCCGCTGCGGACATTCGTTTCTCGCACGAGAATCCCGATGTCCAGGCGTGCTACCGCGAGTTCTTGGGCGAGCCGCTCTCGTCGCTGGCTGAGGATCTGCTGCATACCGACCATCACGCATGGACGATGCCTAACGAGGGGACGTGCTAGCGATGCGCGCGTTTGATTTTGAGCTGTCGCGCCGGGGGTTTGCCTCGGCGCTTGCCGCGGGTGCGCTGTCGCTTGCACTCGCGGGCTGTGGCGGCGGGGCTGCCGGTGCCGGGTCCGCCGCGGGCTCGGCTGCCACGGACGGCGCCGGTGCTGCTGCAGAGCCGGTCGAGGTGCGCGTCGCCTCGCTCAAGGGGCCGACCTCGATTGGTCTGGTGCAGTTTATGGACCGGGCAGCCGATGGCGAGACGGACAATGAGTTCGACTTTGCGATCAATACTGCCGCCGATGAGATTGTGCCCAAGGTCATTCAGGACGATATCGATATCGCCCTGGTGCCCGCCAACGTGGCGAGCGTACTCTACAACAAGACTGAGGGTGCGGTGCAGGTCATCGACATCAACACGCTGGGCGTGCTGAACGTGGTGACGGGTAACGCGGACGTTACTTCGTTTGGCGATCTGGCGGGCCATACTGTCTATATGACGGGCAAGGGCACCACGCCGGAGTACGTCATGAACTACCTGTTGGAGCGCGCGGGCCTGACCGGCCAGGTGGCGCTTGAGTTTAAGAGCGAGCCCACCGAGGTGCTCTCGGTGCTGCTTGCCGATCCGTCTGCCGTGGGCGTGCTGCCCGAGCCGTTCAAGACCGCTGCCATCGCAAAGAGCGAAGGCAAGCTGTCGGCGCCGGTGAGTCTGACCGATGTGTGGGATGAGCTGGCGGGCGACACGGGCTCCCGTTTGCTGACGGGCGTGACCGTGGTGCGTCGGGCCTTTGCCGAGGAGCATCCCGAGGCCGTGGCGGAATTCCTGAGCTGCCATGCTGCGAGCGTTGAGGACGTGAACGCGGTGCCGGCGGACTGGGCTCAGGCCGTGGTCGATGCGGGTATCGTGGATAACGCCGCGATTGCCGAAAAGGCGATTCCCGGGTGCATGCTCGTGTGCCAGACGGGGAGGGATATGAAGGCGGCGCTCGGTGGGTACCTGCAGGTGCTGGCCGATGCGGACGCGAGCGCCGTGGGCGGCAAGCTCCCGGCTGACGATTTCTACTACATGGAGTAGCCCGTGCGTGCGTTTGCTCGACAAATGGCAGAGCGTATGAAGGCGGTGGCGGCAGCAGGTGCCGTTGCCGCCTTTTGGCTTGCCGTGTGGGTGCTGGTGGCGGGTCTCGTGGCGCAGCCGTTGATTTTGCCGGGGCCGGGCGCTGTCGTGGTGGCGTTGCTACGACTGGTATGCGATGCCGGCACATGGGCGATTCTGGCAGGCTCGGGTGCGCGTATCTTGGGCGGGCTGGCGCTTGCCGCGGTGTGCGGCGTCGTGATGGCGGGAGCCTCGGTGCGGTCGCTGACGTTTGCCCGCTTGGTGGCGCCTGCGCTTTCGTTTGTTAAGGCGACACCGGTTGCCTGCGTGGTGGTCCTGCTGCTCATTTGGTTGGGGTCGGCGCGCGTGAGCATCGCCGCGGTCTTTTTGATGGCGCTGCCGGGCGTGTATTTTTCGCTGGTCGAGGGTTTGACGCAGGTTGATCAGTCGCTGGAGCAGATGTTTCATCTGCATGGCGTGCGGGGTTGGCGTCTGTTTTGCGCCCATACCTGGCGCGAGGTCCTGCCGTTTGTGCTTTCGTGCGCGCGTGCCGTGATCGGCATGAGCTGGAAGGCCGGCGTGGCGGCGGAGCTCATCGGCATGGCGACGGGCACCGTGGGCGAGCGCATCTATCAGGCGAAGCTGCTCATCGAGACGGCTGACCTGCTGGCGTGGACCGTGCTGGTCGTGGCGGCATCGTGGGCATGCGAGCGCGTGCTGGTGTGGTTGCTGCGGGCTTCGGGGCCCGTGGCGTGGCGAACTGCCGTGCGGGCGCATGGGCATGGACTGCGCGGGCGTACAGGGGCTGCGAGCGATGGTGCTGCAGCGGAGCTTGCGCTTGCCGTGGGCGATCGCGCGCCTTGGGCGCCGGCGCTCGACGGGCTGGTGCTTCATGTGCCCGCCGGTGGACGCACCTGTGTGATGGGCGCTTCGGGCGTGGGCAAGTCGACGTTGCTTGCGCTGGCGGCGGGGGAGTGCGCACCGTGCTCCATGGTGTTTCAGGATGTGCGCCTGGTCGAGGACGCTTCTGCCTTGGATAATGTGCTGGTGTGCGCCGACGCGCGCGTGGATGCCTCGAGTGCCGCAGCCCTGTTGCGCCTGCTGGTACCGGGGATCGATGTGCATGCACGCGTGGCTGAGCTCTCGGGTGGGCAGCGTCGTCGCGTCGAGATTGCCCGAGCCCTGCTGTGCCCGGGCGGCGCAGTGATTCTGGACGAGCCCTTTACCGGTCTAGACATCGCTGCGCGCGACGCATGCGCCGAGGTCGTGCTCGACTTGCTCGACGGCCGCATGCTGTTGCTTGCCACGCACGATGCCGCTGACGCTCGGGCCCTCGATATCTCGGATATCATCACGCTCTAAAAGCCATTTCAGGCGCTAACTCAACAATAAAATGATTCGTTTTCTTCTGTCTCCATGGGGTCGGGTATGGTATTCTATCTGCGGGGTAATACTTAGGAATACCAAGTAATACCAACGCCGTAGAAACAAACTCCAGATGCGGGCCAATCGGGTTGCCTTCACAGCCCGTCGCCCAGCCGCGTGGCCCGCATCTATCCGCACCACCGTCGTTTCAAAAAGGAAGCGCCATGGCAGAACACATGACCCCGGTTGTCGCGAAGGTCTTGCCCGAGGAAAAGGCGGCCTTCGCGGCGGCAACCCAGCTCGTAGGCACCACGCCGTCCAACGCCATCCGCATGTTTATCGCCGCGTTCAATCGCTGCGGCACCTTTCCGTTCGACATTTCGCCCAGCGGGGCCTTTGGCGCTGCGCCCGATTCTCATCAATAAGTGATCCGTTTTCCTCCGTCCCCATGGGATCAGCTCTCTGCCGAGTTGTGGTAGAACTAGGGAACGGTTTTGAGGAGGTTGGCATGCTCAATGCGATGATTTGGGCGCTTGCCTGTTTTGGCGTTGTCGCTGCCGATATAGCCCTGAGCATGGTTCTGTTTTCAGTTCTCGATGCCGTATCGGTGCTGACGGGCTATCCGATCGACAATCTCGATATCCAATGGTTCCAGGCTGCTGCTCAGACGGCGTCGTTTTTGATGGCGCTGCTGTGGTGGCGTTATCTGTGGCCGCGCTCGTTTATGGCGCGCTGGCAGGGCGAGCGCCCGCTTGGCGGGGGAGCAAGCAAAGCATGGAGGCGCATCGTCTGCGTTATCGTGATCGGCCTTGCCCTGCAGGTGGTCGTTGGCTACGTGACTGACGCCGTGCTGTCGCTGTTGCCCGAGGCGGCGGCCGATTACAGCGAGCTTGTCGAGGAAACAGGCATGGGCGACACGAGCTATCTCGCCGTCCTGACTACGGTGCTCGGCGCCCCATTTTGTGAAGAGCTGCTGGTGCGCGGCATTATTTTTGAGTTTTCGCTCCGAGCGTTTAATCCGCAGTGCCGTCCACTTTGGAAGCGCCGGCGTCGTGCGAGCGCGCAGGACGGTGCCATGGTGCCCTGGGCGGCCCCAAGCACGTGGGGTATCGCCGCGGCGATTGTGCTGCAGGCGGCAATCTTCGGTTTTATGCACATGAATTGGGTGCAGGGTTGCTACGCGGGTGCCGCCGGCCTCATCTTTGGCTGGGTGCTCGTGACGACCGGAAAGCTCCGCTACACGATTCTGCTGCACTTTGCCTTTAATGCCGGGTCGTACCTCATGGGCCTGCTGTGGTTTGTGAACACGCCGTTCGACGTAGTGATCACGGTTGCCATCGCCGGCTTTGTGCTGGTAGAGGCGATGCGGTCGCTGCTTCGATTGTGCATTCCCGTGTCGCGCGAAGCTGATCGGTCTGAGTAATAACGCCTTTAATTAGACCGATGCGTCCTGAACGCACCTGGCGTTTCACCGAATGCTTCTTTAAATTTTGAGTAAAAGAATGACATGTTGGAGATGCCGACTTTTCGGGCTACATACTGCACGCTGCGCTCGGTGTTATTGAGAAGATATGCCGCCTCTGTGAGCTGCTGGTTGAGCTTGATTTGCGAAAACGTTTTGCCGGTTTTTTGCTTGATCAAGCTGCTGAGATAGCTGGTGCTATAACCCGTATCGCTCGCAATGCTTTCGAGTGTGCAGTCGCCGTAGCTTCGCTCAATATGATTCAGAATCGACACGATGCGTTCGTCCGACATGATCGCCTGGTTATCAGTTGCGGAGCGTCGGTACAGTCCTCGAATGAGAACAAGGAATAGGCTGACGGCGAGGTGCCTCATGAGTTCATTGGAATAGGCATCTTTAAAGTGATATTCGATAAAGAGCATCTCGATGAGGCGTCGCGCATGTCGGGCGTATTCCTCTGGAAGAATGAGATATTTTCGGGCCTCGCGGTTTTTGGACACAAAATCAAATAGAAGATTCGTTAATGGTGACGCGCCGGGTAGCTGGCTCAGGAACAACGAATCGAACATTTCTTTTTTGAAGACGATCGAAATGACGATATCATGCTCGCCCTTAACGTATGGAACGCTTCTGACTACGCCGGTGTTGCAAATGAGCACGTCGCCCTTTTTAAGGAGTAGCCGCCGTCCGTTGACGATAAACGTGCAGACGCCGTCGTACACGTAGTTAAGCTCCATATCCCGATTGATATGAGGAGGAATATCGGTAAAGCGCGACTCCTTGATAAGGCCCACGGGGTTTTCGTCGAGAGTTTCTTTCCAATCAAACAGATAGACCTCTTCGCCGTTAATGGTTGTGGTTTCCACCCTGTTATATCGCGGGCTGAGCTCTCCCGGATGTGCGCGATGCCACTCTTCGGTCTCGGTATGCGTATAGAGCAGCTGTTTGAGATTCGAATCCATGGGGTGCTCCAGGGGTGAACGGTAGAATCGATGCCTTAAACGGTATTATATCTAAAAAAATGTTATAAACCCACGCTTTCTATGCGATATCTTATGCATCTTGTTCTTCCTAGTATTGGGTTATCCGCTGGAGCATCCGATCAAGGAGGGCAAATGAGTAAGTTAAAACATGGGTTTGACTCCGACTTTTTATGGGGCGGAGCCATATCGTGCTCGCAGGCCGATGGCGCCTGGAATGAGGGCGGAAAGGGAAAGTCGACGCAGGATTGTCGATGGCTGGATGGTACCTGGACTCATGACCAGATTGAGGACAAGCATCAAAACAACCCCTTCTGCCATGACGAACTAATGAACGCTCTCGCAGATGATGGTGTTGAGTTCTACCCGTTTAGGCGCGGTAACGACTTCTATCATCACTACCGTGAGGACATCGCGCTTTTTGCGGAGATGGGCCTCAAGCTGTTCCGCACCTCTATTTGCTGGAGCCGAATCTATCCTAACGGAGATGATCTTGAGCCTAACCGCGAAGGCATCGAGTGGTATCGAAGCATGCTGGGTGAGTGCAAAAAGCACGGCATTAAAACCTTCGTCACCATGCTCCACTATGACATCCCGGTAAATCTTGTCACCACATATGGGGGATGGAAGAATCGCAAGACGATTGATTTCTTCGCCCGCTATGTCGAGACAATCGTTACGGAATTGGGCGATCTGGTCGATTTCTGGCTGCCTTTTAACGAGTTCAATGCAGCGCGTTTTTCGCCTTGGGACGGGGTCTGTCTGGTCAAAGACGAAGAGGGGGAGAACTTCGATCGAGCCATCTTCCAGTGCCTGCACCACGAGTTCGTTGCCAATGCGCGTGCCGTCGAGATTGTCCATCGTCTTTCGCCCGATACTCCCGTTGGCGGCATGATCGCTCGATTCTGTACGTATCCCGCCACCTGCCGTCCCGAAGATAACATGCAGGCTATTCACGACGACCAGTATTCCAACTGGTTCTATACGGATGTGATGGCTCGTGGAAAATACCCCGCTTATATGAATCGCTATTTCGACGCGTGCGATATCGAGATTCAAATGGAGCCGGGCGATGAAGAGCTCATCGCTCGCAACACGGTCGACTTCCTGGCCTTCTCGTACTACTTTTCCCAGGTATCCACCTGCGATCAGGGATGGGAGAAGACTGCGGGAAATCTGGTCATGGCAAACAAGAACCCTTATCTCGAGACGAGTGAGTGGGGCTGGCAGCTCGATCCCATTGGCCTGAGGGTTACCCTTAACCAGATGTATGACCGCTATGGGCTGCCCCTGTATATCGCCGAGAACGGCCTCGGTACATCTGATGTAGTCGAGGAGGATGGCAGCATCCACGACGAGTATCGAATCGATTATTTGCGCCAGCACATAAAGTGCCTTAAGGAAGCAGTGATCGATGGCGTTGACGTGCGCGGATACATGATCTGGGGATTCATTGACCTTGTTGCCTGCGGTCCTCTTACGATGGACAAGCGCTACGGGCTTATCTATGTCGATCTGGATAATTGCGGCAACGGCACTGCGGAGCGCTCGCGTAAAGACTCTTTCTATTGGTATCAGAAATGTATCGCCACTAATGGCGAGGATCTTGGGTAGGAGTGATTGTCGTGGCAGACAAGAAGGAACTGGCCGCTCGTGTCCTCGAGCTCGTGGGCGGCGCCGATAACGTTGTTATGGCAACGCACTGCATTACAAGGCTCAGATTCAACCTGAAGGACGATAGCAAGGCAGACCTTGAGGCCCTTAAGACGCTTGATGGCGCCTTGGGCACGCAGGTTAAAGACGGACAGTGGCAAGTTATCATCGGCGCCAGCGTGGGGTCGGTATATGACGAATTGGAGCCCATGCTAGGTGACAGGATGGGTGGCGAGGTCTCCGCCGACGCCGAGCAGCCTGAGCTCCAAAAAGGTTCGGCTCGCGTATTCGATATCATCACCGGCATCTTCTCCGCTATCATTCCCGCACTGGTGGCGGGAGGCATCGTAAAGGGCATCCTGGCTGCTATCGCGGCTTTTGGAATCGACACGGGTGCCGGCGACTTTGCGATATTCAATATGATTTCGGATATCCCGTTCTACTTCTTGCCGTTTTTGCTGGCAATGTCTACAGCTGATAAGTTCCGGGTCAACCGTTCGCTTGCGCTTTGTGTTGCTGGATCGCTGATGTACCCGACCATTGTCAACGCTGTCGGTACGGGCGAGACGCCCCTTGCGCTGTTCGGTTTTGCGGTGCCGATTTTTAGCTACGCCGATTCCGTGTTCCCGGTTATCTTTGGCGTCATTGGCTTGTCTTTTGTATATCGCGCAATCGACAAAGTCGTGCCGGATCTTTTTAAGCTCGTTGTCGTTCCGGCGCTCTCCCTTGCTATCGTGATTCCCGTCAACCTGCTTGTGCTCGCTCCGATTGGTGCCTGGTGCGGTCTTGGTCTTGCCAACGGTATCGTTTGGCTATTCTCGACGTTAGGCCCCGTTGCCGGTTTTCTGCTGGGCTTCTTTATGCCGCTTATCGTGCTCTTCGGCATGCATCAGTCAACGAGCCCTATCCAGATTTCCAATATCGCAACGCTTGGGTATGACTATCTGCTCCCGATCTCTTTCTGCCATAACCTCGCCGAAAGCGGTGCGTCTTTTGGTGCAGCCCTGCGCATGACCGACGAAAAGCTCAAGTCCGCTGCAATGACGTGCGCCTTCTCAGCATTTATGGGAATTTCCGAGCCCGCCTTGTTTACCGTTCAGGTTCCTAACAGGACTCCGCTTATCGCTGCGATGATTGCGGATGGCATTGGCGGTGCGCTTACCGTTGTTCTCGGCGCAAAGTGCTTCGGCTTTGTTATGCCCGGCATTACCTCGTTGCCCGTTTATGCCGATCCAAGCGGCAATCCCATGAACCTGATCATGATTGTCGTCTGCATCGCTTTGACTTGGGTTATCTCTGTGGCGCTCTCGTTTGCGCTCTATGGTCGTTTCGACAAAAAGTAACGACGTTTTGAGATAGACAATATTAATCGGCCGCTCGCCGGGGAATCGTTCTGCGACGCCCCAGCGAGCGGCATTTTATTGGTGGGGCGTGTCGTGTCGCCAACGGCGGCATGCCGCCTCGCCGCGCTAGTTGCGTCTGCCGCCTCCGTTGGCGCCCTGACGCCCCTGTGCCGCGCGATTGCGACCGGCAGTGTTCTGCGCGCGGGACATACCGCCGTGACCCTTGCTGCCCTTGGGCCCCTTGCCGGCGGCGCCACCGTGGGCCTTGCCGCCCTTCTTGCCGGTGCCATGCCCACCGCCGGCAGACGTCTCGCCCGGGCGTGGCGGCACGGGGCGAATCAGGCAATGCTTGGTATAGCCGATCAGATCACGACGCCCGGCCTTCTCTAGCGCCTCGCGCACCAGCTTGTAGTTCTCGGGCTTGCGATACTGGATGAGCGCGCGCTGCATGGCCTTCTCATGCGGGTCGCGCGCCACGTAGATCGGCTGCATGGTGCGCGGATCTACACCGGTGTAGTACATGCAGGTCGACATGGTGGACGGGGTGGGGTAGAAGTCCTGTACCTGCTCGGGCATGTAGCCCATGTCGCGCACGGCTTCGGCAAGGTCCACGGCTTCCTTCATGGTTGAACCGGGGTGGCTCGAGATCAGATACGGCACCACGTACTGCTTGAGTCCGTATTCGCGATTCAAGCGTTCAAATTTACGGCAGAATGCGTCGTAGACAGCTCGGCTCGGCTTGCCCATCACGGACAGCACCGCGTCGCTCACGTGCTCGGGCGCTACGCGCAGCTGGCCCGAGACATGGTGTTCCAGCAGCTCGCGTAAAAACTCGTCCGAGGCATCGGCCATGGTGTAGTCAAAACGGATGCCGCTGCGCACGAAGACCTTTTTGACGCCCGGCAGCTGGCGCAGGTCGCGCAACAGCTGCGTGTAGCCGCTTTCGTCGACCACCATGTTCTTGCACACGCTCGGCCACAGACAGCGCTTGTTCTTGCACACGCCGTGCTTGAGCTGCTTGTCGCAGGCGGGACGGCTAAAGTTGGCCGTCGGTCCGCCTACGTCGTTGATGTAGCCCTTAAACTCGGGATCGCGCGTGAGCAGCTCTGCCTCGCGCATGATCGAGTCGTGGCTGCGCATCTGCAACACGCGACCTTGGTGGAAGGTGAGGGCGCAAAACGAGCATTCACCAAAGCACCCGCGGTTGGAGCTGATTGAAAACTTGATCTCGGCAAAGGCCGGCACGCCGCCCGCGGCATCGTAGTCGGGATGCCAATCGCGTGCGTAGGGGAGCTCGGCCACCTCGTCCATCTCATCGGTCGTCAACGTCGCCGACGGCGGGTTCTGCACCACATAGACGCTGTTGGGATAGGGCTCTACCAGGCGATGTCCGGTGATGGGGTCCATATTCTGCTGTTGCACGTTAAAGCTGCGTGCGTAGTTGAGCTTGTCGGCGGTAAGGTCGTCCCAGCTGGGTAGCAGGTCGTAGTCGTAGACCTCGTCGAGCGAGCCTGTGCGGTAGACGGTGCCGTTGATATAGGTGATCTGATCGATGGGCAGCCCCGCGTCGAGCGCGTCGGCAATCTCGACAATCGCGTGCTCGCCCATGCCGTAGATGAGGATGTCGGCGCCCGAGTCGAGCAGCACCGAGCGCTTGAGCTTATCCTGCCAGTAGTCGTAGTGGGCCAGGCGGCGCAGGCTTGCCTCGATGCCGCCGATGATGATGGGGGCGTCCTTAAACGTCTGGCGGATGAGGTTGCCGTAGACCGTGACGGCTCGGTTGGGACGGCGCCCCTCCTCGCCACCGGGGGTATAGGCGTCGGTGTGGCGGCGGTGTTTGGTCACCGAATAGTGGTTGACCATGGAGTCCATGTTGCCGGCACTGACCAAAAAGCCCAGGCGCGGCTCGCCGAGCACAGTGATGCTGGCGGGGTCGGTCCAGTCGGGTTGGCAGATGATGCCCACCTTGTAGCCGTGCGCGTCGAGGACGCGACTGATGATGGCCATGCCAAAGCTGGGATGGTCCACATAGGCGTCGCCGCAGATGTAGACAAAGTCGCACTGGTCCCAGCCACGCGCATCCACTGTCTCTTATACACATCTCCGAGCCCACGAGACATGCGCAGA
>URKT01000050.1 GCA_900548495.1 uncultured Collinsella sp. | reverse complement strand
GCCTTATGGATGCATTGTCTCGGAGGGCAAGGTGCCTGCTGTCGTGGGCACCGGCGAGGTTCCCGTTTTTGCCATTATCGCGCCCGAACTGCTGGAGGGCATCGGGTCTCCTCTGCGTGAGTTACTCGGTAGCGTCTGCGCCGCGGCCTAATATTTGCCATAAAAGGACGGGTTATTTTTGGTTGGTAAAGCGTTTGACCTGCCAAAATAAGCCTGTCCCTTTTTGATCGGTTGCCGTTTGGGGGCCGATTGGCAACGCTCGCTGATTGTAGTCTTGACCTGCGCTAGAATAGTGGCATCTGAATGTCCGGGCGCATGGAGGCGTGCGCCCGTATGCTGAGGAGGACTCTATGGCAACTGTTGCCGCACCTATCGATGCTACGTCGACTGCCGCTTGGAAGGCACTCGAGGCTCATCAGGAGAAGCTCGAGGCCGATGGTATCGACCTCAAGGCCTGGTTCGCTGCCGATGCCGAGCGCGTGAACAAGCTGAGCTTTGACGCCGGTGACCTGCACTTCGATCTGTCGAAGAACCTGGTGACCGATGAGACCGTCAAGCTGCTGTGCGATCTTGCCCGCGAGGTGAAGCTCGAGGAGCGCCGCGACGCCATGTTCTCCGGCGAGCACATTAACACCACCGAGGACCGCGCCGTCCTGCACACCGCGCTTCGCCGCCCCGCAACCGAGAGGGGCCAGCTCATCGTCGACGGCCAGGATGTCGTCGCCGACGTGCACGAGGTCCTCGACCGCATGTATGCCTTCGCCGAGCGCGTGCGCTCCGGTGAGTGGAAGGGCGTTACCGGCAAGAAGATCGAGCACCTGGTGTCCATCGGCATCGGCGGCTCCGATCTGGGCCCGGTCATGGCCTACGAGGCTCTGCGTCCCTATGCCGACGCCGGTATCGACTGCCGCTATATCTCCAACATCGACCCCAACGACCAGGCCGAGAAGCTTAAGGGCCTGGATCCCGAGACCACGCTCGTGATTATCGTCTCCAAGACCTTCACCACGCTCGAGACCCTCACCAACGCCCGCGAGGTCAAGACCTGGATGCTCGAGCAGCTCAAGGCCCAGGGCGCCATCGACGGCTCCGATGAGCAGAACGCCGAGGCCGTGGCAAAGCACTTCGTCGCCGTTTCCACCGCACTCGAGAAGGTTGAGGCCTTCGGTATCGACCCCGCCAACGCCTTCGGCTTCTGGAACTGGGTCGGCGGCCGCTACTCCGTCGACTCCGCCGTGGGCCTGTCGCTGATCGTCGTGCTCGGTCCCGAGCGCTTCCAGCAGTTCCTCGAGGGCTTCCACGCTATCGACGAGTACTTCTGCAACACGCCGCTCGAGAACAATGCCGTTGCGCTGATGGGCCTGCTCAACGTCTGGTACGTCAACTTCTTCGGTTCCAAGAGCCACGCCGTGCTGCCGTACTGCCAGTACCTGCATCGTTTCCCGGCCTACCTGCAGCAGCTCACCATGGAGTCCAACGGCAAGCATGTCCGCTGGGACGGCAGCGCCGTGACCTCCGACACCGGTGAGATCTTCTGGGGCGAGCCCGGCACCAACGGTCAGCACGCCTTCTACCAGCTGCTGCACCAGGGCACCGTGGTGGTTCCGGCCGATTTCATTGCCTTCGCCAATACCGCCAACCCTGCGACCGACAGCGGCCAGGACGTGCACGAGCTGTTCCTGGGCAACTTCCTGGCCCAGACCAAGGCGCTCGCCTTTGGTAAGACGGCCGATGAGGTGCGCGCCGAGGGCACGCCCGAGCAGATCGTCCCGGCCCGCTGCTTTGAGGGCAACCGTCCGACGACCTCGATCTTTGGCGACACGTTGACCCCGTTCGCACTCGGCGAGCTCATCGCCCTGTACGAGCACATCACGTTTGTCGAGGGCACGGTCTGGGGCATCGACTCCTACGATCAGTGGGGCGTCGAGCTGGGCAAGCAGCTTGCCAAGCAGATCACCCCGGCCTTCCACGACGACACCGCCAAGGCCGAGCAGGACGCTTCGACCCAGGCGCTCATCGAGTTCTATCGCGCACATCGCAAGTAGTCGCTGCTGTTAACGCATCGCGTCTTATAGTCAGGGGCCCGTATCCTATCGGATGCGGGCCCCTTTGCTTTGCCGTGGTCCCGGGGCGCACGGCCTTTGTGGAACATCGCCGGGGCGCCGCGCGCTGCGAGAACCCTGCGCCTAGATCTCGGCCTCCGCATGGCCTCGCTGCGCCTCGGGCAGCTCCCCGTAGAGCGGATGGTCTTCGAGCCTAAAGCGCTCGACCTGTTCGGGAGTGCGACCGCGTACAAAGAGCCACGAGCGATCAATCGGCGTCGCCATGAGCGTGCTGGGCAGCGCGTCGGCGCGGTCGGAAAACACCCGGGCACTCTCGGGATCCTGGAACGCCAGCACCAGATGCGTGTCGCAGTTGCCCATGATGGAGCGTGCGCGTGCCTCGCCATAGAGCGCATCGAGCTGGTTGGTCGACTGCAGCAGCAGCGTTGCCCAGATGTTGCGGCTTCGGATAATCGAGAGCACGTTGTCGATCTGGGGGATCTGCAGATTTGCGAAGTCATCGAGCATAAAGCGCACGGGCACGGGCAGGCTGCCGTCGGGCTGCCTATCGGCCTCACGAATGAGGCCCATAAACGCCTGCGAAATAAAGAGGCCGGTCAGCGGATCGAGATTGCGGTCAATATCGCTCACGGTTACAAACAGGGCGCAGGGGGTGTGTCCCATGGAAGCGAAGTCCACCTGATGGCACTCACGATAGAGCTGTGCCGCACCGTCGAATCCCAGACACATGACCTTTTCGGCAAGGATGCCGACGATGCTCGCGTGCATGCGCTCGGCATTTTGCGTAATGGCGTAGCGCCGCCATAGCGAGAGGGCATAGCTTTGGGGGTCGGTCGTGATCAGGTCGTCAAACAATCGACCCGTGGCACCGTCCTGCAGGTGCTCGATCAGCTTGATGACCGAGCTGATCGTCTGCTCGTCGGCGGGTAGCTGTTCGGTGACGTAGGCGATAAGACACGACAGCAGGTTTGCCGCCGCATGATCCCAAAAAGGCTGGTTGTTGTCCTCGATGGGGCAGATGGCCTTTGCCACCGAGAGGATGTCCTGCTGGTTGGGCCTGCCGTCCGCCTTGCGGCGAATGTGCCTCAGGGGGTTGTAGCCGCAGCGCTCGATGCCGGGCGCAGGGGCCGGGACGGTGTTGAGGTCGGCGAAGTTGAGACATTGCACGCGGTAACCGTGGGCTGCCAGCACGGGTCCCACTTCGCGACAGAGCGTGCCTTTGGTGTCGAGCACGATGTAGCTTGCGTTCATTTGCAGCAGGTTGGGCTTGAGGACGTTTCGGGTCTTGCCGGCTCCCGAGGGGCCGATCACAAGTGCGTTGTTGTTGAGTCCCGTTTGGCGGGTGTCGCAGGAAAGCGTTCGATCCTTGGCGAGGATGGTGGACGATGCGGACTCAGATGCGGCGAGGCGGCTGGCGAGGTTAGACATGGGCGACCTCCTTGGTGGTCGAGAGGATTTCGTGGGCAAAGCCGAGCTCGACGGCGCGCTCGGCCGAAAGGTAGGTGTCTTTTGCAGTGAGGGACTGGATGCGCTTGGGCGTGAGACCGCTGCGGTCCGAGAGGATTTGCGTGAGGGTCTTGCGGGTCTGCATGAGACGCCGGCTGGTTTCCTGCAGCGCAAGTGCCGAGCCGCCTGCCCCCTGGGGGATCAGCGGGTCGTGAATCATGAGCTCTGCATGGGGCGCCATACGGCGATCGTCGCCGCCCATAAAGATCACGGCGCCCATGGATGCGGCGAATTCAAGGCAGACGGTGCGGATGGGGCACGATGCGAGGCGCATGGCGTCATAGATCGCAAGACCCGATCGCACGCTTCCGCCGGCGCTGGCGACAAATATGGTTATGGGGCGGCTGGGGTCGGTGGCATCGAGCAGGCGGATCTGCTGGCATAGGTCGTGGGCCATCGGGGTTTCGATGTTTCCCATGACGGAGAGCTCGCGACGGGCGAGCATCTCATCGTAAATGCTGGTGAGCGTGATACCTCGGGCGGATTCACGCATGGTGAGGGGGCTGATGATGGGGGAATGATTGGTGTCCATGAGGACTCCTTTCTGTTGGTTGTGTTGTGGAATAGGATTGTTGCCCGCGGAGGGGCTGGCGGGCTACAGGGTTCGTCCGAGCCTGAGATCGAGCTCGGTTGTGGGGCAGGCTGCCTGTTCGTGCGGCTCGCAAGCGCCAAGGGCTCCAAAGCGATGGAGCGTTGCGGCGGGCGTGGTGTAGGCGAGCCGCAGCTGATGCTCGACAGGGGCACATCCGTCATTTTTGTAATGAGCCGCGTAGTACTGCGCGATGCTGGCGTTCATCTCGCTGCCATTGCGATGGCGCTCAAACTGGCGTCTGCAGGTCTCGATGATCTTTGCTACCGACTTGGGTGCCGTCGCGGGAACAAGGTCGAGATAGCCCTCAAATAGCTCGTTGATGCTCAGGAGGCACAGCAGGTCGATCAGCGTCCTTATGGCTGCTCCCTCGGCGGAAAAGTGCGCGGTCATGCGGTTATATCGGTTGCGGTCGACGATGGCCGCATGGGGTCTTGGAGTTTTCTGCCCCGTGGTCCTGGGCTTTTGCCGCGCCTGTGTATTGAGCTCGACGTTGCAGCGCTTGAGGCCGTCCAACGGAAGGAACAGTGCGGTGCGCAGGGTGTTCCGCTTGCTTTCGAGTTCATGACGCTCGTCGGGTTCCCATTCGAGCTTGAGTTTCGTGTCGAGCGCCGTAAGCATATGGACTAGGCAGCCTACGGTAAGAACGTGCGAATCGTTGTCGCGTTTTGGGGCATAGGGGTCTGTCAGCTTGCGAATGTCGGGGTCGCCCATGATCTTTGTGCAGCGCTTCAGCAGTTGAGGGTGATCGGCCAAGATCGTCGCGAGCGGTAGCGACGCGTAGTTCTTGATGGTCGCGGCGGCAAAGGCGGCGTCATATTCGTTTGCATATGCTCGCTCAATGCGGGCATCCAGAATGCTTTTCTTATCGCCGTCTTCAGCGTGGTGGTTTGTCATAGCTTCTCCAATCGGTTGATGTTCGTGCTGTTTGTTGATGTGTTGGTTGTCGTGAGTGATGTGCTTGCCGTGGGTGATGTGCTGACGTTGGGGTGCTATGCGGTTTTCAATGAGCCCGTGAGGCAGTTGCTGCAGGGGCGGGATGGAACGGCCCATGCAAGGCGGAAGGCATCGTGCTCAAAATCGAGACAGCAATGCCCTGGGTGCCTCACATGTGGCAGTTACCTCATTAAGTTGTCATTGCGTTTGGGGTTGTACTTTGCCGATCTTCTTTCTCTTACACGCTGAAAACTGAAACTGAATATGCTCGATCAAACGATGACCACCGGAGCGGTCATCTTTAAAGTACGTTCGTTTTGCTGATTTGACAAGAACTAATTTTGAATTTTTTTCTACGGGATGAAATGAGATTTGTGGAACGGTCGCGATTGGTGTCGCCAGCTTTGCATGTGGTGGCTCGGCGTTTGGGCTGGAACGACTGAGCCCCGAGATGGCGTCCCGTTCATGTTTGAGACAATATATGACTTTTTGCCCGTTGCAAACAGAGTCGCGGTGGGTGTTCTGTATGATGGCTCAGACAAGGTTGTTCAATGACAGGGAGGCATATATGGCAATCAAAGCCATCGCAATGGATATCGACGGTACGCTCACCAACGACCAGAAAGTGATTAGCCCGCGTACGCGCGAGAAGCTGCTCGCGGCGCAGGAGTCGGGCATTAAGCTCATTTTGGCTTCGGGCCGTCCCGCATGGGGGCTGCACGCCTTGGCGCAGGAGCTCGACCTTCAAAACCATGACGGTCTGCTGGTGGCCTTTAACGGCGCTCACGTCGTCGATGCCCAGACCGACGAGGTGCTGTTCGATCAGGCTATGTCTGCCGACGAATTGCATCGCCTGATTGATCACCTGCGTAATTTTGACGTGATCCCTATGATTTCGCTCGGTCGCGATCTGCATGTCGAGGACTCGTATCATTGCATGATCACGCTGCCTGACGGCTCGCAGAAGAATATCGTCAAGTATGAGCGCGACGCGTGCGATCTTAAGATTCGCGAGGTGGAGAGCCTGCATGAGGTCGCTGATGCTTATCCCGTGGACAAGCTACTCACTGCGGGCGACCCGGCCTATCTGCAAGCGCATCACGAGGAGATGTACGCGCCCTTTACTCAGACGCTTTCGGGTATGTTTACGGCCGACTGGTACTTTGAGTTTACGGCGCCCGGTATCGACAAGGCCCGTGCGCTCGAGGGTGCCCTGCCCAAGCTCGGCATCGATGCCAGCGAGGTCGTATCGTTTGGCGACGGCCAGAACGACAAGTCCATGATTGAGTGGGCGGGTACCGGTGTTGCCATGGGTAACGCCGTCGACGAGGTCAAGGCTGTGGCCCAGATGGTGACCGCCAATAACAACGAAGACGGTATTGCGGTGGCGCTGGATAAGCTGCTGGGTTAGAATCGCCGATAATGCATGGTTCGGGCGCCTGCTTACAGGCGCCCTTTTGTTAGGGAGAGTGCCGTGTCCGCATTTCCGTTCGACGCCGTTATCTTTGACATGGACGGCGTGATTGTCGATACCGAGTATTACTACCTGGGCGAGACTGCCGCGTTTGCCAAGGAGCTTGGGTTGAACCTGACTCAAGAGGAATTGAACGGGCAGGTCGGTACTTCGCATCAGTTCTTCCTGCATATGCTGGTCGATTGGTTTGAGCGCGCCGGTAAGGGGCATTTCACTGGCGAGGAAGCGTTGGCCCGTTGGGACGAGTGGGCGCATAAACGTCCGCGCGACTATCAGGCTTTGATTAACCCAGGCGCCGCGGATACGATTCGAGAGCTGCCGCGCCGTGGCGTTCGCGTGGCGCTTGCCAGCTCGTCTCCCATGGTTAGCATCAATGAAGTGCTCAATGCGTGCGGGCTGTCGGATGCCTTCGAGTATGTGGTGAGCGGCGAGCAGTTTAAGGAGAGCAAGCCCGAGCCCGACATCTACCTGCATACGCTGGACCTGCTGGGGCTGCCCGCGAATCGCTGCTGCTGCGTTGAGGATTCGGTGCCTGGCATCACTGCCGGCAAGCGAGCCGGCCTGACAGTCATTGCCAAGCGCGAGGAGCGCTTTGGCTTTAGCCAGGATGCCGCGGACAAGATTATCGACCAGCTGCCGGAGCTGCTCGCGCTTTCTTAGGAGTGAGGTAGTTGCGCGTTTTTCGGGTCTGATGAGTAAATATCCGACATTTTGGTGCGGCACCTAGCATACTTTAAGCTAATGCGGGCTTAAGGACTTGCTGAATGCCCTTAAGCCCGTTTTAGACTTAATTGTGCTTGGAGAGGGTATATGCCACCGACTGAAGGGCTAACTGACGGTAAAGCAGCGATACCGCTGTACCAACAGGTTATTGATATCATCAAAAACGAAATCAACTCCGGTGCCTACAAGGCGGGCGCGCGGATACCCAACGAATTCGAATTGGCTGAGAGCTATAAAGTTGGCCGCGTTACCGTGCGACGCGCTATTGAGGAGCTCGTCCAACAGGGCTATCTAACGAAGCGACAGGGGAAAGGCACGTTTGTCAATGCCCCCAAGCTCAAGCGCAAGATTCGCCAGAAGGATGACGTCCAGAGTTTTTCGGACGCATGCCGCGTTAACGGAATGGAACCGGGGGCGCGTGTCATTTCGAGAAAGATACTACCGGCGGATTCCACCGAAGCACAGTTCTTTGGTGTTCCCGTTGGAACTGACTTGATTTGCGTCGAGCGTGTGCGTACTGCCGATGGCGTCCCCGTCATGCTCGAGAACAACATATATGTTTACGAGGACAACGCCTATCTAT
Source organism: uncultured Collinsella sp. (assembly GCA_900548495.1). Taxonomy (GTDB): domain Bacteria; phylum Actinomycetota; class Coriobacteriia; order Coriobacteriales; family Coriobacteriaceae; genus Collinsella. The sequence continues at coordinate 7,232 of URKT01000050.1, read as the reverse complement.
CAACGGCACCTCTATCTAACCAATCCATTTTTGAGTTCGTGCGCAACCGGACGGGCCGCACGCCCGCGTTTACCGACCCGTGCACGCTCGAGATCGCGTGCGCGTCGCCCGAGGTCGCTCGGCTGTTGGCAGTTCCCGTTGGCGAACCCTTGTTTTATATGGAAGCCTTCTTTTTCGATGAGCAGCGGCGGCCGTTTATCATCGGCCGTCAGCGGATCGTTGGGTCTCGCTACGTTTTTGACATCTAGGACATTGCGAATGGAAGCGCCCGGTGGATCATCTCACCGGGCGTTTCCATACCGTTCACGGCGCAAACGCAACCGTTCAACCGCGTTGCGGCAATCAGTTTGAAATTATCTTGATGGCTATAAAAGCTGCTGGTAATCTATGGGACGTCATAGAACGTTTGCATTGTGCAAACGTTGAAGCGAGATGCGATGCAGTCTCGAGTTCTTTGGAGGTATCTATGTCAGATACGAAGGCGAAGAAGACAAACAGACGTTTTAAGTTCAAATTACCGCATGTCTATACGATTATGTTCTTGCTGATCGTTGTCTTTGCGGTCTTGACTTGGATCGTTCCCTCTGGTCAGTATCAGCGCAAGACGATTTCGACAGCGGCGGGCGAGCGTGAGGTCGCCGTTGCTGGAACCTATGAACAGGTCGATAAGAACTACACCGATTCCGAGACCGGCGAGACCATCAATCTGGGCCAGGATATCTTCGCGGTCCTGCAAGCGCCCACTAAGGGCATCCAGGAGGCTGCCGACGTCGTTGCGTTCGTCTTATTGATTGGCGGATCGTTCGCGATCATCACCAAGACCAACGCTTTGAATGCCGGCATGAGCCGTGTGATTAAAAAGCTCAAGAACAAGGACATCCTCATCATTCCCATCACGATGACATTGCTGTCCATTTGCGGCACTACGTTTGGCATGTCTGAGGAAGCCCTGCCGTTCTATGCCATCTTCATTCCCATCATGATGGGTATCGGCTATGACTCGATGACGGCATTCATCATCTGCTTCCTTGGTCCTAACCTGGGATATTGTGCTTCGACCATCGACCCGTTTAATGTTTTGATCGCCCAAGGCATCATTGGCATCGAAGGTAATCCGCAACTGTGGCTGCGCGCCGTTTCTTGGGTCATCTTCACTGCCGTCGGTATCGCATGGGCCATGCGCTACGCCATGCGCGTCAAGAAAAACCCCGAGTCGTCCATTGTGTACGAGGACGATAAGCTCAAACGTGTTGAGTTTTCCGTGACCGATGCCTCCATCGAGGAAGAGTTCACTATCCGTCAGAAGCTCGTGCTTATCGATTTTGCTTGCGGTATGGGCATTATCGTCTGGGGTCTTGTTACCCAGGGCTGGTACATGAATCAGATTTCCGCCGTGTTCCTTGGCATGGGCTTGCTTGCCGGTATCCTGGGCGGCCTTGACCAGCAGACGATCGCAGAGGAGTTCGTTAAGGGTCTCGCCGACTTTGCGTACGCTGCCGTCGTTATCGGTATCGCTCGCGGTATTCTGGTCATCGCCGAGGGCGGCATGATCATCGACACCATCCTCCAGGCGCTCGCTACTGCGCTCGCCGGTGCACCCGCCGCCGTCTACACCACGTTTATGTATGTCGTCCTTGGCCTGCTCTCTTTGCTGGTTCCCTCGAGTTCTGGCCTGGCGGCGCTCACCATGCCCGTTATGGGCCCCCTGACCGAGCTCATGGGCCTCAATCCCGAGGCGGCCGTCACCGCGCTCCAGTTTGCCAACCAGACCATCAACACCATCAGCCCCGTGGCGGGTATGACGGTCGCCGGCCTTGCCGTGGCTAAGATTTCGTTTGGCCAATGGTGGAAGACCATTTGGAAATTCTTCATCTTCATGGTCGTCTTTGGCTTGGTCATTACTGCCATTTCCGGCATGCTTCCGGTGTAGGTGGTTGTGATGTCTGATCGTTTGACGGTCCTAACGTCTAAGAGCGTCTTTACCGGTACGGGGGACCTGCCGTTTGAAGGTTTCGTAGCGGTCCGTGGCAATCGAATTGAGGCTGTTGGCACCAAGTGTGAGGTAGCTTCGTATTTGACCCAAGCGGACGAGGTAGTTGACCTGGGCGACCGCACCGTCATGCCTGGCCTGATCGATGTGCATACCTTCTATACAGGCTGGGCGCTGCGGACGTTGGGGTCTGATCTGTCCGGCACCGATGATGCCAAAGAGGCCGTGTCGCTCTTGCGTGCATGGAAAGAAGATCATCCGGATTGCGCGGCGGCTTTTGGCCACAACCTACCCGAAACGTTGGCATCGGATGCCGAGAACGCAAATACGGCAGCTGTGTTTGACGATTGTTTTGGCGATATCCCTGTCGTCTGCTTTACACCGGGTGCGGAGACCTGCGTTCTCAATGCTGCCGCCAGTGCGCGATACGGCTTTACACCTCAGGCGTGCTATGCCGAGAAGATCTGGCGCATGATGAGTGATTTCCTTGCGCTGACCGAGGTGCGTGCCGGGTATTCGGACTACATGAGCATGCTTAACGAGCGTGGCGTTACCGCCATCAAGGAAATGGCGTTTGATGACTACTATGGCTTTGCCGACGAAATGGCTCGCCGTGAGGAATCTGGTGAGCTGACGGTTCGCGTCTCTATGATGTCGCAGCCGGTGGGCGCCGGTGCAAATCTGGCATATGCCCGCGAGGCGCGAGAGCGCTTCCGGGGACCGTTCGTTCGTTTTTCTGGCTTCAACCGTATGACCGATCGCGGCGTATGGGCGGGGCTTGCCGAGATGATAGACCCCTATGAGGACTCGGCCGATGCGGGCGCTGCCGGCAAGACGGTCGTCGAGGAGCCAGAGTGGGATCTGATTGAGAGCGAGCTGCGTGCAATTGATGCTGACGGCTTCCGATATTCCTTGCATTGCCAGGGCGATGGCGCCGTTCGTCGCACCGTGGCGCTCTATGCCTCGCTGCCTCGAGACGAGCATGGACGGATGCTTCGCCGCCATGCGATTACCGATCTCGAGAACTCTGACCCGACCGATCTTGTCGAGTTTGGCAAGTTAGGTGGAATTTGCGAGGTCTATCCGCAGATTCTGACGCTGGACCGGCGCGAGGATTGCCTGTCGATGATGCGTCGACAAATTGGCGAGACGCGACTTTTACACAGCTGGAATCGCCGCGGCATGGAAGATTCCGGATGCACAGTGTGCTGTGGCACGGATTTGCCGCTGTTGATTCCGAGCTTGGGCGAGTCAATCTACAGTGCGTGCGGCGGATACTTCGACGACGGACTGCCCGTGAATGAGGTCAACACGCTGACGCTTGTCGAGCTCTTGTGCGCTTGGACTGCCGGGGGCGCGTACGACCTGATGCGCGAAGACGAGCTGGGTACGCTTGAGGTTGGCAAGCTTGCCGATATCTGCGTGCTCGATCGGGATGTGTTCGACCTCGATTATCGCGACGCACGCGATCTTGCGGTTGACATGACGATGTCGGACGGACAAATCGTGTTCGATCGAAATAAGGAGGCATAAGATGCCTGAATCCAAACCGACGCTGCGCCGCGAGCAGATTGCGGGCATGAATATCCACTACATCATGTGGTCGCTCGATTACTTCCTTGATGTGCAGCAGCGCTTGGGCTTTGAGTCCATTGAGCTGTGGTGTGCGGAGCCGCATGTGACGCTCGACCACACGGGCTACTTTGAGGCTGAGGTCCTGGCGAAAAAGGCTGCAGACCGTGGGCTTAGGTATCGTACTCTGTGCCCCGAGAATGTTGTCTATCCTTGGCAGTATTGCGCACGCAAACCGCTGCATGAGCAGCGCAGCCTGGCGTACTTTAAGCACGGCATTGAGCTTGCCGAGGTACTTGGGTGCGACCGTATGTCCGTCAACTCGGGCTGGGGCGACTGGGACGAGGACCGCGAGGAAGCTTGGAAGCGCAGCCGCGAGCACTTGTCCATTCTGGCGGAGTATGCCGGCGAGCACGGTTTGGTGCTTACGATGGAAAGCCTGCGTCCCGAGGAGAGCAACCTTGTGACGACGGTTTCCGATGCGAAGCGCATGATTGACGAGGTCGCGAGCCCGTACTTGCAGCCCATGGTTGATACAACCGCGATGGGCGTTGCAGGCGAGACGCTCGAGGACTGGTTTGCCGCCTTTGGTGATGGGGCAATTCACGAGATGCACTTTATCGACGGTGACCCGTATGGCCATCTGGTGTGGGGCGATGGCAAGCACGATATGGACGCCTTCGTCGCCACGCTCAACGCCCATGGTTTCGACGGCATGCTGGGCCAGGAAATCACGGACGGTCGTTACTACGATGACCCGGCGGCGGCAGATGCCAAGAACATGGCCGCATTCGAGAAATATCTGATTGACTAAAACAACTATCGGCCACGCAGCCAACGTCATTGATTGCGGCCAAACAAGAAAGGAACTGGATATGAACGCACACGATCTGATCAAAGAGGCAATTGCCGAGAAGGGCAAGTTCGACAGCGTCTACTGGATTGCTTGCGGTGGCTCCATGATCGATTTGATCCCGGCCCATGAGCTTCTGCAGCGCGAGGCAACCACCTTCACTTCGTATATCTATACGGCTCGCGAGTTCGATATCATGCGTCCGCGTCGTCTGGGCGAGAAGTCCCTGGTCATCGCTTGTAGCCACAGTGGCAACACCCCTGAGGTCGTCGAGGGCTGCGAGATTGCCCTTGCTGCCGGCGCTACGGTGATCGCCCAGACCGACAACGCTGGATCTAAGATCGACACCGGTAAATGGACCACGTGGGTCTACCCGTGGGGCGAGGGCGTGCCGCAGGCCGAGGTCCCCGCTGGCATTTCGCTGTCGCTTGCGGCAGAGCTGCTCGATCAGCAGGAGGGTTACGCTGATCTTGCCGATATGTATGCCGGTATCGCCGAGATGGATAAGATTCTTCCCCCGGCACGCGAGAAGGTAAATGCCGAGCTGGGCGATCGCTTTGCCAAGCTTTGCCAGGAGCACGAGTTCTTCTATATTCTGGGCAGCGGTCCCAACTTTAGCCAGACCTACGGTTTCGCTATCTGCTCTCTTATGGAGATGCAGTGGCAGCACTGCAGCTACATCCACTCTGCCGAGTACTTCCATGGCCCCTTCGAGGCTACTCAGGATGGCGTTTTTTACTTCCTGCAGATGGGCTCCAGCGAGTGCCGTGCTATGGACGAGCGCGCCCTGGCGTTCCTTAAGACGCATACCGATACGCTGATGGTGCTCGATGCCAAGGAGTACGGTATGGAAGCCGTGCCGGCGAGCGTCCGTGCCTATCTGGACCCGGTGCTGTTCTACGCCATGAACTGCGAGCTGCGTGCCGCACGCGGCAAGGTGTTTGATCACGATCCCGATTTCCGTCGCTATATGGGTGTTGTCGAGTACTAGAAGGAGCAAAGGCCATGGCATTTAACGTTAACGCGCTCGGATTTGGCGACAACGTCGTCGATCGCTACGAGCATATCCACACCATGTATCCCGGCGGCAATGCGGTGAACTTCGCCGTTTATGCCAAGAAATGCGGTGCCGCACGCTCCGCATACATGGGCATTTTTGGCAATGATGCCGCTGCCGAGCATGTCATTGCAAGCCTCGAGGATGAGGGTATCGAGCTTGACAAGTGCGAGCAGATGATTGGCGAGAACGGAGCGGCTCGCGTGACCGTCGTTGACGGTGACCGTGTCTTCCTTGGCTCCAACGAGGGCGGTATCCGTGGCGATGCGCGCTATGTCCTCGATCGCTTTGACCTTGCGTACATGAAGCAGTTCGATGTGGTTCATTCGGGCAACTATTGCTTCACCGAGCGCGAGCTGCCCAAGTTGAAGGCTGCGGGCGTCACGGTCTCTTTTGACTTTTCGGACGACTCCACCGACGAGTACTACGAGCAGATTGCGCCCTACGTCGATTTCGCTTTTTTTAGTGCGGCGGATGCCGCGAGTGAGGACGAGATTCGCGAACGTCTGGCATGGGTGAAGGGCCTGGGTCCGCGTTTTGTGTCGGCTACGGCGGGCGCCGAGGGCTGCATTGCTTACGACGGCGAGCGTTATTACCGCCAGCTGGCTAAACCGGTAACGGACATGAAGGACACCATGGGGGCGGGCGACTCGTTCCTCACCTCGTTTTTGATGTGCTATCTCGATTCCGCCAAGCGTGGTGAGGATGGCGCCGAGGCCATCGAGCGCGCGCTCGACTTTGCTGCCGGGTTTGCCTCGACCGTGTGCGGCATGGAAGGTTCTTGGGGCCACGGAGCACCAATCGTCGAATAGCCGAGCTGTCCCGGGGAGCTGTATTGGTGCCTTCCCGTGACTCGGTGGTCAAAAAAAGCCAAATATGAGTACTGTGACTAATTTAGTCGCAGCAAAATCGACCCCTTCAGACGTGATTTGAGCGTTTGGAGGGGTCTAAGATTGCGAAAATGCAGGATGGGTGACTGTAAAAGTGTTAGTTAATGGACAATCGTAGATTATTCTGGTGGTCGGAAAGCTCAGAGTAATGTATCCATTTCGCTAGCAGTACTCATATTTGACGTTTTTTGACCACAGGGGTTAGCGAAGGCTAAAAACAGCGTGCGCATTTGCTAAAACTACCGACTCGATGCGCTTTGCGTCACAGTTTTTGAGTGAGGCAATGCGCATCGAGGTCCTTGTGAGCGATCTGATGAGCGACTGTGCGCTTGTTTCTGTGTTTGGCTCGGCTGGCGCATCGGTCTCGAGCAGTAAACGATCGAGTGGAATCTGTCGTGCGTATTCGCGTCCTCGTTTAGACGCGAGCATGCGTTCGTTGACGGAAAAATAGCAGCCTGCATCGCGCGCGCGGACAAGCTCGTCCGAGGTGCCGCTAAACCAGTGGAAGATGATAACGGGGGAGCTGGGGTTTGGGATGAGTAGTCCATGCGATTCGAGGATATCCAGTACGGTTCCTGCCGAACGAACGGCGTGAATTGATATCACGCGTCCGGTAAGAGGATGCTGCACGAGTGTATCGCAGAGCCGGTCAAATGCCTGTATTTGTAGCGGTTCGCTTCCGGCAAAGCGCGCGGAAAAGTCGAGTCCTACCTCGCCGATATAGCGCTCTTGGTCAGCAACTTCGCAAAGCAGATTGACTTCGGCAGGACCGCAACGGCCGTCGGCGAGCCACCAGGGATGGAGGCCAGCGCCCGCGATAATGTTTGGGTCCTGTCTCTTATACACATCTCCGAGCCCACGAGACATGCG
>URKT01000049.1 GCA_900548495.1 uncultured Collinsella sp. | reverse complement strand
GAGATCTGCGCATGTCTCGTGGGCTCGGAGATGTGTATAAGAGACAGGAGTATGACGCCGCCCAGGCAAAGGTCGATGCCGCCCAAAGCGCACTCGACCAGGCGAAGCAGCAGCAGGCGGCTGCCGAAGCAGGCCTTTCTCAGGCAAATAGCGACGTTGCATCCAAGCAGGACGCCCTCACCGGTGCCGAAAGCGAGCTCGAAGCCAAGAAGCAGACAGTCGCAGCAGCCGAAAATGATGTAACGGCAGCCCAGACGAAAGCCGATGCGGCGCAATCGGAGTTGACCTCGGCAAAGCAGGCACATGCTACCGAATTGGAGAAAGCAAAGGCCGCTCAGAAACAAGTCGACCAGGCAAAAGCCGAGAAGGAGCAGGCAGACAAGGCGCTCGATACTGCCAAGGCAAACCAGGCGGCCGCCGATCAAGCCGTTATCGATGCACAGAAAGCATACGATACGTGCAAGGCGGCAACCGATAAGGCAACGACGGCGGAGGCGCAGAGTGTCATCGGCTTCTACCAGTCCATCGGTGCCAACGACGCTGCAAACATCATCTATAGGCAGAGCGATAAAAACCCGACGACCATTGGCGATAAAAAAGACGGCACGTCACTCGACAACGCCAAGCTATCGTTTGACAAGCTGCGCGAGATTAATGAATATCGCAAAAGCGTCGGTCTTAGCGAGCTTAAGGTGACGGCAGAGCAAATGGCAATCGCTCAGTCTGATTCCAATTACTCCGACGCAACGAAGGGGCACTCAGACTATGCCGGATTTGAAAATGCCGCTTGGAACTTCAGCACGAAAGAAAACATCGCGCACCAATGGGTTGATGGCGAAAAGAAAATATTTGACGATGCTGCAGCGAAAGCCGGCCTTGGCAACGTTGCCCCCAAAGATGCTTGGAAGACTTTCTGGAGTCACGGTACCGAATTCGGAGCCCAAGGCGTGGGTTTTGGCACCGTCGGCCATTATTTGAATATCGTACAACCTAACGCCAAAACCATGGGATACGGCATCAACTCGCGCGGAACCCTTTGGCCGTATGTGTTCGTCTTGGAGATCGACAACAATTACGGTTCGTACGAGAAAGAATACTCGATCGATGAACTCGAGAATCTCTTTGATCAGTATCAGCTGAGCCTCTCCAAAGCCAGCGAAAAGCTCGCCGCCGCAAAGACGGACCTTGAACAAAAGCGCAGCACAGCGGCATCGAAAGCCAATGCCGTAAAGGTAGCTGAGACCCTCGCCGCTCAAAAGCAGGAAGGCGTTGATACCGCGAACAGCAACCTTGCCGCCAAGAACGACAGCGTAGCAAGTGCCGCCGCCGCTGTTGCCCTAGCAGAGCAGAATCTCGCCAAGGCAAACGGAAAAGTTACCGAAGCCGAAGACCAGGTCAAAGCCGCCCAAAGTAACGTGGCGACCGCAGAGCAGGTCGTCAACCAGAAGCGCGCCGAGCTTAAGGCATCGCAAGAGCAAGCCGCTCAGAGTCAGAAGAAGGTTGATGACGCCAAAGCAGAGACTCTCGTAAAGCAGCAGGCTCTGCAAGATGCAAAGAAGGAACTTGCCAAGTATTCTGCCGATGTTGCTGCGGCTCAGGAAAAGGCTGACAAGGCCCATCAAACGCTTGATGAAGCCACGGCAGCCCAGACGTCTGCCCAGAGTGCTCTCGAAAAGGCGGAGCGCGACGCGGCTGCCAAGAAGCAGGCCCTCGACACCGCGAAGGACAACGCCGAGGCCAAGGCGGCGACCGCGGAGCACGCTGCGAGCGATCTGACCACGACGAAAAACGACTTTGCTTCAAAGAAGGCCCATGCCGACGCCCTGAGCAACGCGGCCAACAATCTTACCGCGGCCAAGGCGGCCAAGAAGGACGCCGACGCAGCAGTGACTGAGGCCGGAGTCGCCCTTGGTGCGGCAAATGATGCCATCGCGAACGCCGAACAGGCGGTCGAGAATTCTCAGGCTGCATCGGACGTTGCTGCCTCCGCCCTTGGAAAGCTCAAGTCCATCAACGTCGAAAACGGTATTGCTACTGGCTCTGACGCAAACGCGAACGATACGCTCAATGCCCTCTTTGCCAAGTGCGTCGCCGCCAAGCAGGCAGAACATAACGCAAAGGTCGCACTTGATACCGCTCAGGCAGACCTTGATGCTGCGACGCCCGCCTACACCGCGGCTCTCAACAGCTACAACGAGGCGAAGGCAAAACGCGTAGCCGCCGAGCAAGCCCTGAAGGACGAGATCGCCCACCAGGAGCAAGAGGCGGCGAAGGCCGAGCAGGCCAAGATCACGCAGGCTGCCGCTAAGCCGGTTGCTGGAAAGCCGTCTGCCGGCAACGCCAAGACGGCCGCCAACTCGGCACTTCCCGCCACAGGCGACAATGCTGCGCTCGCCGGTGAGACGTTTGTCATCGGAGGTGTCGTGCTCGTAGCCGCCGGAGTCTTCCTAACCGACAAGAAACGTCGTCAGGAGTAAGGGTTTCGGGAGGACGGCTTCTCCTCCCTCCCACCGCTTCGCAAACCCTGCCCAGCATGCGCCGGGACGCCCATCACGCGGGCGCCCCGGCGTTTTACGTTGTATGCCCGGGGCATCTGCTCCGAGATTGTCTCGATCCGTAACATCTAGGACCCAAATATCGGTCTTACTGTTACAGATCGAGATGTTCGGGTTACCCCCGAATGGTTTGTCTCGATCTGTAACATCTAGCAGGCAAAACGGTCCCCAGATATTACAGATTGAGACGTTAAGTTGTGGCTCGACGCAATGTCTCGATCTGTAACAGTTAGAGGTCATTTTCCCTGCTAGATGTTACAGATTGAGATGCTTGGTTGGGACGGTCCATCGGCCAACCATCCATCCTCATCTGTAACGAAATCTCATATATTATTTCTGTACTGGACACCCCCAGGGGGTATGGGTGTATAGTATCGGATGGTTAACATTTCCGACACTACGTCACAGAAAGGAGAAGCCATGGCTCAAGATAAGTTCGATGTGGGCGGCATGACGTGCGCCGCCTGCCAGGCGCACGTGGACCGTGCCGTGAGCAAGCTCGACGGCGTCCAAAGCGTCGCGGTCAATCTGCTCGCCGGCTCTATGCTGGTGGACTACGACCCTGCGCAGGTCTCCCCCGACGACATCTGCACCGCTGTCGACCGCGCGGGCTACTCGGCCTCGCCCGTCAGCGCGGGCACCGACGCTGTCCAAAGCGGAAGTGCGCAAGCCAGGTCCGGCGCCGCCCATATGGAGTCGCCGACCAAAAAGTTGGAGGCCGCCGCCTCTGCCATGCGCACCCGCCTCATCGTCTCGATCGTATTCCTCATCCCACTGTTCTACATAGGCATGGGGCACATGCTCGGTTGGCCACTGCCCGGCGTCTTCACCGACCACACCCACAGCATGACGCTCGCGCTCACCGAGCTCGTCCTGCTCATTCCCATCGTCTACGTCAACGACGCATACTTTATCAACGGGTTTAAATCGCTTGCGCACGGCGCGCCTACCATGGACGCCCTTATTGCCGTGGGCGCCACTGCTTCCATCGCCTGGTCGCTCTACGCCATGTTCATCATGGCCGACCAGCTAGCCGCGGGTCAGGTCCACGAGGCCATGATGACGGGCATGGACAACCTGTATTTTGAGAGCGCCGGCACAATCCTGTCGCTCGTCACCGTGGGCAAATATCTCGAGACACGCAGCAAATCCAAGACCGGCGGCGCCATCGAGGCGCTCATCGACTTGGCGCCCAAGACCGCGACCGTCGTAGCAGAGGACGGCACCGAAACCACCGTCGATGTCGACGCCATCCTTCCCGGCCAGGTCCTGCGCGTGCGCCCCGGCGAGTCCATCCCCGTCGATGGCGTGGTGCTCGAGGGCAGCTCGGCCGTGGACGAGAGCGCGCTCACCGGCGAGTCCATCCCCGTGGAGAAGACCGCCGGCGACACTGTCAATGCGGCCACGGTCAACCGCACGGGCTCGTTTACCTTCCGCGCCACGCGTGTGGGCGCCGACACGTCGCTCGCCAAGATTATCCAGCTCGTCGAGGATGCCAACGCCACCAAGGCGCCCATCGCCCGCCTGGCCGACAAGGTCGCCGGCGTGTTTGTGCCCGTGGTGTTCGTGATCTCGGCCGTGACCTTCGTGGTGTGGATGGCACTGACCGGAAGCGTCAACGAAGCGCTCACCTCCGCCGTCGCTGTGCTGGTGATCAGCTGCCCGTGCGCGCTGGGCCTGGCCACGCCCGTCGCCATTATGGTCGGCACCGGCAAGGGCGCCGAGATGGGCATTCTGTTTAAGAGCGCCGAGGCACTGGAGAACCTGCGCAGCGTGGGCACCGTGGTGCTCGACAAGACGGGCACCGTCACCCGCGGTAAGCCTGCCGTGACCGATATCGTGGCAGCCACGCGCGCCGACGGCTCGCCCGCCATGAGCGAAAAGGCGCTGCTCAAGCTGGCCGCCGCGTTGGAGCGCTCGAGCGAGCACCCGCTGGCCGAGGCGATTATGGCCGAGTGCGAGACACGCGAGATCGTCGCACGCATGGTCGAGGACTTTACCGCCGTGCCCGGTCGCGGCGTTACGGCGCGCGAGGGGCAAAACGCCATTGCAGCCGGCAACGTACGCCTGATGAACGAGTTGGGCGTTACCGTGCCCGCGGGTCTTGCCGAGCAATTTGCCGCCGAGGGCAAGACGCCGCTGTTCTTTGCCAAGAACGGCGAGCTTGCCGGCACCGTTGCCGTGGCTGACGAGGTCAAGGAGACGAGCGCCGGGGCCATCGCCGCACTGCGCTCGCTTGGCGTCGACGTGCGCATGCTCACCGGCGACAACCGCGTCACCGCCGAAGCGATCGCCCGCCGCGTGGGGCTGAGCAGCGAACAGGTCATCGCCGACGTTCTCCCCGCCGACAAGGAACGCCACGTGCGCGAACTGCAGGATGCGGGCGGCAAGGTCGCCATGGTGGGCGACGGCATCAATGACTCCCCCGCCCTGGCGCGCGCCGACGTGGGCCTTGCTATCGGCACCGGCGCCGACATCGCCAAAGAAGGGGCTGATGTGGTGCTCATGCGCAGTGACCTCATGGATGTTGCGCGGGCCATCGAGCTTTCGCGCGCCACGATCCGCAACATCAAGCAGGACCTGTTCTGGGCGCTGTTCTACAACGGCATCGGCATTCCGCTGGCGGCGGGCGTGTTCTTCCCGCTCACCGGATGGCAGCTCTCGCCGATGTTTGGCGCTGCGGCCATGAGCCTGTCGAGCGTATGTGTCGTAAGCAACGCTCTGCGCCTAAAATCCTTTAAGCCCAAAGTGGCAAAATAGGATCGCCATTAAGTCCATTTAGAACGGGTTTTCCAGGTGCCCGAGATTGACCTGAAAGAGGAGCGACGCGTACTTTGGTACGCGAGCGACGGCTTGAAGGTCAAGGTCGGGTGCCTGGGAAAGCCGACACAACAGAGAGGAATACCCATGCGTTTCACAATTAAGACTTCCGGCCTTATGTGCGGCCACTGCGACGCCACCGTCGAGACGGCGTTGCTCAACGTGGCCGGCGTGACCGACGCCGACGCCGATCACGAGACTCAGACCGTACAGGTGGAGTGCGCCGACACCGTGACCGCTGAGCAGCTCGCTGCCGCCGTCGAGGGCGCCGGCGAGAAGTTCCACGCCCTTTCGGTGACCGCCGCATAACGACCCGCACGTACCCCCGACCAGAAACGAGGACCCGCCATGATGGCAGACCATAAATCGGTGACCCGCATGCTCAAGACGGCACGCGGTCAGATCGACGGCATCCTGCGGATGGTCGAGGAGGACCGCTACTGCGTCGATATCTCCACACAGCTCATGGCCACACAGGCGCTCCTCGCGCGCATTAACGCCGACGTGCTCAAGGCGCATATCGAGGGCTGCGTGACTTCGGCAATCGAATCGGGCGACGAAGACCTCAAAGCCGCCAAACTCGCCGAAATCGAACGCGTCGTCGACAAACTCTCCAAGTAATTGGGGCATTGGGGACAGGTACGTTTGCACCGTCTTGGTATTCCGGGGACAGGTATGTTTGCACCACATTGGTGCAGATTAACCTGTCCCCCTTGCTCTAAATCGGGTATAAAGGCGTGCAGCATATCGAACGAAAGGCAATTTGCATGAATGACTTTATGAAGGGTCGCAATGGTGCCGATGAACTCACCATCGTGATGGGTTTTGCCGGCATCGTCATCGCGATGATCGGATCGATAGCCCGCATCCAGTGGCTCAGCTGGATTGCCATCGCCGTAATCGTGATTGGCGTGCTGCGCGGCCTGTCCAAAAATATCGACGCACGTCACAAGGAGAACGAGGCCTTTGTCGCCGCGACTGCAAACGTACCCGGCTTGGGCAAGTTTGTAGCTAGCTTGGGCGGCGGAGCTGCAGCGGCCAACGCCTCGCGCGCAGCCGGTACTAGCAAGGAAGACTTTGAACGTGCCAAGCGCACAGCCAAGAAGATGTGGAAGGGCCGCAAGACCACGGCCTATCTTAAGTGCCCCAACTGCGGCCAGATGCTCTCCGTTCCCAAGGGCAAAGGCAAGATCCGCGTCACCTGCCCCAAGTGCCATGCCAAGATGGAGACGCGCTCATAGCCGCCATACCATGGGACAAATAAAAGCCGAGGCCTCGCACTGGGACCTCGGCTTTTTCTGATTATGACAAAAGGATTGTCCCTTTGTCGCATCACCATATCGCGCGCTTACGCCACGCCATCGCGGGCAAGCTCCTCGGCCAACGCCTCGGCAGGCATGGCCATAATCGCGTCGAGCTCGGCGTCCACCTCGAGGATGCGCTTCACCTTGAGCTTGCGCACCAGATCGCCGCGACACATCACGTGCATCGGCTCACGCAGAGCGCACAGGTCATCGAGCGGGTTCTCGCGCGTCACCAAGATATCGGCAGCCTTGCCGCACTCAATTGTGCCGGTCTCGCCGCCCAGCCCCAGCAGCTCAGCATTGACTTGCGTAGCTGTATGCAGCGCGAAGGCGTTGCTCACGCCGACATACTTGGCAAAATAGGCCACCTCACGCCACATGTCGTACTGCGTCACGAACGGGCAGCTCGAGTCCGTGCCAAGGCCCACCTTAACGCCAGCTTCCAGTGCGGCACGAGCGCTCTCGATAATACCCGAGCACACGATATCGCCGTTCTTCTTTTGCGTGTCAGTCGAATGGGTCTTTTCCGGGTCGAGCAATACAAACGGCAGCGCCGGGCTGATAGTGCAGGTCACACTCGGAGCACGCCCCTCGAGCTGCGTGCCCGCGGCGCCACGGTACAGCTCCAAGATCTCGGGTGTCAACGGAGCGCCGTGCTCAATCGTGTCAACGCCGGCCTCAAGCGCGGCCTTCACGCCCTCGGTACTCTCGACATGGGCCATAACCGGAAGGCCCATATCGTGCGCCGCCTTGCATGCCGCCGTGGCAACCTCCACCGGCATACGCAGCACGCCCGGCTCGCCCACCTCGGTCGCATCGAATACGCCGCCCGTTACGAACAGCTTAATGACGTCGGCACCGCGCACATACAGGTCGCGCACCTGTTCGGCTGCCTCGGCGGGACTGTTGGCCACCTGGGCGAACAGGCCCGCACCATGGCCGCCCGGCACCGTGACGCCCGTTCCCGGCGCCACCAGGCGAGGACCTTGATACTTGCCGGCATCGATAGCATTACGAACGGCGATGTCGGCAAACAGTGGGTCGCCCGCGCCGCGCACCGTGGTCACGCCGCTTGCCAGTTGTTGTTGGGCGCTGCCCTTAAGAATATGGCGCACGATGGCGCGCCCCACGGGATTATCGAGCTTCTTCATCAGCGCGCCCGCATCGCCCGCCGAAACCGGCTTGCCCGAACCGCACAGATGCACGTGCATATTGATGAGACCGGGCATGAGATACGCACCACCCAGGTCGATAACCTCGGCACCCGCGGGCGCCTGCGCCACAGCACTCGGCCCCATCCATGTGATGACACCGCGCTCAACGGCCACGGCCATATCGGGTTGCGGCTCCATATGCTCCGAACCATCCAGAATGGTCGCATTGATAAACAATGTAGAACGATCAGCAGACGCCATATCGAGCTCCTCCTTCACGATTAACTTGAACATTTGTCCATTATTACCTAGTCCCGCTTGATTGCTGCAGACGCATCGGTTAACGGAGGGAAGAGGGGATGTGGGGGACGGAATACGTTGCAGCCCCACCCCAGCAACATCAGGGGAATGTCTCGATCTGTAACAGGTACAGGGTTATTGGGCCCCCTGATGTTACAGATCGAGACATTCGGTCGACGTTTCACCGGTTTGTCTCGATCTGTAACAATTACGAACTCAAACAACTTCTAAACGTTACAGATCGAGACAAAACCTCTCAGCGCCCATACCACTGACGTCTCCACTCCTCAGCCAAATCGGGCCGTCGCGGAATACCCGCCAACCTCATCTTTTCAGCCAGCTTCCCCGGGTTCTTGAGTTCATCAAACGTAAACCGAAGCACCTTGTGCCCGAGCATCGTCAGATGGGACTCTCGCTGACGTTCTGCCACGAATGGGCCGACCGACTCCCGACCCTCGCCGTTCTGCAAGGTGTACTTCCCCTTTCCGTCGAGCTCGCCGATGACACACGTCCCGTCCATGAGCCGCCAAAAATAGTCGACGCGAAACGCCTGGCTCGGATCGAGCGGGTCGCGAAACTCCACCTGCAGCTCCGGAACTGGAAAGCCGTACGCAATAAAGAACGCTCGGAACCGAGACTCGCCGCCGTTTTCGGACAGCCCGTCCGCATACGACGCAATCACCTGTGCCCTGCGATACCCTCGCCTGCCCTCGCAATCGGCGCGGAGGCGCTCGCACAAATCCCAACGTGATACGCCTTTCGCCCGCAGTGCAGAATCGGCAATCGCCAACCCGTAGGAGAACGGCGCACGCAGCAAGCAATCCTCCACCGTGCGCCAAAACGACGTCACCCGCACGCCATCAACACGCTCGAGCGCGCCCGCCATCTGTGGACGCAACAACCTGCACCCGCTGCTCAACGTCACCGAACAACCCGTCTTAACAAGAAAACGCGGCCCAAGCAGATCATTCGGCACCTCCAGACCCCACAAAAGTGCCGCGTCATAACCCCAAAACGCCCAATCGGGATGAAATTCCGCAAGCCCTTTGATAGTCCTCAGCGCTCGCTCTGCCGGCGTCAATGCATCCCAATCATGCTGAAAACAGAACAGGTACGGCTCGGGCTCCGCGATATCGTCGGTTCCAACATGGCGTCGCAGCCACATGAGCTCGGTATTGTCATGCGTTGCAAGCAGCGCACCTTGCTTGGCCGTCTCCGTGAGCCGCGCGAGCATCCTATTCCGCGCCAACGTGTTGCGAGTCGCATGTTTGTGTTTGAGAACGGTATTAGACACTTTCATCACCACCACGTCAAACAAATGGACCATCGCCGCTGTTGCCTCCGCTGGCAAATGTCTTGATCTGTAACAGGAAGACCGATTTTTGGCCGCTAGATGTTACAGATCGAGATCTTTCGACACCGCGTCCAACCTTTGTCTCGATCTGTAACAGTTAGACGTTCTCCAGCCCCCCAAACGTTACAGATTTAGACAAACCAGCGGCGCCCAAGCGTTCGTCTCAATCTGTAACAGGTAGACCGGTTTTTTGTCCCTAAACGTTACAGATTGAGACAAAGTCAGGGGCAGCAGAGCGACACCAGAAACATCCCCTACTCCCACTCCTGCTCGTAGATGTTGAGCGACTTTACGTACCGCCCCTGGGCGCCCATGATGTCGCGGACCAGACGCAAGAAGAAACTGATGCACGAGGTGTCAAAGCCATCCTGCAGGTCCTCCGGATGCACCGCACCAGGCCCATCGACCGCCGTGTCACTCAGGCGTGCGATGTCATACAGATAGAGTTGTCCCGCCGTCAGCCAGACATCGTCGACGCAGGCGAGGCGCACCGCAATCGCTCCGTCGCTCCAATGCTCCTTTTGCACGATATGCGGGTCGTAGACATCAAAGCGACGGTCGGCGCGCGTGTCCTTCAGCGCGACCATACCAGTCGCAGGATCCTTGTCCAAAATGCCAAAGCGCGAGAAATACTGCGTGTCGCGTACCTGCTCGAGCCGCTTGAGCGAGGCAGGCGAAAGCGATGTCGGCGGCTCTTCAACATACAGCTCGAGCAGCGTCTTGCCATGGCGATAGGGGCGCTCGAAGAGCAGCCAATCGGTAAATGCCATGTTGTAGGCCATGATTTCGTTTTGCGAAGGCTCGGTGCAATAGCTGAGCCACGGGTCGACAATGATCTCGAACTGTTCGCGCGCCGGCTCCAAAAACTGGAACTTCCGCAGCATCCAAAAATGGGCCATGTCGGCAATATCGTTGCCGACGGCTTCGGCTAGCTGCGCTCGGTCTAAAGCGTGATCAGTCATGGCATCCTCCTCAAACTGATGGACCTCAATTTGAGCTTACGAGGAGGGTGGGCAGCCACGACCAGCGCGGGCAAAATAGGCCTCCGGCTGCAAACCAGATGCTGACCAAACACTTGACTAAAAGCTTGACCGAAAATGCGCACCGCAACAAAATCGCAGGTAAACATAGACGGCCAACCCGTCCTTTTGAGCCAGATACCCACAGCCACCACAGAAACAACAGGTGACCACAGCCCAAGAAGTCGACAAATGAACACCCGTACGTCGACAAACGAACAAATCGGTCGCAAAGAGTGTCCCCAACGACTAGACAAAAAATGACTAGTCATTGGGGACGTTCTTAAATGACTACTTTACAGCTCCAGCGCGTCGGCGACTTCGGCAGCGCAGGCCAGGGCGTCGGCCATGGCGTTCACCACGAGCGAGCTGCCGTTGCGAGCGTCACCGGCAACATACACCGGCGCGGCATCCGCGGCGACGCCGTCGACACGCGCCGCAAGGTGCGAGCCCTCGGCAGCCATCACCGGCAGCGGACGACCAGCGGTGGCAACAGGCACGCCAACGGCGTCGAACACGCCATGCTCGGGACCCGTAAAGCCGCAGGCGATGAGCACCAGCTGGGCCGGCACCTCGTGCTCGGAGCCCGCGATGCGCTCGGGCTTGCCAGCCGACCAATCCAGATCGACCACGCGCAGGCCCGCGGCCGCGCCCTTCTTGTCCAACAGTACCTCGATCGTATCCACACCCCAAGCGCGCATCTCGCCGCCCATGGCAGCGATGGCCTCCTGCTGGCCGTAATCGGTCTTCTTCACGTTGGGCCACTGCGGCCAGGGGTTGCTCGCCGCGCGCGCATCAGGCGCCGCCGGCAAAAACTCAAACTGGCGCACGCTGCGCGCACCCTGACGTACCGCGGTGCCCACGCAGTCGTTACCGGTATCGCCGCCGCCAATGACCACGACGTCCAGGCCGTGTGCATCGACGACAGGCTCGCCGCCATCGAGCACCGAGATGGTCGAAGCCGTCAGGTAGTCCACGGCATACACCACGCCGGGCGCATCGATGTTCGCAGCAGAAAGCCCACGCGGGGCGCGGGCGCCGGCAGCCACCACGACGGCGTCAAAGCCATCGAGCTTGGCCGCCACCGCAGGGTTCGTAACGTCGGCGCTCAGCTCAAACACAATGCCCAGCTCGCGCATGAGCGCCACGCGACGCTCGACCACGGACTTCTCGAGCTTCATGTTGGGAATGCCGTACATGAGCAGGCCGCCCGGGCGGTCGTCACGCTCAAACACCGTCACGCGGGCACCGCGACGCGCGAGCTCCCACGCAGCCACCAGGCCAGCAGGACCGGAGCCCACCACGGCGACCGAGGGCGCGTCCTCTCCCGCCGGCTCAAAGCGACGCGGACCGCCATTTGCCCACTCATGGTCGCTGATCGCACGCTCGTTGTCATGGATCGTCGTGGGTTGGCCATCGACCGAACCCAGGTTGCACGCGGCCTCGCACAACGCCGGGCACACGCGACTCGTAAACTCGGGCATGGGCGAGGTGAGCGACAGTCGCTCGGCAGCCTCATCCCAGCGGCCGCGGTACACCAGCTCATTCCACTCGGGAATCAGGTTGTGCAGCGGGCAGCCGCTCAGGCGTGCCTTGCCAAAGCTCGCGCCCATCTGGCAAAACGCCACGCCGCACATCATGCAGCGGCTCGCCTGGGCACGGCGCGCATCGTCGTCGAGCTCCACGAACAGCGGATCGAAATCGCGGCTGCGCTCCTCCACGGGGCGCAACTCATGGGCCACGCGATCGATATCAAGAAAAGCACCGGGCTTACCCATGGCACTTACGCCTCCTTCTTGGTCGAAGCAAAAGGGCTGGCAGCCACGGGCACAGCACCCGCAGTACCGCCCGCGACATCAAAGCGAGCGACATCCGCGGCGCTCGCGCGACCGGTCACAATGTCAAACGCCAGCTCCTCAGCCTGCGCATGCGTCTTACCGATGGCCTCGGCGGCGGCGACAATCGCCAGCACGCGCTCGTACTCGGTCGGAATGACCTTCACAAAGTGTTTGCTCATCGTCTCAAAGCTGTAGAGTAGCTTAATGCCGCGCGGGCTCTGAGTCGCGTCCACGTGCTCCTGGATGAGCGCACGAATCTGCGCCAGCTCGCCGGCCGTCGGGGCCTTGAGCTCAACGCTCTCGTGGTTCACGCGGGCATCGAGCGTGCCGTACTGATCGAAGACATAAGCCACGCCACCCGTCATACCTGCGGCGAAGTTCTGCCCGACCTCGCCCAAGATGAGCGCCAGACCGCCCGTCATGTACTCGCAGCCATGGTTGCCGCAGCCCTCGACCACCACCGTGGCACCGGAGTTGCGTACGCCAAAGCGCTGGCCGGCCAGGCCGTTAATGAAGCCGCGGCCACTCGTAGCGCCAAAGAACGCAACGTTGCCCACGATGATGTTCTCGTCGAACTTGTAGGTCGCATGCGGGTTGGGGCGCACCGACACCTCGCCGCCCGAAAGGCCCTTGCCAAAGTAGTCGTTGGCGTCGCCGCACACGTTGAGCGTAATGCCGCGCGGCAGGAAGGCGCCAAAGCTCTGACCGGCCGAACCATCGCAATCGATGGTGATGGAGCCGGCGGGCAGGCCCTCGGGATGCGCCTTGGTCACCGCGTTGCCCAAGATGGTGCCCACGCAGCGGTTGACGTTGGCGATATCGGCGCGGAAGCGAATCAGGCGCAGGTGCGCACGGGCATCGGCCGTATAGGGCACAAACAACGTGGAGTCGAGCGTCTTGTCGAGCTCGCTGTCCGCAGCCATCTGGGGCAGGAAGTGACGGCCGTCGGCACCCGGGATATGGGCACCAAACTCACAGGTCGCGCTCGCCAGCACGGGCGACAGATCGAGCAGGTTGGCCTTGCGGTTGCCCGGGACCTCAATCTGGCGCAAGCACTCGGGATGGCCGACCATCTCGTCGACGGTGCGGAAGCCCAGGCTCGCCATGACCTCACGCAGCTGCTCGGCAACAAAGAGCATAAAATGCTCGACGTGCTCTGGCTTGCCGCGGAAGCCGCGACGCAGGCGGCAGTTTTGCGTAGCGATGCCGGCCGGGCAGGTATCCTGCTGGCAGTCGCGCTGCATGAGGCAGCCCATGGAGATGAGCGGCATGGTCGCAAAGCCAAACTCCTCGGCACCCAACAGGCAGGCAACGGCGACATCGGTACCGTCCATGAGCTTGCCGTCGGCCTCGAGCACCACGCGCGAGCGCAGGCCGTTTTGCAGCAACGTCTGTTGAGCCTCGGCAAGGCCAAGCTCCAGCGGCAGACCGGCGTGCCAGATCGAATCGCGCGCCGCAGCACCGGAGCCGCCGTTGTGGCCGCTGATCAAGATCTTGTCGGCGGCACCCTTGGCCACACCGGTGGCGATGGTGCCGACGCCGGCCTCGCTGACCAGCTTGACCGACACGCGTGCGCCGGGGTTGGCGTTCTTAAGATCGAAGATCAGCTCTGCCAGGTCCTCGATGGAGTAGATGTCGTGGTGCGGCGGAGGCGAGATCAGGCCGATGCCGGGCGTGGACTGACGGACCTCGGCAATCCATGGGTAGACCTTCTTGCCGGGCAGGTGGCCGCCCTCGCCGGGCTTGGCGCCCTGGGCCATCTTGATCTGAATCTCGAAGGCGCTGCACAGGTAGCGGCTCGTCACGCCAAATCGCGCACTTGCTACCTGCTTGATCGCGGAGTTCTTGGAGTCACCGTTAGCCAGCGGGGTCTCGCGGCGCGGGTCCTCGCCGCCCTCGCCGGAGTTGGAACGGCCATGCAGGCGGTTCATGGCGATGGCCATGCACTCGTGTGCTTCCTTGCTGATGGAGCCGTACGACATGGCGCCGGTGTTAAAGCGGCGGACGATGTTGAGCGCGGGCTCGACCTCGTCGAGTGCCACCGGAGTGCGGCCGCTGGCATCAAAGTCCAGCAGGTCGCGCAGGCGCACGGCACGGCCGGTGCGGCGCAGGCGGGCGCTGTACTCCTTAAAGGTGTCGTAGCTGTCCTCACGGCAGGCGGTCTGCAGCAAGTAGACAGTCTGCGGATCGATGAGGTGATCCTCGCCGCCGAGCGGGCGCCACTTGGTCAGGCCCAACGTGGGCAGCTGATCGGGAGCCGGGCTCTTAAGGATAGCAAGCGCGGCGTCATAGCGCTCATTTTGCTCGCGTTCGACATCCTCGACACCCATACCGCCCACACGGCTCACCGTGCCGGCGAAGTACGCGTTGACGAACTCCGGCGTAAAGCCCACGGCCTCGAAGATCTGCGCGGAGTGGTAGCTCTGCACCGTGGAGATGCCCATCTTGGACATGATGGAGACGATGCCCGCCGTCGCGGCCTTGTTGTAATTGGCGATGCCCTGCTCGGCCGTCACGTCCAGGTCGCCGCGTGCCGCCAGATTGCGGATGCACGCATGCGCGTTGTACGGGTAGATGCCGCTTGCGGAGTAGCCCACCAGCGCCGCAAAGTCGTGCGGAGACACGGCATCGCCGCACTCCACCACGATATCGGCAAAGGTGCGCACGCCGGCACGGATCAGGTGGTTGTGCACGCAGCCCACGGCGAGCAGCGACGGCACGGGCACCTCGCCCGCTCCGGCGCGATCGCTCAGCACCACGATGTTCACGCCATCGCGAACCGCAGCCTCGACGTCTTCGGCAAGCTGCTTGAGCGCAGCCTGCAGCGCGCCCTCACCCGCGTCGCGGCGGTACACGGCACGGAACCGGCGG
>URKT01000048.1 GCA_900548495.1 uncultured Collinsella sp. | reverse complement strand
GAGATCTGCGCATGTCTCGTGGGCTCGGAGATGTGTATAAGAGACAGACGCTGCCGCAACCGATGGCGCCGCGCCCGCTGAGGCCGATGACAACGCTCGCCCCAACCGTCGCCAGCACAAGCGCAACGAGGAGCGCAACGAGCGCAAGGACGAGCGCAACAACGACCGTCGCAACCGCCAGCGCGATCGCAAACAGCGCAACAAGGAGCGCAACGCCGCCCCCACCGAACCCACGCTTTCGCGTGAGGAGCTCGCTGCCATGAAGGTCGCCGAACTGCGCGAGAAGGCCAAGGAGTTCGAGATCGAGACGACCGGCAAGAAGAAAGCCGAGCTCGTCGAAGAGATCTACGTCACCGCTGCGAAGGCCGAGGGCTTCCGCGATATCAAGGGCATTCTGCAGATTCGCCCGGACAGCTCCGGCATCATCCACGCCCATGGCTACATGAAGTCCAACGACGACGCCTTCGTGCCCGCCTACCTCATCCGCTCCGCGCGCCTGCGCACGGGCGACGTCATCGAGGGCTCGCTGCGTCCTTCGCGCGGCGGTGACAAGCGCGCCGGCCTCGCCAAAATCACGACCGTCAACGGTCTGGACCCCGAGCAGATTCGCAACCGTCCCAAGTTCGGCGACCTCACCCCGGTCTATCCCAACGAGCCGCTGCGCATGGAGCACGGCAAGGACTCCATTACCGGTCGCGCCATCGACATCGTGTCGCCGATCGGCAAGGGTCAGCGTGGCCTGATTGTGTCCCCGCCCAAGGCAGGCAAGACCACGATCCTCAAGAAGATTTGTCAGTCAATCTCGATTAACAACCCCGAGGTGCACCTCATCTGCCTGCTCGTCGACGAGCGCCCCGAAGAGGTCACCGATATGCAGCGTTCCATCAAGGGTGAGGTCGTGGCGTCGACCTTCGATATGCCCGCCGACAACCACACTCGCGTGGCAGAGCTCGTCATCGAGCGCGCCAAGCGCATCGTGGAGCTGGGCGGCGATGTTGTGGTGGTGCTTGACTCCATCACGCGTCTTGCCCGCGCCTACAACTTGGCGGCGCCCGCCTCGGGTCGCATCCTTTCGGGCGGCGTCGATTCGGCGGCACTGTATCCGCCCAAGCGCTTCCTGGGCGCAGCCCGTAATATCGAGAACGGTGGCTCGCTCACCATTCTGGCCTCTGCCCTCATCGACACCGGTTCCAAGATGGACGAGGTCATCTTTGAGGAGTTCAAGGGCACCGGCAACATGGAGCTCAAGCTCGACCGCGACCTGGCCGACCGTCGCATCTTCCCGGCTATCGACCCCGTTGCCTCCGGTACGCGTAATGAGGACCTGTTGGTCGACGAGCAGATGCGTCCGTTTGTCTTTGGTCTGCGTCGCATTCTTGCCGGCATGAACAACACCGAGCGCGCAGCCGCATCGTTTATCAAGGGTCTTAAGGGCACCAACACCAACCAGGAGTTCCTGGTGCGTTCGGCCAAAAAGCACAGCGACTACGAGCAGACGTTCTAGGTTGTCATCCACGCGCAGCGATAGTCATCAATGCGATAAAGGGTCGGGGCTTTGAGCCTTGACCCTTTTCCATATCGCCGCTCCGCGCTTATTTTTAACCATAAGACCGACGAGCAGCAGGTTTCCCGTTTCAATCCGACATCGTCGCTTGCAATCGACAGGGCGGTTTCGCATAATAGCTTTTAAGCTTCGCGACGGAAAACGCAGATGAAACGAACCATATACCGTTGCTTTGGGGCATAGCCCCGCTTCATCTTCTCTCGCGCAGCCAACTGAATGATGCGATTTGGGTGCTGGAAGATGGGGAGAGCTCATGGCTTCTTCTGATGCAACACAACGAGCAGTCCTTGCCGGACTTTCGTGCGGGATCGGCCTTGCCGCTCCCGTGGTTATGTATGCCGCGACGCTGCCGTTTTCGTCGGTGAACGAGACGGTCGTGGCGGGTGCGGTTCCCTTCGCCGTGGGCGCGGTGGCGGGCGTGGGTATCTATGCCGCCTCGCTGGGTATTTCCGAGTACCGTGCGCAGCGTGAAGAGCGTCTGTTCCAGCCCGATGCCATGGGCGGTGCCGCCAATCTCAATCAGCATCAAAGCGAGTTCAAGACAGCCTCGATTCCAGCCCAGCAGCAGGATGCGACTCCTTACGCTGCGGCTTCTGCTTCTCAGACTCAGTCGGAGCAGTCTACCTCGGCATTCCTTTCCGGCCTGACCGGTGCGTTCCAGCGCCGTCATGCCGATGATGGTGTTCCTACCATCGCTCGAGCCGCAGATGCTATGGACGAGGACGAGGCTTGGTCCATGATCGACAGTATGCTCGACGACGATTCGCCGGTGAGCTGCGACCCTGCACACTCGCGCGACGTCTATCAAGTCGCCATCGACGAGCTCACCAACGGCGGGCAGACCGGCTCCTTCAATCGCGACGACATCGCTGCCGCGGCACGCGCCGTGTCGGGCTCCCAGGCCGCCCCTGCGGGCAGCACGGCGGCTTTCGTGGCACTCGTTGCCAACGCGGCATCCAATAACGCGTACAACGCTACCTCGGGCGACGCGAATGCTTCTGCCGACAATTCGTACGTTGATGAAGCCATGACCGCTGACGAGGAGGCCGTTGCCGCCCGCCGTGCCGCCGAAAGCTCGTTGTGGGGCGCTCCTGCCCAGCAGCAGGCGGCTGAGGCTGCGCCGTACAATGCAAACCTCGCCAGCATGCCTATCATCTCCGGTGCCGCGGACATCGATCTCGATGACCTCGATGAGCCTGCAGCCATCACCGCATCGATTGATGCCCAAGATCGCATCGACACTGGCGACCTTCCGGACGCCTCGCTCGAGGTTGATGTTCCCATGGCCGATTACTCGGGCCACGAGGACATGTGGGCCGCCGCCACCGCGATTCTGGATGAGATTGACGAGCCTGCTCCTGTTGCAGCCCCCGCTCCCGTCGCTGCCCCTCAGCCTGCTGCCCCCGCCTATGTCGGCCGTCACAGCGCTGTGTTCCCCGAGGATACCGCCTGTATCTCACGCGAGAGCATCGAGCGGGCCGAGGCTATTGCCGCCGGCATTATGGAAAATCGTCATCACGAGCGCGTCAATCAGATCCTCGAGGAAGAGATCGAGCGCCTGCAGTCCTCTACCGCCAAGCGTACGGGCCGTGCCTATCTGAGCGTTATCGAGGGCGGTACCGCCAGCTTCGCGCCGCTCCGTGCGGAGGCATAACTTCTGCATGGTTAAGATCAATCGAAAATGGGCGGTCGTGACCTGCCTGATGGCGCTCTTGATCTGGGGCAATTCGCTGGTTCCCGGCTCGGGGTCGGGCTCACTGAGCCTAACGGTCATGGAAACTATCCGCGGTTTCCTGCACGGCGTGGGACTTCCATATGAATGGGTGACCAACTTTGTTGTTCGCAAGTGCGCGCATTTTACCGAGTATATGGTGCTCGGCATCCTGGCAACGCACGCCTTTGATTTTGAGGGCCGGCGCACCTTTGACGTGCTGCTGCCCACGGTGGTGTTCCTGCTGCTGATTCCCTCGATCGACGAGACGATTCAGCTCTTTGTGCCGGGACGTGCCGGCATGATTACCGATGTGATGATCGACTGCTGTGGAGCGGCAACGGGCGTTGTGCTCCGATATCTCTTACGGTCGCTGATGTGCGCCAAAAAGGCCGCCTAGGACGTATTGTTTGGTCCTAGGCGGCCTTTTTTATTTGAGGGCTTATATGAGGCGTGGTGGCGTCGTTCCGTAGGTCGGATTTGCCGGGCGCGCCACGCCCCGTGGGTGCGTCTGTTACTGAAGCGCCTGTGCGCCCAGGGCAAGGCAACCCATGATGCCCTGCTTGCCCTCGAGGCTGTTGTTGACAATGTAGGTATCGATGTCGTTAACCTCGGGCGTGACGATATAGCCGTTGAGCATTTCGGCACACTTCTTGCGTGCGAGCGGCACGATGGGGGTGTGGTCGGCCACGCCGCCGCCGATGATGATCTTTTGCGGCGCGTAGCACAGCGTGTAGGTCATGAGCGCCTGTGCTAGATAGCCTGCGAGCAGGTCCATGGCCTCCGGGTCATCGGCCATGTCTCCGGCGCTCTTGCCATCCCAGCGCTTTTTAACGCCGGGGCCGGCGATGAGGCCCTCGAGGCAGTTGTCATGGAAGGGGCAAGCGCTATGCTCGCCGATGGTGTCGCGCGGGTCGCGCGTGACCAGGATGTGGCCGGCCTCGGGATGCATCATGCCGTGCACGAGCTTACCGCCCGAGAGCACGCCGGCGCCCACACCGGTGCCGATGGTCAGATACACAACGTCAGTGAGGCCCTGGGCGCAACCAAAGGTGACCTCGCCCAAGCAGGCAACGTTGACGTCGGTGTCGTAGCCGCAGGGGATATTGAGCTCGTTTTGGATAGTGCCCAGCAGATCAAAGTAGCGCCATGCCGTCTTGGGCGTCTCCAGGATCTTGCCGTATTGGGGTGAGGCGGGATTGACTGCGGTGGGGCCAAAGGCGCCGATGCCCAGCGCGGCGATGCCCTTGTCGGCAAACCACGCGTTGACGGCCTCGACGGTCTCCTGCGGGGTCGTGGTCGCGATCTGTTCGCGCTCCAGGACCGTACCGTCTGCATAGCCCGTGGCGCAGACCATCTTGGTGCCGCCGGCCTCGAGCGCTCCGATAAGCTGCTGCTCTGCCATAATATTCCTCTCTGGGACGAGTTGCTCCATGACTAAAGTATAGAGCTCTAAACCATTTAAGAAAGCGCTATAAAAAGAAGCCTCGCAACGTGGCGGGCGGTGCGAGGCTTCTTTGGTTGCTTTAGTTGCCGGGCCGTCCTTACCCGCGCGGCTTGATTTTGTCACGTAGCGACTTGAGGTTCTCCAGTGCCGCGTTAAGCGTCTCATCCCGCTTGGCAAAGTGGAAACGAATCAGATGGTTGACGGGCTCGCGGAAGAAGCTCGAGCCGGGCACGGCGCCCACGCCCACTTTAGACGCGAGGTCCTCGCAGAATTCGAGGTCGCTGTCATAGCCAAACTCAGAGATGTCCATCATGACGTAGTAGGCGCCCTGCGGCACGTTATGCTCAAGACCGATGCTATCGAGCCCCTGGCAGAACAAGTCGCGTTTGGCGGTGTAGAGGTCAAGGACCTCATCGTAATAGCTGTCGTCGAAGTTGAGGGCGGTGACAACGGCTTCCTGCAGGGGAGCGGCGGCACCCACGGTGAGAAAGTCGTGGACCTTCTTGATACGCTCGGTGATCTGGGACGGAGCGATGGTGTAGCCCAAGCGCCAACCGGTGATGGAGTACGTCTTAGACAGCGAGCTGCAGCTGATGGTTCGCTCGAACATGCCGGGCAGCGTGGCCATATAGACGTGCTCGTGGGGCGCGTAGACGATGTGCTCGTATACCTCGTCGGTGATGCAATAGGCGTCGTACTTTTTGCAGAGGTCGGCGATAAAGGTGAGCTCCTCGCGCGTGAAGACCTTGCCGCAGGGGTTGGAAGGGTTGCACAGGACGATGGCCTTGGGGTCGTTGTCGCGGAAGGCAGCCTCGAGCGCCTCGCGGTCAAAGTCGAATGTGGGCGGGTTGAGCGGTACGTAGATGGGCTCGGCACCCGAAAGGATCGTGTCGGCGCCGTAGTTCTCGTAGAATGGCGAGAAGATGACGACCTTGTCGCCGGGGTTCGTGACCGTCATCATGGCGGCCATCATGGCCTCGGTGGAGCCGCAGGTGACTACGATATTCTCGTTGGGATTCACCGGCATGCCCATAAAGTGCTCCTGTTTGGCGGCGAGCGCCTCGCGCATGGCCTGGGAGCCCCAGGTGATGGAGTACTGGTGATAGAGCGGCTTGGGGTCGCTGGCGATGGCGCTGAGGCTGTTGAGCAGCTGCGCCGGGGGATCGAAGTCGGGGAAGCCCTGCGAGAGATTGACAGCGCCATACTTATTGGAGATGCGTGTCATGCGGCGGATGACCGAATCGGTAAACGTTGCCGTGCGGTTGGATAGTTCTTTCATGCCGGTCCTTTCGAGCATTTGCAGTGGGGCAAGTTTACTCCTATGAAACCGGTGGGATTTGCTCGAAATGGATCCGAAAAACTCTTTTCAAAATTCTTGAAAATTGGGGCTTGCATCGCGTGGCGTTCCTTGCAATAATAGTCGAGCGCGAAGCGCACAGGACACGGTGGGTGTAGCTCAGTTGGCTAGAGCGACGGGTTGTGGTCCCGTAGGTCGAGGGTTCGAGTCCCTTTACCCACCCCAGTTCTTGCTTCGTGTTGATATCGGGTCGTTAGCTCAGTTGGTAGAGCAGGGGACTCTTAATCCCAAGGTCCAGGGTTCGACCCCCTGACGGCCCACCAAAGCATGTTAAGACGGTCAACTTCGGTTGGCCGTCTTTTTTTGTTGACCTTTCATGGGGTCGAACCCGAAAGGGCGCGGAGCTGAGAAATCTGCACCGTGATTCCCTTAGGGAAAACACTGCTAAAGCCCCGTAGGCGTGTTCTCCTTAGAGGAATCATGCTCACAGGGCTCGATGCATGTTGAAAAGTTGTGATCAAACTCAAAGTGAGAATCGATTTAGTCTGCTCGATAGTGCGATCCGAGGCTTTCGGTCCGCTTGCGCATGGCTTTGACCATTTCCTGTGCTAGTTGAATCTGCGATTGTAGGCGGGCGAGGGCTGCGATCTCGCTGTCATCGGCATGCGGATTGCTCAGCGCTATGGCCTTGTCTTGCAGGCTTTCAAGCTGTTGCAGGGCCTCGGATAGGCCTGTTTCGGTCCTGTTGATCATGCAATAGGTGCTCATCGTGTGCCTAAGGCTGTGTGTCAGGCGTTCGGCATCTGTTGTGGCAATGCCGTATTGGGGGAGGGTGATATCCGCCTTCAGGGCTGCCTCAGGCTCCTTCTGCGCTGCAAGGGCTGCCGATGCGCCCGCGATGCGCCCGAACACGATGCCGTTGGCACTTGATAAGCCACCAATGCGGTCGGCTCCGTGCATGCCGCCTGTCGCCTCGCCGCAAGCGTAGAGGCCCTCAACGCCCGTGTACGCGGTCTTATCGATCTTGATGCCGCCGTTAGCGGCGTGGGCATACATCGCAACGCGCATCTCGTCAGTCGGGGCGATGCCGTGCTCGTCTTGCAGCCAGGTGGCAAAGGTCTGCACAAACTCTGGGACATCCTCGCGGGGGAAGTCGTAGCGGAGCGTCAGGCCTTCGGCGCCTGCCTGATCGATGGCAAGATCGATAGCGCGGGAGGCCAAGCATGACGTGAAAGGACCATATCCAGAGCGCTGCTCGAGCAGGTCGTCCAGCTTGTCGTCGGCAATATCTGCCGGCTGGTCTACATGTACGTAGCGCCAGGTTTTTTCGTTGAAGACCAAGTTACGCTTGGGCTCGATGAAGCCGGGCATCATCTGCATGAACTCTATATTAGTAAGTGTTGCGCCGTGCGCCAGCGCGATGGCCTGCGAGGAGCTGAGCACATCAGCCGACGTAAGGCTGCGCTCGAACAGGCCGCCTGTGCCACCGGCTGCGATGATCGTGGCCTTGGCAGCAAAGGGCACGATTCGATTTTCGGTGAGGTCGTAGAGCACGGTTCCGGTTATTCTGCCGTTCGTGTCCTCAACAAGGTCGATAAGCTCATGGCGGGGGAGCAGGCGAATGCCGAGCGACTCGATCCGGGTCGTCAGAGCGTCCTCAAGGGGCTTGCGGGTGAGGCCGCGCCACATGCGCGTCTTGTGGTCAAAGCAGGGGATAAATTGCTTTTGCTGGGCACTCTCGGCGCTTTGCGGACGCTGGAGCTCAACGCCCAGGTCTTGCTCGAGCCAGTCAATCGCTTGGGGAATGCCGTGGACGAACGTTTGGACGAGTTCGGGGTCGGCAACGCCGCCGCCGACGGCCAGGATGGTGTCGATGAGGTCCTGCTCGTCGTCTTCGTTAACGGGTCCGATAAGCCCTAGGCCCCAGGTTCCGGGGAAGAAGCTCGATCCACTCATGGTCTTGCCGGCGCTTGCCACAGTGACGGCTGCACCTGTGCATGCCGCTTCGATGGCGGCACAAAGGCCCGCAATGCCAGATCCAATTACCAGTACATCAGTCGATTCCATCGGACTCCTTTCTCGTCCGGCGCATTTTCGCACGGGTGATCGGCAATGGGGCCGCAAAGACCCGGCAAATCGGTAAAGGGCAAATATGGCAGGTGGGCGTCATGGACGCTCTGACGCTCCATCTCATCACATCTTGTATTTCGCCCCAACTGATATATCGGCATTAGCTACCCTGCGACAGCACAAACAAAAAGAGCCGCTACCTCGAAAGGTAGCGGCTCCAAAGCTCAACTATATGAGCATCGCGCGGGCGCGATTAGGCCTTGAGGGCCTCCTCGACGGCGACAGCGCAGGCGACGGTGGCACCGACCATGGGGTTGTTGCCCATGCCGATGAGACCCATCATGTCGACGTGCGCAGGCACGGAGGAAGAACCAGCGAACTGGGCGTCGGAGTGCATACGGCCCATGGTGTCGGTCATGCCGTAAGAGGCAGGGCCGGCGCCCATGTTGTCCGGGTGCAGGGTACGGCCAGTGCCGCCACCAGAAGCGACGGAGAAGTACTTCTTGCCAGCCTCGAGGCGCTCCTTCTTGTAGGTGCCAGCGACGGGGTGCTGGAAGCGCGTGGGGTTGGTGGAGTTACCGGTGATCGAGATGTCGACGTTCTCGTGCCACATGATGGCAACGCCCTCGCGGACGTCGTCGGCGCCGTAGCAGTTGACGGCGGCGCGGGGACCATCGGAGTAGGGGATGGTCTCGACGACCTTGAGCTCGCCCGTGAAGTAGTCGAACTGGGTCTTCACGTAGGTGAAGCCGTTGATGCGGGCGATGATCTGAGCAGCGTCCTTGCCCAGACCGTTGAGGATGACGCGCAGCGGCTTCTTGCGAGCCTTGTTGGCGTTCAGAGCCAGGCCGATAGCACCCTCAGCGGCAGCGAAGGACTCGTGACCGGCCAGGAAGGCGAAGCACTCGGTGTCGTCGGAGAGCAGCATAGCGCCCAGGTTGCCGTGGCCCAGACCGACCTTGCGGTCCTCGGCGACGGAGCCGGGAACGGTGAAGGCCTGGATGCCCTCGCCGATGATGGCGGCAGCCTCAGAAGCGGACTTGGCGCCACGCTTGACAGCGAGAGCGCAACCGAGGGTGTAGGCCCACTCGGCGTTCTGGAAGGCGATGGACTGGGTGTTGTTGACGATCTCACGCGGGTTGAAGCCCTTGTCGGTGCAGATCTGCAGAGCTTCCTCGAGGGAGGCGATGCCGTTGTCGGCGAGGCACTTGTTGATCTTGTCAGCGCGGCGCTCGTAACCTTCGAACGTAACAGTCATAGTTATTTCCCTCCCTTTCTACTCGTGAACCGGGAACACGCTGGCGACGGAGTGAGTCTCCTCGTCGGTGCGCGGGTCGATGTACTTGGCAGCGTTCTCCCACTGACCATAGTGGCCCATAGCGCCAGCGATGGCCTCCTCGGGGGTCTTGCCGGCCTTGACGGCGTCGGTGAACTTGCCGAGGTTCAGGAACTCGAATGCGATGATCTCGTTCTTGTCGTTGAGAGCCATGCGGGTGACGTAGCCCTGAGCGAGCTCGAGGTAACGAGCGCCCTTGGCCTTGGTGCCGAACATGGTGCCGACCTGAGAGCGAAGGCCCTTGCCGAGGTCGTCGAGGGAGGCGCCCACGGGCAGGCCGCCCTCGGAGAACGCGGTCTGGCTGCGGCCGTAAACGATCTGCAGGAAGATCTCGCGCATAGCAACGTTGATGGCGTCGCAGACGAGGTCGGTGTTGAGGGCCTCGAGGATGGTCTTACCGGGAAGGATCTCGGAAGCCATGGCGGCAGAGTGGGTCATACCCGAGCAGCCGATGGTCTCAACGAGGGCCTCCTCGATGATGCCGTCCTTGACGTTCAGCGTGAGCTTGCAGGCGCCCTGCTGAGGTGCGCACCAACCCACACCGTGCGTAAGACCGGAGATGTCGGAAATCTCCTTAGCCTGGACCCACTTGCCCTCCTCGGGGATGGGTGCGGGGCCGTGGTATGCACCCTTGGCAACGGGGCACATGTTCTCCACTTCCTGTGAGTACTGCATGCCTCTCCTCTCTATCGTGTTGGCGTCCCGTCTGGGGGCCGTGGCTGGCGATTGCCGGGCGACCCTTCGAAAGGGACATGACATGCAGCCCCTATAATACCGCGAAATGCACGGAATATTCGGCGAACGGCTCAGTTTTCGTAGCGAGATGCGCGGAAGTTTTAATTGAAACGGTTTAACTCTATGTTCTGTGGTCGTGAACTTCCGTAGAGGGGGTCCGTCTTGGGCAAGCTATTGGTCAGCTCTTGTAAGCATTGCGGGGGTTGACCTGTTGCAACGATGCCGTTCGCCGCCTGATTACTGCCTTTGGCCGCGCGAGTGTATTGTTTTGCGTGAATGTTTTGATGGCACGCTTCAATCGTGCTGTATTGGATGGCAAGCAGATCCCGGCGAAGGGAGCGCCATGCAGCGCGTTTGGAGAACGGTTACCGGCTTTTACCATGTCTGTGCCCGCGGTACGGGCAAGCAGCTCATCTTTGAGGGCGATGAAGACCGGTGGGAGTTCTTGGAGCTGATGCGTGAGTGCTGCCGCAAGGCGGGCGTGACGGTTATCGCCTGGTGCCTTATGGGCAATCACGTGCGTCTGGTGCTTGCAGATTACGAGGACGCGATGAGCGCGGCGATGCACCGGCTGCTTTTGACGTACGCGCGGCGGTTCAATAAACGCACGGGGCGCACAGGGCATCTGTTCCAGAACCGTTTTGACCGGCGCTCGCTCGATACCGACTGGCAGGTGATGGAGGCTATTCGCTCCGTTCACGCCGATCCGCAGGAGGCGGGCATCAGTCTCATTGAGCGTTATCCCTGGAGCAGCTTTCCGGAGCATTTGTGCGCTTACGACGGTGACGCGGCCGATGTCGCGAGGGGATTTTCTGATCCTTCTTGCGTGCTTGAGCTTTTTGGTTCTGCCGAGGGCTTTATTGCCTATTCGCTTTCGACGCCCGACGGCGGCGAACCGGCGCTGCGCGATATGAAAGAGACAGAGTGGGAACGCCACGCCTTTGCCGACAAGTTGGCGAAAAGCCTCGGGGCTCCGCTCCATGGGGTTAAAGACGCACCGCCTGCGCAGCGCGATACCGTTATTCTTGGATTGCACGATGCCGGTTTTACGGTGCGCCAGATTGAGCGGTATACCGGGATTGGCAAAAGTACCGTCTCTCGTATCGTGCGCGCCCGCGCGCGAACGGCGATGCGGGCTGGCGGAAACGTGATGTAAGGTCGCCTGTTCACCGCAGCTGGGGTCGTCCATACGCCGCAACCAGCGTTCAAAAGCTTGGTACGGTAACTGCACTTCTTAATATGCATAGAACAATCGCCATCTTGCATATATTAACGACTCAGTCCGGGTTTGCCCGTGCCTACCCCCGTCTGCGCCGTGCAAAAAACGGAGTTTTCAGCATCGTAGTGCTGTCGGCACCGCTGCAATCTTGCAACATACGGGTTCCGAAGCTATTGATCCCCGCCGTTGCGCCCCCGAAGCACGTGCCTGCGTCCCGTCAGACCGCGATACTTGTTCTAAAACACAATATATATGCGCCTAAAGACGTTGATTAACGCTTTCGATGCGTATGCACACAGCTTGGCGTGCTGAATACTCGCAAAAATGCACGCCGC
Source organism: uncultured Collinsella sp. (assembly GCA_900548495.1). Lineage (GTDB taxonomy): Bacteria > Actinomycetota > Coriobacteriia > Coriobacteriales > Coriobacteriaceae > Collinsella. The sequence goes on along the minus strand of URKT01000048.1, from coordinate 4,425 downwards.
TCCCTATGGGACCCGCCTGCGGTAGGCGCGAAGCGAGTCGGAGCTTCGCAGAACGGGGCTTGGCGCATTGCTTGGCGGGCCCGGGGTCCTGCCGCAGGCCTTTGGTGCTGTGGAAAACGCCCGTGTTCGTGTCTGGCTGTGTGGCAAATGTCAGACGGGGTGCCGGACGCGCGAACTTTGTGTGTCCGAGGCGTTATGAAAAAGCCGAGCCGCCCGTATTGGGCGGCTCGGCAATCAAACCCTTTGATCTGGGGCATCCGCTTCTGGCTAGTTTACCCTTCGAGCATGCCGTCGAGGGTGCGCCAGGCGAGCTCGGCGCACTTGACGCGGGCGGGCATGTGCGAGATGTCCTGGAGCTGGGCGGCTTCGTCCAGGTCTTCCAGGTCGTCCTCGGAGAGCTTCTCGCCGCGGATCATGGCGAGGAAGAGTCCCGCCAAGCGACGCGCCTCCTCGACGGTCTCGCCGGTGATGAGGTCGGCCATGATGTCGGCGCTGGCCTGGCTTATGGCGCAGCCGTGCCCGGTAAACGAGGCTTCCTCGATTACATCGTTCTCGACACGCAGCTGCAAGGTGAGCTCGTCTCCGCAGCTGGGGTTGATACCGTCGTGCTCGTGCGTGGGAGCATCCATCTCGTACTTATAGTCGGGGTGCGAGTTGTGCTCCATAAACGTGGTGGAGGTGTACAGATTACCCATTGAACGTGCTCCAAACGTGATGCAGGCCGGCGATGAACTTGTCGATGTCGGCCTTGTCGTTGTAGAAGGCCACGCTGGCGCGGCAGCAGGCAAGGTTCTCGACGCCCAGCCAGGTGAGCAGCGGCTGCGCGCAGTGGTGGCCGGCGCGGATGCAGACGCCGTCCATGTCCATGATGCTCGCGACGTCGTGCGGGTGAATTCCCTTGACGTTAAAGCTCACAACGCCGTGGTGGTTGTCCCAGTAGATGGAACCGATGATTTGGACAAAGTCGAGCTGCATGAGTTCGCCCATCAGATAGTGGACGAGTGCCTGCTCGCGGGCCTGGATGTTCTCGTAACCCACCGTGTTGACCAGGTAATCAAAGGCGGCGCCCGTGGCGAAGATGCCGGCGGCGTCCTGCGTGCCGGCCTCGAACTTCTCGGGGACGGGCGCCCAGACGGCGTCCTGCTCGGTGACAGAGTCGATCATCTCGCCACCGGTGAGCATGGGCGGCATGGCGTTCAGCAGGTCCATCTTGCCCCACAGCACGCCGATGCCCATGGGGCCCATGGCCTTGTGTGCGCTAAAGGCAAAGAAGTCGGCTCCCAGGTCGGCCACATCGACCGGCATGTGCGGCAGCGACTGTGCGCCGTCGACGACCAGATAGCCGCCGTACTTGTGCACGAGCTTGCCGAGGTTCTTGACCGGGTTCTCGACGCCCAGCACGTTAGAAACCTGACCCACGGCCAGGATCTTGGTCTTGGGGCCCACCTTGGACAGAACCTCCTCGGTGGTGAGTTGACCGGTCTTGGTGGGGTAGAGGTAGACGAGCTTGGCGCCGGTCTCGCGGCAGACCTGCTGCCACGGAATCAGGTTGGAGTGGTGCTCCATGATGGTGATGACGACCTCGTCACCGGGCTCGAGCACCGTGGGTGCAAAGCTCTTGGCGACCAGGTTGAGCGACTCGCTCGTGTTGCGGGTGAAGACGACCTCGTTGGCCTGGGGAGCGCCGATGAGGTCGGCGATCTGCTGGCGGACCTTCGCGATGGCGTCGGTTGCCTCGACGGACAGCGAGTACAGGCCACGCAGGGGGTTGGCGTTCATGCGCTGATAGAAGTCGCGCTCGGCGTCGAGCACACAGGCAGGGCGCTGCGCGGTGGCGGCGCTATCGAGGAAGGCGATCTCGGGGTGCTGCTGGAAGAGCGGGAACTGCGCCTTGTAGGGGTTGGTTTCGATGTCTACGGTGGGCCAGCCGCGCGAAGCCTCGTCGCTGGCGTCGAGCTCCATGGGCTCCGGTGCGGTACAGGTATCGCATTTAACGTGCTCGGTGTCGATCATGCGAGCTCCTCTTCAAAGTTGTCAATCAGGTTGTTGCCCAGGCGGACGACGGCTGCGCGAGTGCGCTCGTCGGTGGCGGAAAGCGCGGCGTCCTCCAGCTTGGCGCGGATGAACAGGTCCTCGGCGGCGTTTTGGTCAAGGCCGCGGCAGGCGAGGTAGAACAGCTGCTCGTCGCGGACGTGGCCGATGGTGGCGCCGTGGTTGCCGGCGACGTCGTCCTCGTCGCAGAGGATGACGGGGACGGTCTTGTTGTCGACGCCCTTGTTGGCCAAGAGCACCGTCTCGCGCTCGGTGCCGGTTGCGCCCTTGCAGCCATGCACAAGGTCGATGGTGCCTCGGTAGACCTTCTTGGACGTACCGGTCAGCACGCCGTTGGCGTCGATCTCGCACTCGGTCTTGCGGCCGCGGTGTCGCAGCTCGTAGTTAAAGTCGCGCACCTGTTCGCGGGCACCCAGGTAATCGGTATCGATGGTCACCTTGGCGGTGTCGCCCAGCAGGTCGCCGGCAAGGCCGGTGGCGCTGGCACCGGCACCCAGGACGGTGTGCTGCACGTTGACGTGCGCGCCCTCGTCTAGGAATAGACCGGTGTCGTCGAGTGCGATCCAGCTGTCGTCGAGTGTCTGCGTGCAGGTCACGTTGACGGTGGCGTACTCGTGGGCGCACACGCGCAGCACGGAGCCCACGACGCCTTGGCCGTTGACGGGGGAGTCCAGGGCTAGAGCGAGATCGAGCGTTGCCTGCGGGCGGGCGACGACGTCGATGGCGGCGATGGCCGCGGCGGCATCGACACCGCTCACGCGCACGGTAACCGTGACGTGCTTGTATGCGGGCACATCGATGACGATGCGCTTGGTGGCGTGCTCGGCCAAGTAGGCGTAGGCAGCCTCGCCCATGCCGGTCTCGAAGGCTTCAGCAGGGGAGAGCTCCTCTTCGAGCTTGATGGCGCCGGCCTGGTAGACAGAGGTGGCGGGCACGTCGAGCTCGGTCTCGGGCGTGATGCGGGCGCGGTCGGCTGCATCACCGGGGGCGGAGGCGCGGCGCTCGGGGAAGCGCTCGGCCATGGCGTCCATGGCGGCTTCGAACGCGTCTGCCACGCCAGTAAACTGCTCGTCCAAGCCCTCGACCTCAACGGCCTCGGTGGGAGCGGTGGCAAGCTCGTTAGAGAGTTCGAGCTTGGTCTGGTTCATCTTGAGCCAACCCCAAGTGGCAGCCGGCATCGCATTGACCTGCTCAAGGGTGGTAGCAGCGGTGTTGGTGGTCTGTTTCATTATCCGATCGCTCCTTCCATCTCGAGCTTGATCAGGTTGTTCATCTCGACGGCGTACTCCAGCGGCAGCTCCTTGGAGACCGGGTTGGCAAAGCCGTTGACGATCATGGTGCGGGCCTCTTCCTCCGAGATGCCGCGGCTCATCAGGTAGAACACCTTGTCGTCGCCGATGCGGCCGATGGTGGCCTCGTGGCCGATGTCGACGTTTTTGGCGCGGATGTCCATGGCCGGAATAGTGTCGGAGCGGCTCTGGTCGTCGAGCATCAGCGACTGGCAGCTCACGGTTGCCTTGGAGCCCTCGGCCTTGGGCGTGGCCACGATGGAGCTGCGGAACGTCTGGATGCCGCCGCTCTTGGAGATGCCCTTGGTCTCGACGGTCGCCGAGGTCTCGGGCGCGTTGAGCACGACCTTGCAGCCGGTGTCGAGGTTCTGACCGGCGCCGGCAAAGGTAATGCCGGTAAAGCTCGAGCGGGCGCGGCGGCCGTTGAGCACGCTCATGGGGTAGAGGTAGCCCACGTGGCTGCCGAAGGAGCCGCTGATCCACTCGATGTCGCCGTCCTCGTCCACGCGCGCACGCTTGGTGTTGAGGTTGTACATGTTCTTGGACCAGTTCTCGATGGTCGAGTAGCGCAGGTGCGCGCGCTTGCCCACAAAGAGCTCCACAGCGCCGGCGTGGAGGTTTGCCACGTTGTACTTGGGCGCGGAGCAACCCTCGATAAAGTGCAGGTCGGCATCGTCCTCGACGATGATGAGCGTGTGCTCAAACTGACCGGCGCCCTTGGCGTTGAGACGGAAGTAGCTCTGCAGCGGAAAATCGAGCTTGGTGCCCTTGGGCACGTAGACAAACGAGCCGCCCGACCACACGGCGCCGTGCAGGGCCGCAAACTTGTGGTCGGTGGGCGGGATGAGCGTCATAAACTTCTCGTGGATGAGCGGCTCCCACTGCGGGTCGTGCAGGGCCTCCTCGATGCCGGAGTAGACGATGCCCATCTTGGAGGCGGTGTCCTGCATGTTGTGGTAGACGAGCTCGGAGTCGTACTGCGCGCCGACGCCTGCCAGGTAGCTGCGCTCGGCCTCGGGGATGCCCAGGCGGTCGAAGGTGTCCTTGATGCTGTCTCTTATACACATCTGACGCTGCCGACGAC
>URKT01000047.1 GCA_900548495.1 uncultured Collinsella sp. | reverse complement strand
GAGATCTGCGCATGTCTCGTGGGCTCGGAGATGTGTATAAGAGACAGGCCTGATCTACCCGGATGTGTACGAGGTCGGTCTGCCCAACCAGGGTATCGCCATCCTCTACAACATCCTTAACCAGGCCGAGGGCATCTCCTGCGAGCGCGGCTATGTGCCGTGGCCCGATATGGGTGACGCCATGCGCGAGGCAGGCATTCCGCTGCTCTCGCTCGAGGGTGCAGCGCCGGTTGCTTCGTTTGATATCGTCGGCCTGCATGTGCCGCACGAGATGGCGGTAACGAACTTCCTCGAGGCACTCGACCTCGCTGGTATTCCGCTGTTAGCGGCTGACCGCACCGAGGACGACCCCATTATCATCGCCGGCGGCCCCTCGGTGTACAACCCCGAGCCGTACGCGGCCTTCTTCGATGCCATCCTCATCGGTGAGGGCGAGGAATCGCTGCTCGAGACCTGCCAGCTGCATCGCCGCCTGCGTGACGAAGGGGTCCCGCGCGCGCAGATTGTCGAGCAGCTTGCATCCATTGCCGGCAACTATGTGCCGTCGCTCTATGAGGTTCGTCACGACGAGCCCTGCTCGCCGCATGGCTACACCGTGCCGCGTGAAGGCAAGGATGCGCCGACCGTGGTCTACAAGCGCGTCGTCGAGGATTTCGGCGCCACGAATCCGCTGTCGCAGTCGTGCGTGCCCTATGCGCAGCTGGTTCACGACCGCCTGTCTATCGAGATCCTGCGCGGCTGCGCCCGCGGCTGCCGTTTTTGCCAGGCCGGCATGACGTATCGCCCGGTGCGCGAGCGCTCGGCCGACCAGATCGTCTCGTCGGTGATTCAGGGTCTGGAAAAGACCGGCTATGACGAGGTGTCGCTGACCTCGCTCTCCACGACCGACCACTCCTGCATTCGCGACGTGCTCGGCAGGCTCAACCGTCGCCTGGAGGATACGGGTATTCGCGTGTCTATTCCGTCGCAGCGCCTGGATTCGTTTGGCGTGGATATGGCCGAGTCGGTCGCCGGCGAAAAGAAGGGCGGCCTGACGTTCGCGCCCGAGGCCGGCAGCCAGCGCATGCGCGACATCATTAACAAGAACGTGACCGAGGAGGACCTGGACCGTGCGGCCAAGGCGGCCTTCGAGGCCGGCTGGAACCGCATGAAGCTCTACTTTATGATGGGCCTTCCCGGCGAGCGCGACGAGGACATCGTGGCCATCGCCAATCTGGCCGATCACGTGCTGGAGCTCGGTCGTTCCGTGGTGCCCAAGGCTCGTCGCGGCTCGATCTCGGTGTCGATCTCGGTTTCGGTCTTTATCCCCAAGGCTGCCACGCCGTTCCAGTGGTGCCCGCAGCTCGACTACGACGACGTCAAGCGTCGCCAGAAGCTGCTCGTCACGAGCGTTCGCAACCGTGCCGTCCGCGTTCATTACCACGATGCCGAGACCTCGCTCATCGAGGCCGCGCTGTCCCGCGCCGGTCGTGACATGACGCCCGTCATCATCGATGCTTGGCGCTCGGGCTCTCGCTTTGACGCCTGGGTAGAGCATTTCTCGCTCGATAACTGGAAGGAGGCTGCTGCCAAAAACGGCATCGACCTCAATGAGCTCGTGCACCTGCCCTACGAGTTGGACTGGCGCCTGCCGTGGGAGCACGTGAGCCCCGGCTGCACGCGCGGCTTCCTCGAGCGCGAGTACCGTCGCTCGCTCGAGGGCGTCACGACTCCCGACTGTACCCGCACGTCGTGCACCGGCTGCGGGATCTGCCCCACGCTCCACGCCAAGAATGTATTGATGGGTGATCGCGCATGAGTGAGCGCCTGACCGACAACCCCTCGCTCTTTAGGCTTCGTGTTCGCTATGGCAAGCGCGATCGCCTTAAGTACCTGGGCCATCTCGAAGTAATCCATACCATTGAGCGCATCGTGCGCCGTGCGGGACTTCCCTATGCCGTCACGCAGGGCTTCTCTCCGCACATGCGCGTGGGCTTCTCTTCGGCGCTGCCGGTGGGTACGTCGTCGACCTGCGAGTGGTATGACCTGTTTATGACCGAGTTCGTGGCGCTCGACGAGGCGTTTGGGCGCCTGGCTGCGGCGTCTCCGGCCGATCTGGCGCCCATCGAGGCGGCGTACATCGACGTGCGCACGCCGGCGTTGACGGCGCAGCTCACGCGCCTGTCGTATCGCATCGACCTGCACTTGGATCCCGAGGCGCCCGTAAGCGCCGACGAGGTGCGTCGTGCGATCGACACGCTGCGCGCGGGCCACGGCATCGACTACGCGCGCGGCAAAAAGAGCAAGCGCTTGGATTTGGATCACACGCTCGTGGGCTATGAGCTCACGGCGGGGGAGCGCCCAGACCATTTGGTGCTCATGCTCGACACCCATGCCGACAACGAGGGCTCCATGCGTCCGGAAATTTTGCTTTCTGCTGCTGATGTTTTGTTGCAGGGCTTGACCCCGGGCGTGGATGCACCTATTGTTTCCACCGGTATGCAAGACCTCGTGACCATCTGCTCCTACGATGTCGAGCGTCAGAATCAAGCATGCGAGGACGACGAGGGCCGACTCGTCAGCCCCATACCTGTGCGAACTTGTGGATTTGCTCCACATACTCGTTGACGGGGGTATTTTCGCCTGCTACTATATTCGGCTGTTGCACTAACTGATGCATGAAGGGCAAGTAAACATGTACGCAATCGTTAACACGGGCGGCAAGCAGTATAAGGTCGCCACCGACGATGTCATCACCGTCGAGAAGATCGAGGGCAATGAGGGCGACAAGGTCACCCTGCCGGTTATCTTCCTCAACGATGGTAAGAAGATCGTCACCGATCCCGACAAGCTGGCCAAGGCCAAGGTTACCGCTCAGATCGTTGAGCAGTTCAAGGGCGAGAAGCAGCTGGTCTTCAAGTTCCACAAGCGCAAGCGCTATCGTCGTCTGAAGGGTCACCGTCAGCAGCTCACCAAGCTGAAGATCGTGAAGGTTCAGGCTACCTCCCGCGCCAAGAAGGCTGTCAAGGCAGAGGCTGAGGCTGTTGCCGAGGCTCCCGTCGCCGAGTAGATTACACTCGTAACGAAAGAGTAGGTATACACAATGGCACACAAAAAAGGACTCGGTTCCTCCCGTAATGGCCGTGACTCCCGCGGTCAGCGCCTTGGCACGAAGCGCTATGCCGGCCAGACGGTAACCACGGGCACGATTCTCGTCCGTCAGCACGGCACGCACATCCACCCGGGTGAGAACGTTGGCCGTGGTAAGGACGACACGCTGTTCGCGCTGGTCGACGGTACCGTTGAGTTCCACAAGGGTATCAAGCACAGGGTCAGCGTACGCCCGCTCGCGAACGCGTAATTCACCCTTCATAGAGCACATATGTGGGAGGCACTTGAGTTTTAGGATTCAAGGGTCTCCCTCTTTTTTGTAGGAGGCGATTCTGTTGTCACAGTTCACCGATATCAGCCGAATTAACGTTTGCGGCGGCGACGGCGGAGCCGGATGCATGTCGTTTAGGCGCGAGGCATTTGTTCCCAAGGGCGGCCCCGATGGCGGCGACGGCGGTCGTGGCGGCAACGTCGTCATTCAGGCCGACGCTCAGCTTTCCTCGCTGATCGATTACCGCTTTAAGCATCACTTTCGTGCTGAGCGCGGAACGCATGGCCAGGGCGCTCGTCGCAATGGTAAGAGCGGCGAGGACCTGATTCTCAAAGTCCCCATGGGCACCGTAGTTCGCGAGCTCGACCCCGAGACGCAGACCCCGATGTTCGAGATTGCCGACCTGGTGCACGACGGCGAGCGCGTTGTCGTGGCGCCCGGTGGTGCCGGCGGTCTGGGTAACACTCACTTTGTGACGTCGGTGCGCCGCGCGCCTGCGTTTGCCCAGCTGGGCGAGCCTGCCGAGGAGCATTGGATTGAGCTCGAGATGAAGCTCATGGCCGATGCCGCGCTCGTGGGCTTTCCCTCGGTGGGTAAGTCTTCGCTCATCGCGCGTATGAGTGCCGCCCGCCCCAAGATTGCCGACTACCCGTTTACCACGCTCGTTCCCAATCTGGGCATGGTGCGTGCCGGCGAGTACTCCTATGTCGTCGCCGATGTCCCCGGTCTCATCGAGGGCGCGAGCGAGGGGCGTGGCCTGGGCCATCAGTTCCTGCGCCATATCGAGCGCACCGCTTTGATTATGCATGTCGTTGACATGACGGGCGGATTTGAGGATCGCGATCCGGTTGAGGACTATCGTATCATCAACCGTGAGCTCGAGCAGTATGGTGCCGAGCTTTCGGAGCGTCCGCAGATCGTCGTCGCCAACAAATGCGATGCGCCGGGTACGGCAGATAAGATCGCCGACCTCAAGCGTGCGGCGCTCGACGACGGGCACATGTTCTTTGCCGTTTCCGCCGTTACGGGTGCCGGTCTCAATACTTTGATGCTTGCCGTGGGCGAGCAGGTGGCTAAGCTTCGCGCCGAGCTGGCGGTCTCTGATGAGCCGGTCGATCTTCGCGATGATGAGTGGGAGCGTCGCCGCCTCCAGCGCGAGAAGCGGTTCCGTATCGTCCAGGAAGAGCCCGGCGCCTTCCGCGTGGTCGGCCGCGCCATCGAGCGCATGGTTATCCAGACCGACTGGGAAAACGAGGAAGCCGTTATCTACCTGCAGCATAAGTTTTCCCGCATGGGTGTTGACGATGCGCTCGAAAAGGCCGGCTGCCGTGCCGGCGACGAGGTTCGCATTTGCCAGCGCGCCTTTGACTTTGAGGGCGCCGAGGACTTCTCGGAGTTCGAGGACGAGCTCGAGGACGGTAGCGAGGACGTCGCCGTCGAGGTCGTTGACGTCGCCGATGATAGCTTGGAGGCTGTCGACGCAGTGGATGCCATTGGCGGTACCGATGACGCTGTTGCTGCGGAAGACGTCGAGACCCCGGAGGGCGAGTAAGTCATGTCGCTGCGCGGTGGAATCGGATTGCCTGAACTGCCCATCAAGGATGGGCGGGAGTTTAGGCTCGGCATTATGGGCGGCACCTTTGACCCGATTCATTACGGGCACTTGGTTACTGCCGAGCAGGCTCGCGAGTCACTCGACTTGGACGCTGTGCTTTTTATGCCGGCCGGCTCTCCTGCCTTTAAGCTCGACAAACCGGTGACGCCTGCTGAGGACCGTTATGCCATGACGGTCCTCGCGACCGCCGCGAACCCGGCCTTTTTGGCAAGCCGCTTCGAGATCGATCGTGCCGGTGTCACCTACACAGCCGATACGCTGCGTGCCCTTCGCGAGTTTTACCCGACACAGGTGAAGCTTTATTTTATTACGGGTGCCGATGCGATTATCGATATTGTGACCTGGCACAATGCAGATGAGATTGCCGAACTGGCAACCTTTATTGCGGCGACGCGACCGGGCTTTGATATCGATACTGCTCGCGCGCGAATCAAAGAGTCGGGCCTGCCGTTTGACGTGCGGTATATCCAGATTCCGGCGCTGGCGATTAGCTCGACCAACATTCGCAAGCGGGTTGCCCGCGGTATGAGCGTGCGCTATCTTACGAGCGAGTCCGTGCTCGGCTATATCCGTAAACGCGGTCTGTATGCCGATCTTGGGCAAGACGATTTTGATTGATGGGGGAGAACGTTGTCGGTAGAAGATCAGTTTGAGGGCGACGAGCGCGCGCTCTTGACGCGCATCCACGAGTTGCTCGATGTGCGCATGAAGGATAAGCGTAAGCGCTACGTGCATTCGCTCGGGGTTGCCGAGACTGCGTTGCACCTAGCCGAGGTGTACGGTGTCGACCGCTTTGATGCCGCTGCCGCTGGCCTGATCCATGACTGGGATAAAGTGCTCTCCGACGATGAGCTGGTCACGCGCGCTCTGCATTACGGCATTAAGATTGCCGGCTCTCCGTCTGCCGCGACGCCGCTTTTGCATGGCCCGGTTGCCGCCTATGAGCTTCCGCAGCTTTTTCCCGAGCTGTCGCCGGCGGTCTTTCAGGCTGTCGACCGTCACACCGTGGGCGCTTGCGACATGACGCCGCTCGATATGGTGGTCTTTGTGGCCGATGCCATCGAACCCAACCGTCACGGCGATTATGCCCATGCGCTGCGCAAGATGGTGGGGAAGTCCTCGCTCGACGAGTTGTTCTTCTCCTGTTTTGCGCAGGGTCTGGTCTATGTGATCCAGACCGGGCGTTATCTTTATCCCACGGCTATTACGATTTACAACCATTACGCCCAGCTGCGCTAGCTCGGGCTGTCTAGAAAGAGGTATTCCATGGCCGACGAGACCATGACCGACGAGCAGACTCTTGAAGGTGTGGAGCACAAGAGCTTCGTTGCCACGTCCGACCGCACTGCCGCCTCGCTGTCCGCGAGCGGTGTCGCCGCCGAGGATGTCGCCCGCGCCGCCGCGCAGGCCGCCTACGACAAGAAAGGCGAGGACGTTCAGGTGCTCGATCTGACTGAGCTTTCCGATGTGTGCGACTACTTTGTCCTCGCTACCGGCACCAACAACCGCCAGGTCGATTCGATCGTTGACGAGATTGAGGAGAAGGTCGCCGAGGCTTGCGGCGAGCACCCGTTCTCCATCGAGGGTCGCGAGCAGAAGACCTGGATGCTCATGGACTACGGTTCGGTTGTCGTCCACGTCTTTACCCCCGAGGCGCGCGAGTTCTACCGCCTCGAAAAGCTCTGGGGCGACGCCCCCCAGCTTCCCCTCGACCTCCTCTAGTAGCTCATTTGGGACGGGGTTTTAGCTACCTTCTACCGTTCGCCGGGCAGCTGCATCATTCGCAGCTGCCCGGTTTTCTTTTTGTCCAAAGGCGGTTAATCGTTGAAGCGGGATTGGCGGCCGAAGGATAGGGCGGTGTCGCCGAACTTGTCTCGGACGGCGTCGATGGCGACCGAGAGGTCGCGACGGTCGCTGGATTGGGCTCCGCGGTCGTCGACTTCGCAGAACAGCTCGGTCTGGATGCCGCCCTGATGGTCGAAGTCGCTCATGCCGATGCCCGCCAGGCGCACATGCATGCCTTCCTGCCAGATGTTGTCGAGCAGCTCGAGCGCCACCGCCACAAAGATGTTCTCATCGTCGGTCGGATGTGGCAGCCGGCGCTGTGCCGAGCGACCGCTTCCATACGAATACTTGAGTTTGAGTGTCACCGTGGCGCCCGTTAGCCCCTGACGGCGCAGACGGCGTCCCACTGACTCTCCCAACAGCGCAATCGCCGCTTCGATGTCCTGGCGCTCAGTCAAATCTTTCGCAAAGGTGCGTTCGTTGCTGACCGACTTGACCTCGCGCTCTTCATCGATACTCGTGACTTCGGAGATTTCGAGCCCCTGCGCACGCTGGCGCATGCGTTCGCCGTTGACACCAAAAATAGAGGACAAGGTGGATTCCGGTGCACGTGATAGCTCGCCAAGCGTGTAGATGCGCATGCGGCGCAGCCGCTCTTCGGCCGAGCGCCCGATGCCGCTCATTGCAGATACCGGCAGCGCGGCCAAAAAGCGCTGCTCGGTTCCGGGGCGCACGATGGTCAGCCCAAACGGCTTGTCCCGCTCGCTTGCGATCTTTGCGACCGTCTTGTTGCAGCCCACGCCTATGGAGCAGGTCACTCCCAGCGCTGCCACGCGATCACTGATGCGCCGCGCAACCAGCAGCGGGTCCTCGGGCGCAAAGCGACCCGGTGTGATATCGATAAAGGCCTCGTCGATGGATACGCGCTCTACGCGCGGTGTCTCGTCGGCGAGAATCGCCATGACCTGTGCGCTGACCTCGTGGTAGCGATCGAAATGCCCATGCGTCCAAATGGCCTGCGGACAGAGGCGCCGTGCCTCGGCCGAGGGCATGGCGGAGTGCACGCCAAAGCGACGTGCCTCATACGAACACGTGGACACGACGCCGCGCGAATCGGCGTCTCCGCCCACGATGAGCGGCTTGCCGCGCCACTCGGGATGATCGAGCATCTCCACGCTCGCAAAAAACGCATCGAGATCCATGAGGCCCACCGCCGGACCCGTCCAGGGAGGCGGCGTGACGCCCATGGCATCCTCATAACCGTATGTATGTTCGCGTCTTTTCATGGTATGAGTATACCGCGCAGCTCATGTGGGGTGCGTGGATGTGCTTGCAAATCGCGAATTCTTGTCTAAGATATGGATTTGCCTTCGACTATACCGAAGAAGTTGGTCTCACGGACTTCACCTGCCCGCGTCGATGGCGTATTATGTTCAACTGTTTGTTTGTAGTTGCAGCCTAAAGCTGCTTGGTTGGAGGAGTTTCCTTTGGCAGTCAAGATTCGCCTTGCTCGTCACGGCGCTAAGAAGCGTCCGTACTACCGTGTCGTCGTCGCCGATTCCCGCGCCCCGCGTGACGGTCGTATCATCGAGGAGGTCGGCCGCTACAACCCGATGACCGCCCCCAAGACCATCAACCTCGATCTCGAGAAGATCGCTGACTGGCAGTCCAAGGGCGCTCAGCTCACCGACGCCGTCGCTGCTCTGGTCAAGGCCGCCAACGAGGGCGAGAAGACCGAGACCGTCGTCAAGAAGTCCAAGAAGCAGCTCGCCAAAGAGGCCGAGGCCGCTAAGGCTGCCGCTGAGGCCGCTGAGGGCGCCGAGGAGTAAATCGTGCCTGAGGTTGACGCTGCACAGCTCGAGGGTGAGGCAATGCTCTCAGATCGCATCGCCGATCTCGTCGAATATCTCGTTGTTCAGATCGTCGACGACCCGGATTCCGTGAGCCTTGAGGTCATCGATGGTGACGACGCCTCTACGATTGAGGTTTCGGTCGCAGAGGATGACGTCGCTAAGGTCATCGGCCGTCGCGGCCGTACCATCAAGGCCATTCGCACGCTCGCCCGTGCACTGGCCGCTCGCCTCGACACTGCAGTCGAGGTAGAGGTTCTGGGCTAGGACCTTGAGGTCCCAGTACAAAAACATCGCCCGTGTGGTCAAGCCGCACGGAAGGAAGGGGGAGGTCCTCGCGCAGCCGCTGCGGGGGCTTCCTTCTGTATTGACGCCGGGTATGCGCGTCGCCTTGACGCCACCGGCGCTCAAGCGTGACCGTTTTTGCACGGTCACATCCGTCACCGATACGGGCGATGGCGATCTGGTCTCGTTTGAGGGCATTGACGATTTGACGGCCGCCGAGGGCATCACCGGATGCTACGTGCTGGCAAATCGTGACGACTTTGAGCTTAATTCGCTCGATGCCGCCTATACCGACCTGATGGGTCGCGAGGTGGTCGACGAGCGCTTTGGCTCGCTCGGTAGAATCGTCGAGATTATGTCGACGCCCGCCAACGATGTTTGGGTTGTCGAGGGTGATCGGTACGGCGAGGTGCTGATTCCCGTGATCGAGCAGGTTGTGCTCGATCTTCCCGATCGGGGGACAATTTCCGTCCACGTTATGGACGGTTTGATCGATATGGACAAGTAGGGAGGTCAACATGCTAATCGAGACCCTTTCGGTCTTTCCCGAGATGTTTGAGCCCGTCATGTCCACATCGATCTTGGGCCGCGCCCGCAAGGCCGGCCTTTTTGATTTTAAGGCCTATAACCTGCGCGACTGGACGCACGACCGCCATCGTACCGTTGATGACGAGCCGTACGGCGGCGGGCAGGGCATGCTCATGAAGGTCGAGCCCATCGCCGAGGCCATCGAGGCTATTAGCTCCGAGGGTCCCAAGCCCACCGTGGTGTTCTTTACGCCCTGCGGCGAGCCCTTTACGCAGCATGTGGCCGAGCGTCTGCTCAAAAGCGAGCGCCTGTTGTTTGTGTGCAGTCGCTATGAGGGCGTCGACGAGCGCGCGTATGCGTATGCCGACGAGCGCCTGTCGATCGGCGACTACGTGCTTACGGGCGGCGAGCTTCCCGCTATGGTCGTTGCCGACGCCGTCGTGCGTCTGATTCCCGGCGCCCTTGGTGACGAGATGAGCAACGTCGATGAGTCGTTCTCGACTGCCGAGGACGGTGGCCTGCTCGAGTACGCGCAGTACACCCGTCCTGCCGAGTTCAACGGCGAGGGCGTGCCTCCTGTGCTCGTGAGTGGCGATCACGCCAAAGTTGACGCCTGGCGCCGCAAGAACGCCATCGAGCGCACCTGCCGCTGGCGTCCCGACTTGATCGAGACGGCGCGGCTTACGCCCGAGGAGCGCGCGTATGCGCAGGACATCCTGGACGCATCGTATTCGCAGAGCGAGGAGTGAGAATGGTTCCATCGCAGCATTCCGTGCTAAAGGGTGCGTTTGAGTGGATCGCGGTCGTCGCGATCGCACTGGTCGCCACCTTCCTGATTCGCTCGTTTGTGGTCGAACCCTTTGTGGTGCCTACCGGCTCCATGGAGTCCACGATCGAGATCGGCGACCAGATCTTGGCGCAAAAGGTGAGCCTCGAGCTCGGCCAGCCCGTCAGCCAAGGCGATATCGTGGTGTTTCACAACCCCGATGACACCTCCGAGCACGATGTTCTCGTCAAGCGTGTTATTGCCACGGCCGGCCAGACGGTCGACCTTCAGGACGGCAAGGTGGTCGTTGACGGCCAGGCGCTCGACGAGGACTACACGACCGGCATGAGCTGGCCGCTTTCGGTCCAAGCGCCCGGCGCTCAGGTGAGCTATCCCTACACCGTTCCCGACGGGTGTGTGTGGGTGATGGGCGACAACCGCGAAAACTCTGCCGACTCGCGCTACTTTGGTCCCGTCGATCGCTCTGATTTAATCGCCGTGGCGCTTGTGCGCTACTGGCCGCTCAACCGCATCGGCACTATCGACTAAAAACCGCTATAGTACAGTACCTAACCGTGTAATCGTTTCGACGAGGGGATATTAGAGGCATGAACGCTTCATCGCTTTCCTTCCAAGACATCATCCTGCGTCTCCAGCAGTACTGGGGCGAGCAGGGCTGCGTCATTATGCAGCCCTATGACTCCGAGGTCGGTGCCGGTACCTTCCACACCGCGACCACGTTGCGCTCGCTCGGTCCTGCCGAGTGGCGCACCTGCTACGCTCAGCCTTGCCGCCGTCCTGCCGACGGCCGCTACGGCGAGAATCCCAACCGCATGCAGCACTACTATCAGTTCCAGGTGCTCATCAAGCCGTCGCCGGTCAACGCTCAGGAGCTCTACCTGGGTTCGCTGGCTGCCATTGGCCTGGACCCCAACGACCATGACGTCCGTTTTGTCGAGGATGACTGGGAGAGCCCGACGCTGGGCGCCTGGGGCCTTGGCTGGGAGGTCTGGCTCAACGGCATGGAGGTCACGCAGTTTACGTACTTCCAGCAGGTGGGCGGCATCGAGGTCGACCCCGTGCCCGTCGAGATCACCTATGGCCTGGAGCGCATCGCCATGTACGCCCAGGGCGTCAACTCCGTCTACGACCTGGTTTGGAGCTATCTGCCCGATGGCACGCCCATGACCTATGGCGACGTGTTCCTGGAGAACGAGCGCGAGTTTAGTGCCTACAACTTTGAGGTCGCCAACGTCGAGATGATGCGTCAGAAGTTTGACGACTACGAGGCCGAGTGCCACTCCTGCCTGGAGCGCAAGCTGCCGCTGCCCGCATACGACTGCGTCATGAAGTGCAGCCATGCCTTCAACCTGCTCGATGCTCGCGGTGCGCTGTCCGCGGTCGAGCGTGCTAACTACATCCTGCGCGTCCGCGCCGTCGCCAAGGCGTGCTGCGAGGCCTATATGGCCGAGGTCGCTGGAGTCAACGAGAATGCCGACCAGGAAGGCGAGGTGGCGTAAGCCATGGCAGACGCTAAGGATTTCCTGTTTGAGATCGGTACGGAGGAAATGCCCTCTGCACCGCTGAACAATGCTGTCAAGCAGCTTGGCACCATGATCGCCAAGGGCCTCGACGAGGCCGGTCTGGCCCATGGCGAGGTCCGCGTGATCTCGAGCCCGCGTCGTCTGGCTGCGCTCGTGGCCAACGTCGCCACCGCGACCGATGAGGTCCATGAGGTCAAGCGCGGCCCCGCGGCAAACATTGCCTTCGACGCTGACGGTAACGCCACCAAGGCCGCCCAGGGCTTTGCCCGCAAGTGCGGTGTGGCTGCCGAGGACCTGGTACGTCGCGAGGACACCGACGGTCGCGAGTATGTGTTCGCCGAGAAGAACATTCCCTCTGCACCGGCTACGCCGATTCTGACCGCTCTGTGCGAGAAGACCATCGCCGGCCTGCAGTGGCCCAACTACCGCAGCCAGCGCTGGGGCCACGAGCACGCGACGTTTGTTCGTCCGGTCCGTTGGATCTGCTGCCTTTTGGGTGAGGACGTCGTGCCTGTGTCGTTTGCCGACGTGACGAGTGGCAACACCACGCGTGGTCATCGCGTACTTGGCCCTGGTGACCATGTGGTCGCCAGCCCCGCCGTCTACGAGCAGGTGCTCGAGGACGCCGGCGTGCTTTCTGCCGAGCGTCGTCGTGAGGCCATCCTTGCCGGTATCGCCGAGGTCGAGGCTGCCCGTCCCGGCTGCCATGTCGATACGCCCAAGAAGGTCTTTGAGGAGGTCATTAACCTCTGCGAGTGGCCGACGGTGCTCGTCGGTACCTTCGATGAGGAGTTCCTCAAGGTCCCGCACGAGATCATCTGCGAGTCCATGCTCACCAACCAGCGCTACTTCCCGATCTATGACGGCGAGGGCAAGCTCACGCGTGAGTTCGTGGTCGTCTCCAACAGCAAGCCCGAGAACGCCGAGCGCGTGATCGACGGCAACGAGCGCGTCGTGCGTGCCCGTCTGGACGATGCCAAGTTCTTCTACGAGGAGGACCTGAAGATTTCTCTCGACGAGTTCCGTGAGCGTCTGGCCAAGGTCGCCTTCCAGGAGAAGCTCGGTAGCGTGCTCGCCAAGTCCGAGCGCATTGAGCAACTCGCGCTCGCCATCGCCCGCGAGGCCCATCTGGGCGCCCACCTTGCCGCCGATGCCGCTCGCGCCGCTCACCTGTGCAAGGCCGACCTTGTATCCAACGCCGTCGTTGAGTTCACGAGCCAGCAGGGCGTTATGGGCGGTTATTACGCTTCCGCGATGGGGGAGAACGACGAGGTCGCCCACGCCATTCGCGATCACTATCGTCCCCGCTTTGCCGGCGATGAGCTGCCCGAGGGCACCGCTGGCTGCATCGTGGCCTGTGCCGACAAGCTCGATACCATTGCGGGCATCTTTGCCATCGGCGAGCCCCCGACCGGCTCTTCGGACCCCTACGCGCTGCGTCGCGCCGCTATCGGCATCATCAACATCCTGCGCGATCGTCTGCCGATCGACCCCACGTCGCTGATCGACTTCGCCCTTGAGCTCTATAGCGAGCAGGGCATCGAGTTCGACGCTGCCGAGGTCGCCCAGCAGGTCCGTGACTTCTTCCACGGCCGCCTGGTGAGCATGGCCCGCGACGAGAAGATTCCTGCCGATACCGTCGCCGCCGTCTCCGCGGTGCACATCATCGCTCCGTCCGTCTTCTTCGCCCGCTGCGCTGCGCTCGACGAGGCTCGCAAGAACGATGCTGAGACCTTCGACAACCTGGCTACCGCCTATGCCCGCGCCGCGCACATCTCCAAGCCCGAGCTGGGTGCGGAGTACGACCGCAGCCTGATGGGCGAGGCCGAGCTCGCGCTCGCCGACGCCTCCGAGGCTGCTCAGACCGCTGTCGATGCCGCCCTTGCCGCCGAGGATTATCCTGCCGCATTTGCCGCCCTTGCCGCCCTGCGTGCCCCCATCGACCGCTTCTTCGACGAGGTTATGGTCATGGACAAGGACGAGCAGCTCCGCGATAATCGCCTTAAGCTGCTCAACCGCTTCGAGGCCGTTTTCTCCGGCATCGCAAACATCGGTGAGCTTGCTCGCAAAAAGTAAGCCAGCCTGCGCATAAGCGCAAAAGGAGCCCCGCATGGATTGCCCGGTCACCGCTCGTCCCACCGTTATCGTTATCTCCGACTCGCTCGGTGATACCGCTTGTGAGGTGGTGCTTGCGGCGTCCGGGCAATTTGATGAAGGGGCTTTTCGTCTCTTGCGCCTGCCCAAGGTGAACTCGGTGGAGCAGGTCAAGTCGTTTGTGGGTCCGCGCGTCGATGCGGACCATCGCGATATTGCCGTATTCCACACCATTGTCGACCCGGCCCTTCGTGCTCGTGTGCTCGACTACTTGGGCATGCTTCACATTCGCTCGGTCGACCTGATCGGTCCGACGCTCGCCGTGCTGTCGTCGCTCATCGGTGCGTCCCCCAAGGGCGTTGCAGGCGTGATTCACAAGACTGATGACCGCTATTTCCATCGCATCGAGGCCATGGAGTATTTCGTTGAGCACGATGACGGGCGCGGCTGCGACGATCTATCGGGTGCCGATATCGTGCTGCTGGGCGTATCCCGCACGTCTAAGACGCCGCTGTCAATGTATTTGGCCTATCAGGGTTACAAGGTTGCCAATGTTCCTTTGGCCCATGGCATGGAGCCGCCGAAGTCAATTTACGAGGTCGACCCGATGCGGTTGTTCGGTCTGATTTCGACCGTCGACGTTATTTCTGAAATTCGCGATAGCCGCTTGGGCGATGACTATGCTCGCGCCGTTGCCGGCTCCTATGCCGAGCCCGAGAGTGTGCGCAGCGAGCTCGAGGAAGCCCGCGCCCTTATGAAGCGTCTGGGCTGCTTTGTGGTGCGTACTGACGGCAAGGCGATCGAGGAGAGCGCCTCCGAGATCATCAGTCACTTGGAGGAAATCCAAGAAGCCCGTGCCCGCCGCGCCGCCCGCCGAGCCCAGCAAAGCTAACTCATTGAGGTGGCTAAAAATTCACCGTCCTTAAAATACTATCTAAAAATAATGCACGATATTGGTAAAGCGATTTAGCAAAGAAATTGCATTTGACCTGCAACTCTCTTGCATTGGTATCTTCATAAGGTGACCACCTTTACCTACCGTTTACCGCCACATTTACCTCGTTTACCAAACCCCGCACCCTCTACGCAAGCCCGCTCAACGTCCGCCGTATAGTTCCCTCACGGCCCGCATCCGGCGGGTCGATTCGTCACCACGGTCGTGCGCGAGAGCGCATGGAAGGGGAAGTATCGTGAGCGATTGCAAAAGGGTTTACCGTTTTGGAACCGACACCCAGGGCACCTGTGTCACTGAGGGCGACAAGTCCATGAACTTCGTGCTTGGCGGCAAGGGCGCAAACCTTGCCGAGATGAGCCGCATCGGTCTGCCGGTTCCCGGTGGCTTTACCATTACCTGCCAGACCTGTGTCGAGTACTCCGGCGCCGGCAACGTCTGGCCCGAAGGCGCACTCGATGAGATCGTTGCCGCCGAGGCCGACCTCGAGGCCCGCTGCGGCAAGAAGCTCGGCGACGCCTCCGATCCGCTGCTCGTGTCGGTTCGCTCGGGCGCTCCGTTCTCCATGCCCGGCATGATGGACACGGTCCTCAACTTAGGCCTCAACGACGACTCCGTTCAGGGGCTCATCGCCCAGACGCAAAATCCGCGTTTTGCTTGGGATAGCTACCGCCGCTTTATTCAGATGTTCTCCAACGTCGTTATGGGCGTTGACGCCGACCTGTTCGAGAACGCCCTGACCCAGGCCCGTCTGGTCGCCGGCGTTCGCGTCGATTCCGAGCTTTCGGCTGAGGACCTGCAGGAACTCGTCGAGATCTTTAAGGGCATCTTCTCCGACAACGTCGAGGCCGCCCTGTATCCCGAGCTCGATGTCGCGGACGGCAAGCCCGTCTTCCCACATGATCCTGAGCTTCAGTTGCGCCTTGCCATCCAGGCCGTTTTTGGCAGCTGGATGAATGAGCGCGCCTGCATCTACCGCAAGCAGCATGGCATTTCTGATGAGCTCGGCACCGCCGTCAACGTTCAGGCCATGGCCTTTGGCAACAAGGGCGAGACCTCTGCGACGGGCGTCGCCTTTACGCGTAATCCGGCCGACGGCACCAAGGAGTTCTACGGCGATTTTCTGGTTAACGCCCAGGGCGAGGACGTCGTCGCCGGCATCCGTAACACCGAGCCCATCGCCGACCTCAGGGCCACCCCGGGCCTCGAGTCCGCTGGTGAAGAGCTCGAGCGCGTGTTCCTGACGCTCGAGGATCATTACCGCGATATGTGCGATATCGAGTTCACCATCGAGCAGGGCAAGCTCTGGATGCTCCAGACCCGCGTGGGCAAGCGCACCGCCACCGCCGCCCTGCGCATCGCTATCGAAATGGTCGAGGAGGGCCTGATCACCCGCGAGGAGGCCGTGAGCCGTATCGATCCCGCGCAGCTCGACCAGCTCCTGCATCCGCAGTTCGATGCCTCCAAAAAGTACGAGGCCCTGGCCAGCGGTCTAAACGCCAGCCCTGGTGCCGCCGTGGGCGAG
>URKT01000046.1 GCA_900548495.1 uncultured Collinsella sp. | reverse complement strand
CTGCGCATGTCTCGTGGGCTCGGAGATGTGTATAAGAGACAGGAATAGAACAGACGTTCGAAAAAATAATATAGCATAAGATAGCGGGCACGGTTTCAATCGAATCCGTGCCCGCTGCTGTATGTGTGTCCTTGCACGCTCAATATGCGCCGTAAAAGCCGTCTTCTTCAACGTCAAAGTGGATGCGCTTCATTTTTTGTCTCTCAAAATCTTATTTTCACGATTTGCATTTTCATCCCGTTGTCACCGACCCTTGCGAGAAACCGGAAAAAGCCGCTGACAGAAGGGTCCCTCAAATCGTTGTAGCCCAGCATATAGCCGCGACTTGTGACCTGCAGACGGCTGTCCCACGTGCCGATTTCCTTGGCGGCATCCGAAACCGCAAAATATGCCCCCACATCCTTGATTTTCGCAGTCTTAAGCCATGTTTTTGCGATCATCTTTACTGCCGTCCGATTGGCAGCATCAAAGACCAGCACACCGCCGGGGAAAGCGTCCGCCATCCCCCGTACCAGTTCCCGGACCTGCTGGGTCAGAAAGTAATAGAACACCCCGGAGGCAAAGAACACCGCCCCGCCGGAGGCATCGATTTTGCTAAACCATGCGGTGTCTTTCAGGTCGCAGGGGATATTTTGTTCTCGATCCCCGGCGGGCAGTAGCTGCTGCCGCAAGGCAATCACATCCGGGAAGTCCAGATTGTAGATCTTGCATCTACCGTTGTCGCAGGTTCTGCCGGTGTTGTCCAACCCGCAGCCCAGATTGACCACCGCCGCATTGGGGTGGCTTTTCAGGTAATCCTGCACCTCGAAAGCAAGATCACCCTGCCGCATGGCCACCTCCAGCGCACCAAAACGCTGCATCAGGCTGCGGGAGCCTTTCTCTGCCTCTGAAAAGTCGTAGTCGATCTGGTCGAGCAGACGAACCGCTGTTTCATCCCTGTAAAGGTTCGGGTACAGCTCCGTACACAGCTTCCGGGAATACAGCGGGAGGATCAGCGTCTCCTGCACGGTGTTTTTCTCAATTTTACATTTCATAGGTTTCTTCCTCAGCGAATAAATACTGTCATAATTGCCGCCAGCACAGCCGCTATGACCGTCATGCCTATCGCCATGTGCAGGATGGATGCAAAAATGCCCGTGCTTGATGCCCTTACTTCCGCGCCGTGACGCAGAGCCACCTTTTCTTTTTGCGTATCTGCACCTCGTGAAAACCAGCCTGCTCCAGACACTCCTTTAATTCAATGTCCTTGTAGATGGTCATGCCGCCGATGACCTGCGTCCACCTCTCGTCCTTGTCCGTATCGCCATTGCTCTCGTTGCAGATAAGAATTGTCCCGCCTGGCTTCAGCGTCCGCCAGACCCCACGGAAGCATCGGGGCAAATCAGGCCAAAAATAGACGGTCTCAAAGGCCGTGACAGCATCGAAGTAGCTATCCTGCAACGCCATATCCACCACACTGCCTTGCAGAACGGCGCAACGCCCCTCCTGAATTGCAGTTCGGTTGAGCTTTCTAGCCTTCTCCACGCTGACGGGCGAATAGTCGATGCCCTTGACGACGCCATGCGGGCATTTTTCCAGCAGCCGTTTTATGTTCGCCCCACCGCCGCAGCCGCAATCCAGCACCTTGGCATTTGGCGCAAGTTGTAGAAATCGAAGTCCCCACCGCGCCACAGGGCTGTGGCCCAGATTCATCATGGCAACCATAAGTTTTCCGCCGAGGCCCACGCGCTTGCGGGTGTTTTCAAAGAACGACATCTGGCCCCTCCGATTTCGTGCATTCCGCATAGGTCAATGGGAACGAGGCCTTTAGCACCGCGCTTTTCTGCACCGCCCAGCCGTTTTGACGCAGGAAACGCAGGTATTCCTCGCTTGTCCACCTGCTGTGGAGGGGGAATCCCGCCATACTCATGAAAAAGGCTTTTGCCTTGCCGGAAACCGAGTTCCCCGCGTGGGTGAAGGTTGGCGCGATGAGCACGCCGTCGTCCTTCAGTACCCGCCTGATTTCTTGCAGTGCCTTTTCCGGATGCGGCACTATGTGAAGCGCGTTGGACGCGATCACCACTTCGAAGGACTTCTGTGCATAGGGCAGGCGGAACATATCTTGTACGGAAAAGTGCAGCTTTGCGGATTGATTGCCCCGTTTCGCTTCAAGGATCATCTTTGCAGAAGCGTCCGTAGCCTCGATGTGCGCCGCCGCATTCACGATGCTCTTTGCGATAAGCCCCGTGCCGGTGGCAACCTCCAGCACGGTTTTTGCTTTCACCACCGGCCTGATCAGCTCATGCATCTTCTCATACGCCGCCCGGTCCTTTCGCATGAAACGGTCGTACCGACCGGCATTCTTGTCCCAGAAGCCCTTGCGTTCGTGCATGGCTATCGCCCCCAAACAGTTAGAGCAATCTAACTATAACACACGAATCATGCAGTAAGATTAGGCTAACCTTATTTCTTGGCCAAGACGCATCTCTCCGACCCTTTGAATCGCCCCTTTTCACGCCACCCGCTACGAACTCCGGCGGAAACCAGAGAGTGATTAAAGGAGCGACCTGCGGTTTTGCGAATCAATTGAGTCATTCCCGAAACCGCGAATTAAGGGCCTGATTCGCTCAAATTGCGCACGAATCAGCCCTCGGGCGGTACGACGCGACACGCATCGACAACACTCGGACTGGATTAGTCACCGAGTGGGAGTAGTAATAGAACATTTGCTCTTGTTTTTCATACGGTTTCGTACGGTTCCGATGGCGACCGATGGGGGGCGTTTCGGAACCGCCGCACCTGCAAGCCACATGGTTTCACAATCGGGCAAAAACTCAGAAGGCTCCTCGTGAAAAACGAGGAGCCTTCCTGTTTCCTTCGACGCGGGCGGATTGGGACCCGCTGCCGATCTAGAGGCACTCGGTCAGAATCTGGAACACCTCGCTGCGCTCCAGTTTCTTGGCGCAGCCGCCGGTGAGCACGCATGTGTTCGCAACCTTGTGCAGCGTCTCGTCGGACGCATCGGAGCCCATCTCGGCGAAGCTCGTGGGAAGCCCCATCTCGCCGATGAACGTCTGCAGGCGGTCGATGCCCTCGAGCGCCACCGTAAGGTCGTCTTTGCCCTTAGCGTCGACGTCCCACACCTCGCGCGCCCAGCGGGCGAACTGCGCGGGCGCCTCGGGGGCCAGGTGGCGGAAGAGCGCAGGGTGGATGACCGCGAGGCCCATTCCGTGGTTGGTGTGAGTGTACGCGCCGTACTGGTGCTGGATCATGTGCGCCTGGAAGTCCGTTGACTTGCCGATCTTGAGCACGCCGTTCTCGGCCATGGCGGAGTCGTATACGAGCTCGCTGAGCGCCTCGAGGTTCTGGTCGTCGTTCGCGATGATCCGCATGTTGCGGATGACGTTACGCTGGATGGCGAGGTTGATGTCGTCGGTGACATTGCGCCCGCGCGGGCTTCCGAAATAGCTCTCCATGCAGTGCGAGAGCGTGTCGAACGCGCCGCTCATGAACTGCGCGTGCGGTACGGTGAGCGTGAGTGCCGGGTCGAGCGCCGCCCACATGGGCATCGCCCCCAGATAGGCGCCCTTCACGTGCGTCTCCTCGTTGGTGATGACGGCGCCGTTGTTCTGCTCGGCACCCGTGCCGGAGAGCGTAACGATGCAGCCCATGGGGATGAACGAACTCGGCATCTTGCCGTCGGCGTGCTCGAACGTCTCGATGTCCTCGTCAAGCATCGCCTGCGCGGAGACTACCTTGCAGCAGTCGAAGACCGATCCGCCGCCGACGGCGAGAATGAAGTCGACCTGCTCCTCGCGTGCGAGCGTGGCGCCTTCCTGGCACTTCTCGTAGGTCGGATTGGGCATGATGCCGCCGAAGTCCACCACGCGCTTGCCCGCGCTCGTGAGCTTATCGACCACGTGGCCGTAGACGCCGGTTCGTTTGACCGAGCCTCCGCCGTAGGCGAGCATCACTGTCTTGCCCATGGCACCCATCTCGGCGTCGAGTGCCTGGTCCATGGTCCCCTCGCCGAAGTAGTTCCTGACCGGGTAGTCGTACGTGAATGAGTTCATGGCAATTCCTCCTAGTAAGTTATCAGTGCGGTCTGACGCTCGTCTACACGTTGCGCACGAGCCCGGACATCCATTCGATGGTGGCGG
Source organism: uncultured Collinsella sp. (assembly GCA_900548495.1). GTDB lineage: Bacteria > Actinomycetota > Coriobacteriia > Coriobacteriales > Coriobacteriaceae > Collinsella. The sequence goes on along the minus strand of URKT01000046.1, from coordinate 12,300 downwards.
GGTCGTGGTGGTCGAAGAACGCGCTGCGCCCGGTGTCGAGCGCGGCGATGGCGACCATCTCGTCGTCGCCCAGCGCGAAGTCGAAGACGTCGAAGTTCTGCTCCATGCGATCGCGGTGCGTGCTCTTAGGGATGCAGACCACACCGCGCTGCAGCAGCCAGCGCAACACGACCTGGGCGACCGTCTTGCCGTGTGCCTCGCCGATGCGAGCGAGGACCTCGTTGCGGAAGAGGTCGTTTCTGCCCTCCGCAAAGGGCGCCCAGCCCTCCATGGCTACCTCCTTGCCGACCATGTACTCCTGCGCCTCGCGCTGCTGGAAGAACACGTTGCACTCGACTTGGTTCACGGCGGGGGCGATGCGGTTGAACGAGATGAGGTTTGCGAGATGATCGGGGTAGAAGTTAGCTGTGCCTATGGCGCGGATAACGCCCTGCTCGTAGAGCTCCTCCATGGCGCGCCACGCGCCGAAGACGTCGCCGAACGGCTGATGGATGAGGTAGAGGTCGACGTAGTCGAGCCCCAGCCTCTTGAGCGACGCGTCGAAGCCGCGCTTGGCCCCCTCGTAGCTCACATCCGACATCCACAGCTTGGTCGTCACGAACACCTCGTCGCGCGGCAGGCCGCTCGCACGAATGGCGGCCCCGACCGCCTCTTCGTTGCCGTAGCTCGCGGCCGTGTCGAGCAGCCGGTAGCCGACCGAGAGCGCGTCCTCCACGGCGCGCTGACATTCCGCGGCGTCCGGGATCTGATACACGCCGAAGCCGAGCTGCGGCATCCTGACGCCGTTGTTCAAGGTGATGTAGTCCATGGTGCCTTCCTTTCTCGCAACTTGACGTATCCACCATACGAGGGGCGCCGCGCCGGCGGAAGTTTCCGTTGGTGAGGGTTCTATAACGCTGGGGTGCGCACGGGGCTATAACCCGCGGGTTCTAGGCGTCACCTCAAAGAGATCGGCGCCGAGCTCGTCGGCGATGGCCTGAGCTACGACAGCGGTGTGGCCCTGTGCCGAGTAGTAGGCCACGAGGACGTTACCGTCTGCAGCGGGCACTGCGGCGGGCTCGTCCTCGACAGCCGACTGGTCCTCGGCGGCGGCTTGGTTGGTCCGTTATCGTCTGAGCGCTACTCCTGCGCGTCGAAATCGGGGCGTATGGCCAGGTAGCCCGCGAGTGCTTCCTCAGTGGCGGTGTAGTAGGTCATGGTCCCGTCGAGCTTGGCAATCTCGGCCATCTCGTCTTCGGTGAGGGAGAAGTCGAAGATGTTCGCGTTGTCGGCGATGTGGGCGGGGTTCTTGGAGCCGGGGATGATGGAGGTTCCCATCTGCACGTGCCAGCGCAGGATCACCTGGGCCGGGGTCTTGCCGTACTTCTCGGCGAGAGCGACGAAGACGGGCTCCTCCAGAAGACCTTTGTCGCCGTGGCCGAGCGGGTACCACGCCTCGATCACCGTGCCGTACGGCGCGAGGTAGGCGCGCAGGTCGCGCTGGGCGTGGTAGGGGTGGCACTCAACGGTCACGAGCTGCGGCTTGATGTCGGCGACCTCGATGACCTCGGCAATCTTGTCTTGCGGGAAGTTGGAGAGGCCGAGGGCGCGCACCTTGCCCGCGCGGTAGGCCTCCTCCATCGTGCGCCACGCGGCCAGGTAGTCGCCTACCGGCTGGTGCAGGATGAGCATGTCGACGTAGTCGAGCCCTAGGCGCTGGAGCGTGGCGTCCACCGCCGGCATGCCCGCGTCGTAGACACTCGGCCAGAGCTTGGTGGAGACGAAGATCTTGTCGCGTGCGATGCCGCTTTTGGCGATGGCACGGCCCACGGCGCGCTCGTTCATGTAGGCGTTGGCGGTGTCGATGTGCTCGTAGCCAGCCGTGAGCGCGGCGGTTGCGGCCGCCTCGGCCTCGGCCGGGGTCATGAGGAAGGTGCCCAAACCCTCGATGGGCATCTCTACGTCGTTGTTGAGCTTCAGATACTCCATGGTCTCCTCCTTAATGGTGACTTTTCGAATACGAGGCTACGGCGTTTACTGACGCGCGAGAAGTTCACGTTGGAATGATGGATATAACCATGGGGTATATACGGCACATAATGCGTGACAGGAGGATCGATGTACAACCCACAGCTTGACACTTTCATCCGCGTGGCGGAGGCGGGCAGCTTCTCCAAGGCGGCACAAGAGTCCTTCATCACGCCCACGGCCGTCATCAAGCAGATGAACCTGCTGGAGTCGCGGCTAGGCCTTACGCTGTTCCACCGATCGCATCAGGGGCTTTCGCTTACGCGAGCAGGCAGGTCGCTGCTCGCCGACGCCCGCCATATCGTGCAGTACTCTCAAGAATCAATCGCACGCGCCCGCGTCGCCGAGCGCGGAGAGAAGCGCATCATCCGCGTGGGAGTGTCGCTCATGACGCCCAGCACGCCGCTCACGAAGCTATGGCCGAAGGTGAAGGAACGTTGCCCTGGCATGAGCCTTCAGGTGGTCACGTTTGAAAACACACCCTCGGCGGCGCGCGGTTTGGCGAACCTCGGGCAAGACATGGATATCGTGGTGGGGATTTTCGACGATGCCTTTCTTAAAGAGCGCGGGTGCCTGGGCCTCGAGCTTTCGCGCGAGCCGCTCTGGTGCGCCGTTCCCGTCGACAGCGAGCTCGCCAAACGCGACATCGTCACATTCGACGACCTCCACAATCACAGTCTTATGCTTATACGCCGGGGCTGGAACACCGAAATCGACCGCGTACGCGACGAGATACTCTTGCATCATCCTCAAATCGCGCTCGTAGACTTCCCGCAATATCGGGTGGAGGTGTTCAATCGCGGCGCGAACGAGGACCTCGCGCTTGCGACGCTGCCGTTGTGGGCCAACGTCCACCCCATGCTCAAAACCGTCCCTACCGATTGGGACTGTCTCGTGTCTTACGGGCTGCTTCATTCGCCGCACCCCGCAGACCATGTGCGGGAGTTCCTCGATGCGGTGTCTGCCGTGCTCGAGGCAAAGCATCGATAGGCAATCGCGAACAGATGCGCTTATGCCTATGGGAATAACGGGAACTGGCTTCTGAGCTTGCGTTTTGATACCGTCGAGTACCGCCCGATGTTGTTTCGGCGTCGCCATAGAGCAAAGCCATCAGCGAAATGACGGGAATAACAGCCTCCGAACCTTCTGTTCGGAGGCTTTCTTTTTGCATGTCTGCCTAAACGACTCCTTGCCAAAGCCCCTTGAGCATCGGGCGGCATTATTGAGCGTGGGCGCTATCGTAGGTATCTTTGATCTCTTCCGGCAAATCGTCGGGAATCAGCGCCTTCACTCTATCCTCGTTGCCATCTTGGATCGCCTGCTCGTAGTACCAGCATTTGAACTTCAACATATCCAGCGCACGGTTCATGTTCGCGATTTCCGATTCCATGTGGGCCTTCCGCTCCTCGAACATGGCCTTGCGCTTGGGATATGTCGATGGGCCCTCCGCGCACCATTCCATGAACAGCCGGATGTCCTTGATCTCCATCCCAGCCTTCTTTAAGCATTCGATGACCCGAAGCGCCTCGAGTTCTGTATCGCCGAATCGGCGAATGCCGGATGTTCGCTCCAATTCCGGGAACAATCCCTGCTTGTCGTAATAGCGCAGCGTGGAAACGGGCAGACCGAACATATCCGCCACCTGTCCGATTGTGTACATGGTTCCTCCGGACAAATCTCGAATTTACTCCTTGACCTAAAGTTAGGTTTAGGTATTACCTTTATTTTCGTCAATATATATAAGGAGTGCAAGGGATTTTCGCCAAAGGCGCGCGCTTGCCGGAACGGTTTTCGCCGGCGGCGTGAACGGCGTGGGCGAAATCGCCGGGCATCCCGCTCTGGAGCAGGCGCATCGAATGGGCATGGAAATCTAGGCGCGGCTTAGCTGCGCGAAAGCAGTTTGTACTCAAAACCATCGACAGGAGGAATCAAACATGACGATTAAGCAGACAGCGGGCAGGGATGCCCTGGGGGACTTTGCCCCCAAATTTGCGCAGCTCAATGACGATGTGCTGTTCGGCGAGGTATGGAGTCGAGAAGACGGGCTTTCCCTTCGAGATCGCAGCATAGTGACGGTGGTTGCCCTAATGGCGCAGGGCCTGACGGACTCTTCGTTTCAATATCATCTGATGTCCGCAAAGAACAATGGCGTGACCAGGGCTGAGATAGCGGAAATCCTTACGCATGCGGCGTTTTATGCGGGATGGCCCAAGGCGTGGGCGGCCTTTCGCATGGCGAAGGAGGTCTGGGCGGATGACAATGCCGCTGATGCAAGAGCTAAGCATCAAAACGAGATGGCCTTTCCCATCGGTGCCCCCAACGACGCATTTGCGAAGTACTTTATCGGGCAAAGCTACCTCGCGCCCCTTTCCACCGAGCAGGTCGGCATTTACAACGTTACGTTCGAGCCAGGCTGCCGCAACAACTGGCACACCCATCACGCCAAAAGCGGCGGCGGGCAGATTCTCGTCTGCGTGGCTGGCCGAGGGTTTTACCAGGAATGGGGCAAACCGGCACAGGAGCTGTGCCCCGGCGATGTAGTAAATATTCCCGCAGGCGTAAAGCACTGGCACGGCGCGGCGCCCGACAGCTGGTTCTCCCATCTCGCGGTGGAGGTTCCGGGCGAGGAGGCCTCCAACGAGTGGTTGGAGCCCGTGGACGACGAGCAATACCTTAAAGCGACCGACAAGGAGGCTTAGGTATGGAGCAGTTGAAACTGACGCAGGAATGGGACAAGGTGTTCCCCAAAAACGACAAGGTTGAGCACAGCAAGGCGACCTTCCACAACCGATACGGCATCACATTGGCTGCCGACGTGTACGTGCCTAAGAACGCGGAAGGCAAGCTGCCTGCCATTGCCGTCAGCGGCCCGTTTGGCGCGGTGAAGGAGCAGTCCTCCGGTCTGTACGCGCAGAAAATGGCAGAGCTCGGCTTTTTCGCAATTGCCTTTGACCCGTCCTATACCGGCGAGAGCGGCGGCACGCCCCGCTATGTAGCATCGCCGGATATCAACACCGAGGACTTCTGCGCAGCGGTGGATTTCCTCTCTGTGCAGGAAAGCGTTGACCCGGAGCGTATCGGCATCATCGGCATCTGCGGTTGGGGCGGCATGGCAGTCAATGCGGCGGCCATCGACACCCGTATCAAGGCTACCGCGGCTATGACCATGTACGATATGACCCGCGTGACCGCAAACGGCTATTTTGACGCCGAGGATTCCGAGCAGGCGCGCTTTGAAAAGCGGAAAGCGCTGAATGAGCAGCGTACCGAGGACTATAAAAACGGCAGCTATGCGCTGGCGGGCGGCGTGGTCGATCCGCTACCGGAGGATGCGCCGCAGTTTGTAGCGGACTATTACGCCTACTACAAAACTCCGCGAGGCTATCATTCCCGCAGCCTGAACTCCAACGGTGGCTGGAATGCGACGTCTTCGCTGTCATTTTTGAATATGCCGATTTTGCAATATAGCAGCGAAATCCGCTCTGCTGTGTTGCTGGTGCATGGCGAGAAGGCGCACTCCCGCTATTTCAGCGAAACCGCGTACAGCAAGCTGACCGGGGACAACAAGGAATTGCTCATTATGCCCGGCGCCAACCACACCGACCTTTACGATCAGATGGACATCATTCCGTTTGGAAAGCTGAAGGCATTCTTTGAGGAATATCTGAAATAAGGCGTGCCTTGATTTAATGCCAAGCCTCCAGCAACGATTCTTCTAAAGAGTGGGAGTAGCTGAAACGAGGCGATTGATTAACTCCATTCGTTTTGGTTACAAGAAAACATGCTGCGCGCCTGCAGCATGAAGGAGAGGGAATCCTATGAATATCGTTGTATTGAGTGGTAGCCCGCGCAAGGGCGCCAATACCGACACCATGGTCGAGGCGTTTGCCGAGACCGCGCGCGAGGTCGGCCATACGGTCGAGGTTATCCGCGTTGCCGGCAAAAAGATCGCTGGTTGTCTGGGATGCCAGTACTGCTTTACCCATGAGGGCACCTGTGTGCAGAAGGACGACATGGCCAACGTGATCGAGTCGCTGAAAGGTGCCGATATGGTCGTCTTTGCCTCGCCTATCTACTGGTTTGATATCACCGCGCAGGAGAAGGCCGCCATCGACCGTCTATACGCCTTCGGTGCCACGGGCTTCCCGTTCACCAAGACGGCCCTTTTGCTCGATAGCCACAGCGAGGGCGTCTATGATGCGGCGATCGCTATGTACAAGTCAACCTGCGCGTACTGCAAGTGGGAGGACCAAGGCATTATCACCATCAGCGGTATGACCGAGCGCGATAGCATGGCATCGTCATCCAAGTTGGAAGAGGTGCGAGAGCTCGCTCGCAAGCTCGCCTAAGGGCAAGAAGAACGCATGGCAATCGGTGTTGGTGGAAAATGCTTGCTATCCTTACCAAGAGGAATGCTGATTGCCATGCGTTGATGCTTCCGCGGACAATTCCGGCGTGCTAAAACGCCTTCTCGTTCAAGAATTCCCTGAACGCGGGAATGTCAAAGCCAACGAGACCACGCCCGCGCTCTCCGATGACGCCGTCCTCCAGGAGGCGGCGTTTGTATTGGCTTGCGTAGTTGCTGGCGACGCCCATGCGTTTGGCTATCTCCGAGACCCTGCTGGGGCCAGAATCGGGCAGCATCGCGAGTAAAAACTCAATGTCTTTATCGGAAAGCTCCCGATAGGTCGTTTCGAGAATGCGATCGCGCAGTTCCATGCGGGCAAGCAGAGAACCCTGTTGGACATCAGATGCGCTGATTTTGGGCGAGCTCTCCGAAACATCCCAAGTGCGATATCCGACGAGCTGCATCATGTAGGGGAATCCGTCGACGGCCTTCACAGCATCCTCGAGCGCTTCTGGTGTGATTGAGCGGCCTCCGGCCTCAACGGTTTTGCGGAATGCGTTTGCAATTTCAACGTCAGTGATTCGTCCTAATTGATGATATTGGGAACGTCTGAGGAACGAGACGGAATCGTTGCGTAGCAGTGCCGATACTTTGTAGGGTAGTCCTGCCATGAGTAGGGCGACTTTTTTACCTTCGCGCACAAAGTGCTGGTAAACAGAGGCAAATTGGAGCATTTCATCAAGATCGACAGTGACTTCATCGATGGTGATGAGAAGTCCGATGCCATGTTTTTCGAGTTGCTTAAAGATGCCATTCATGCGCGTGCGCCAGTTGCCCTGAGCCTCTTGAGCATATGTCCAATCGATGCCCACTGGGCCAATTTGAACACCGTTTATGCGCGCGTGAGGCTGTGAGAGGTAGCTATCTGCGGCTTCTTTGGTTCGCTCGATAATATCTTCGAGCATGCCTGGCATGGCGGAGACATTTGCTGCGATCCAGCCGTGTTCAAGCGCCGTTTCTGAAAGGAGCGAGAGAAGCGCCGTTTTGCCCGTTCCCCTTGCGCCAGTAAAAATGGTTGACAGGTTGGGATCTCCCGGGCCGTTGATGAAGCCACGGTTGATGTCACGCAGGATATGCTCGCGACCCGCTAGAAAGGGAGGGACGCTTCCGAACGTCGGGGTAAAGGGGTTCTTGCTGTACTCCATGGTAGCTCCTTTGCAAGTTTTGCTAATTTTTGCAAGTTTTGCTATCTTTTGCAAGTTTTGCTAACGACTGGCCAAAGGGCATCGAAGCAGTGGCGCTGACATTTTTTACGCAGAAAAATAAGCAGAAATCAATTAATCTGCGTTAAGAAATAGTTGAGAAGAAAAACGACGAGTCCCGGGCGCAATGCCGTTGCGCTCCGGGCCTCGTCGCTTTGCGAAGTATCTAACGATCTCGTTGCCGTCGTCCTAGTCAAACAAACTTGGCATGTCGTTTTCTTTCATAAGGGAACCGGCGGAGGGCAGGCTCTGCGCGGTGAACTTTTCGGCCGAGACGCCGGCGCCAAGGATCTCCTCGGTCGTGCCGACGGTGGTGACCGAGCGGCCCTTCTTGGCGGTAAAGGCCTGGACGCCCTGCGTGTTAGTGGTCGTCTTGGTCTTGAGCAGCGACGTGTTGAAGTTCATCAGGCGGTAGTCGCTCGAGACCAGCGCGATGTCGCGATCTTCCTTGAGCACCTGTGCATACAGCAGTTTGCTGCCGCCGTAGATGGCGTTCTTGAGGCGTTTGCGGTTGGTCTTGGTGACGTATCCAGAAAGCGCAACGCGCACCACGCGGCCGTTTTCAAAGACAAACAGCACGTCGGCCTTATAGTCCTCGGGGTCGATGACCCAGATGACGCTCTCGTCGGGTTCCATCTCAAGATCGGTCGGCAGGTACGAGCCCAGCTGGGCCGACTTGGTGTCCTCAAACGCTGCGACCTTGCACTTGTATACCTGGCTCTTGTTGGTAAAGACCAGCAGCTCGTGGGTGTTGGAGGACGGGAACTCGATAAAGGGTTTGTCGCCGTCCTTGTACTTGAGCGTGGTCGCCTTCTTGAGCACGCGGTCCGTCATCTTCTTAAGGTAGCCATCGCGCGAGAGCATGATGGTCACCGGGTACTCCTCAACCTCGGGCTCCAGGCTTACCTCGATAACCTCATGGGGCTCGATCCTGCCCGTGCGGCGCGGAATCACGTACTTCTTGTTGACCGCGGCCAGCTCGTCGCTGATGACCTTCTTGATGTTCTCCTCGCTGGAGAGGATCTCCTCAAGCTCGGCAATCTCGCCCTCGAGCTTAGCGATGTCCTTGGTGCGGTTGAGGATGTACTCCTCGTTGATGTTGCGGAGCTTAAGCTCGGCAACAAACTCGGCCTGGGTCTCGTCGATGTCGAAACCCTTCATAAGGTTGGGCACGACCTCGGCTTCGAGTTTGGTGCCGCGGATGATGGCGATGGCCTCGTCGATGTCGAGCAAGATCGCCTCAAGGCCGTGCAGCAGGTGCAGGCGCTCGGACTTTTTGCCCAGGTCAAAGTTAATGCGGCGACGCGTGGACTCAATACGCCACTTGACCCACTCGTGCAGAATCTGGCGCACGCCCATAACACGGGGATATCCGTCGACGAGCACGTTAAAGTTGCACGAGAACGAATCCTGCAGCGTGGTCGAGCGGTAGAGCTTGGCCATGAGCTTGTCGGGGTCGACACCGCGCTTAAGGTCGATGGCGATACGCAAGCCCGAGAGGTCGGTTTCGTCGCGGATGTCAGCGATCTCCTTGACCTTGCCCTCTTTGGAGAGCTTAACGATGCGCTCGATGATGACATCGGTCTTGGTGGTGTAGGGGATCTCGTAGACCTCGATGATGCGCTCTTCCGGAATCCAACGCCAGCGGGAGCGAATCTGGAAGCTGCCAAGGCCGGTCTCGATGATCTTCTCCATCTCCTCGCGGCGGTAGATGATCTCGCCGCCGGTCGAGAAGTCGGGCATGGGCATGTACTCGAGCAGGTCGCAGTCGGGATCCTGCAGGTAGTGCATGGTGGCGGTGCAGACCTCGTTGAGGTTGAAACCGCAGATGTCGGACGCCATGGCGACGCCGATGCCCTTGTTGGCCGAGACGAGGATATTGGGGAACGTGGTGGGCAGCAAACGCGGCTCCTTCATGGCGCCGTCGTAGCTGTCGACGAAGTCGACCGGGTCCTTGTCGATGTCCTTGAAGATCTCGGCGCTGATGGGGGAGAGCTTGGCCTCGGTATAACGCGATGCGGCGTAGCTCAGGTCGCCCGAATAGTACTTGCCAAAGTTGCCCTTCGACTCCACGAAGGGCGCAAGCAGCGCTTCGTTGCCGGTGGCCAGGCGCACCATCGTCTCGTAGATTGCGGCATCGCCGTGCGGGTTGAGCTTCATGGTTTGGCCCACGATGTTGGCGCTCTTCTGGCGCTCGCCCTTGAGCAGACCCATCTTGTACATGGTGTAGAGCAGCTTGCGGTGCGAGGGCTTAAAGCCGTCGATCTCGGGGAACGCACGCGAGACGTTGACGCTCATGGCGTAGGGCATGTAGTTGACCTCGAGCGTCTGCGTGATCGGCTGGTCGGTGACCTCGGAGTGCAGGCCGATGACGTTCTCGGCGTTAACCTGCTTTTTCTTTGGCTGGTTCTTCGTCTTCTTCTTTGCCACGATATCCTCTTGAACTTCTTATAGGCCGTCGTTGTCGATTTGCTGCTACTGCAGGTCCAGCTGGTCCAGGTATTCCTTGCCGTGCTCGGAGATATGGCGTTTGCGGCCTGCCTCGTCGTTGCCCAGCAACAGGTTGAACATGGTCTCCATCTTAGTGACGTCCTCGGGCTCCACCTTGATCAGGCGACGCGTCTCGGGGTTCATGGTGGTGAGCCACATCATGTCCGGATCGTTCTCACCAAGACCCTTGGAGCGGTTGATCGAGCACTTTTGGTCGCCGATCTCTTTGAGGATGCCGTTCTTCTCGAGCTCGGTGTAGGCAAAGTAGGTCTTCTCTTTGCAGTTGATCTCGTAGAGCGGCGACTCGGCGATATACACGTAACCCTCGTCGATAAGTGTGGGCACCAGGCGGTAGAGCATGGTGAGCACGAGCGTGCGGATGTGATAACCGTCGACGTCGGCATCCGTACAGATGATGACCTTGTTCCAGTTGAGGTTGTCCAGGTCAAAGGCACCAAGGTTCTTGATGCGCTTGTCCTTGATCTCCACACCGCAGCCCAGCACGCGCATGAGGTCCATGATGATGTCGGACTTAAAGATGCGCGGGTAGTCCTCCTTCAGGCAGTTGAGGATCTTGCCGCGGACGGGCATAACGCCCTGGAACTCGGCATCGCGCGAGGTGCGAATGGCGCCTGCTGCCGAGTCGCCCTCTACGATGTAGATCTCGCGGCGGCTCTTGTCCTTGGAGCGGCAGTCGATGAATTTCTGCACGCGGTTGGCCATGTCGGTCTTCTGCTGCAGGTTGGTCTTGATGCTCTGTCGCGTCTTCTCGGCATTCTCGCGCGAGCGCTTGTTGATGAGCACCTGCTCCATGATCTTGTTGGCGGCATCTTTGTTCTCGATCAAGTAGGTCGAGAGGCGCTCCTTAAAGAATGCCGTCATGGCCTGCTGGATAAAGCGGTTATTGATGGCCTTCTTGGTCTGGTTTTCGTAAGACGTCTGGGTGGAGAAGCAGTTGGTCACCAGCACCAGGCAGTCTTGGACGTCCTGCCATTTGATGCCGCTCTCGTTTTTGTTGTACTTGCCCTGTTGCTTAATGTAGGCATCGATGGCACTGGTCAGAGCGCTACGGGCCGCTTTCTCGGGCGAGCCGCCGTTCTCGAGCCAGGAGGAGTTGTGGTAGTACTCCTGCATCATAAAGGTGCGCGAGAAGCACATGCACGCGGTGATCTTTACATTGTAGTCGGGCAGGTCCTCGCGGTCGCGACCGCGGCGGTCGGCCTCGATAAAGAAGGGCTCGGTAAGGTAGTCGGTGCCGACCTTCTCGAGCACGTAGTCCTCGATGCCCTTGGGGTAGCAAAAGTCCTCTTCGGAAAACTCGCCATCGTCGCCCTCGATGCGCAGGCGGAAGGTCACGTTGGCGTTGACCACGGCCTGACGGCGCATGGTCTCGCGATACCAATCGTGGGGGATACTGATGGAGGTAAAGACTTCAAGATCGGGGCGCCACTTGATGGTGGTGCCGGTGCGGTCCTCGTCGCTGGGCTCAATCTCGAGTGCCTTCTTCTTGGCGCCGACGACCTTGCCCTTCTTAAAGTGTAAGGAGTACTTGTTGCCGTCACGCCAGACGGTGACGTCCATGTACTCGGAAGCGTACTGAGTCGCGCAGGAGCCCAGGCCGTTGGTGCCGAGCGAGAAGTCGTAGTCGCCGCCCTGGTTGTTGTTATACTTGCCGCCAGCGTAGAGTTCGCAAAAGACGAGCTCCCAGTTAAAGCGCTTCTCGGAAGGGTTCCAGTCGAGCGGGCAGCCACGGCCATTGTCCTCTACCTGAATGGAGCCATCGCGAAAGGCGGTAAGGGTGATGAGCTTGCCGTAGCCCTGGCGCGCCTCGTCAACGGCGTTGGACAGGATCTCGAAGGCGGCATGTGCGCAGCCGTCGAGCCCGTCCGAGCCAAAGATGACGGCGGGGCGCAGGCGTACGCGCTCCTCGTCCTTGAGCTGGCGGATACTGTCGTTACCATAGTTTGCGGTGTTTTTTGCCATACTCGCTCTCTCGGTGCTCCCTTGCTGCGTTTAAGTCATATAGATAGTCAAGGTAGCATAGCCCAGCCCACAGACGATTCCAACCAACACGAAATCCATCGAACAATCGTTCGGAATTTGGTGGAACAGCGTTTACTTGGACGAAACCGAGTCGGTTCTGTCCCTGTCTCTTATACACATCTCCGAGCCCACGAGACATGCGCAGATCTC
>URKT01000045.1 GCA_900548495.1 uncultured Collinsella sp. | reverse complement strand
ACGAGATCTGCGCATGTCTCGTGGGCTCGGAGATGTGTATAAGAGACAGTCGTAGAGCATGGTGTTCATAAAGCCGCGAACGGTCTCGTCATGCATGCAGTCGCGCACGATATCAAAGCCGGCAACCCAAGAGCCCGGAACAAAGGCGGTATGGGCACCGTTGAGGATGCGGACCTTGCGCTTCTTGTACGGGGTTACATCGGGGGTAACAAAGACACCCGGCAGGCCGGCCTTTACGAAGGGAAGCTTCTCGGCAAGCGACTCGCCGCCCTGGATGCCCCACATCTGGAAGGGCTCACGCACGGCCAGGAAGGGATCCTCGTAGCCCAAACGCTCGGCCACGACAGCGGCCTCCTTGGGATCGCGAATGCGACCCGGAACGATGGTGTCGACAAGCGTGGTGCAGATGGTGCAGTCGTTGGCCATCCACTGCGCAAACTCGTCCTCCCAGCCCCAGTCGCTCACGTACTGGTTCATGATGCGCAGCAGCTCCTCACCGTTGTGATCGATGAGCTCGCAGGCGAGCACGATGACGCCCGGCTTGCCGGCGGCCCAGCGGGCGTGAAGGACCTGGGCAAGCTTGGCAGGGAAGCTCGCGGGCGGCATGTCGTCGGCCTTGCAGGACGGGTCGTAGGCGATACCGGCCTCGGTGGTGTTGGAGACGATGATCTCCAGGCTGTCGGAGACGGCGACCTCCATCATGGCGCGATAGTCGTCCTCGCGATACGGGTTGAGACAGCGGCTGCAGGCGCTGATCACGCGGGACTCGTCAACCGTGTTGCCGTTCTCCTTGCCGCGCACCAGCACGGTGTACAGGTCGTCCTGAGCATTGATGCCATCGGCAAAGCCAAAGGCGCCGCTGATGGGCTGCACCATGACAACCTTGCCGTTCCAGCCGGTGACCTCGTTGCCCATGTCAAAGAAACGGTCGACGAAGGCGCGCAGGAAATTGCCCTCGCCAAACTGTAGAACCTTCTCGGGAGCGTCCTTGGGCAGCAGATAGCCCTTGTAGCCGATCTTCTCGAGCGCATCGTAGCTGATGTTCTCCATCTGTGTCTCTCCTTAGATAGCTGTTAGCGTGCAAGCAAAACGGGGGCGCCGTGTGTGGCAACGGCGCTCCCGTGTTCGATGTGATTCGATGCAGGCTTATGCCTCGACGGTGTCCAGATCAAAGCCAAAGTAGCGGACCGCGTTGTTGTAGCTAATGTCGCGCACGATATCGCCCAGCAGCTCCATGTCGGCCGGATACTTGCCCTGCTCGACCCACTCGCCGATCACGCTGCACAGCACGCGACGGAAGTACTCGTGACGCGGGTAGGACAGGAAGGAGCGGGAGTCGGTAAGCATGCCCACAAAGTTGCCCAGCACGCCCTCGTTAGCCAGAGCCGTGAGCTGCTCGCGCATACCGACCTCGTTGTCGTTGAACCACCAGGCAGAACCGTTCTGGATCTTGCCGGCGGTCGGAGCCTCCTGGAAGCAGCCCATCACGGTATCGATCATGGTGTTGTCGATGGGGTTCAAGCTGTACAGGATGGTCTTGGGCAAGCCGCAGGTCTCCTGAATGGAGTTGAGGAAATCGGCAAGCTGGTCGGACGGCGTGTAGTTGGAGATGCAATCGTAGCCGGTATCGGGGCCGAGCTTGGCAAACATGGCGCGGTTGTTGTCGCGCTTGCAGCCAAAGTGCAGCTGCATGGCCCAGCCCAGACGGACATACTCGCCAGCAACGAACTGCATAAAGGCAGTCTTGTACTTGAGGATCTCTTCCTCGGTAAGCGGCTCAGCAGCCAGACCCTTGGCAAAGATAGCCTCGATCTCGTCGGCGGTAGCCGGGACGTACATAACGTAGTCGAGTGCGTGGTCGGAGGCGCGGCAGCCCAGCTCGTGAGCAACGTCGTAGCGCTTGGAAATGGCAGCCTTCATGCCCTCAAAGTCGCTGACCTCAACGCCGGCAACCTCGGAAAGGTGCTTGCAGTAGTCGGCAAACTCCTGGCCGCGCTCGATACGCAAAGCGGCATCGGGGCGCATGGCGGGAACGACCTGAACGTCAAAGCTGTCGTCGGCGGCAATCTTCTTGTGCCACTCAAAGCTGTCGGCGGGGTCGTCGGTAGTGCAGATCATGCGGACGTTGGACTGCTTGATCAGGTTGCGGCAGGTAAAGCTGGCCTCGGCGAGCTTGGCGTTGGCAAGGTCCCAGACCTCCTGGGCAGTCTTGCCGTTGAGGACGCCCTCGTAGCCAAAGTAGCGCTTAAGCTCCAGGTGGCTCCACTCAAAGACGGGGTTGCCAACGCAGCGACCCAGGGTCTCGGCCCACTTTTGGAACTTCTCGCGAGCAGGGGCGTCGCCAGTGATAAAACGCTCGTCGACGCCGTTGGCACGCATCAGGCGCCACTTGTAGTGGTCGCCGCCCAGCCAAACCTCGGTGATGTTCTCGAAACGCTTGTCCTCCCAAATCTCCTTAGGAGAAATGTGGCAGTGATAGTCGACGATGGGCATGCCCTCGGCAAAGTTGTGGAACAGCTCCTCGCCGGTCTTGGTGCTCAGCAGGAAATCCTGATCGTCCATAAAGTTTTTCATCAAACAGCCCCTTTGCTGGCAAGGCGGGCGCACGGCGCGCTCGTTATCCTTTAGGTGAACGTTCACTATACTAATCCATTGCACCTCAAAAGGTGAACGTTCACCTAACCACCACGGGGTGAACGGTAGATTTTGCCCGTTCAACGGTTGCTGGAGATGTGACTTGCATGTATTGCGGACTGTTTGGCGTCCCCGAACACCGAACTTGAGCGCTTTTGCTCAGGTGGGTCATGTCCCGACGTACATTTTTGGGAGTATTCAGCATTGGAGCGCGCCGTGCGCCATCCTCAGCGTCCTATTTGGAACGCAGATAGCGCCCGATCGGCATAAAAAGTGCCCCCGATGGCAAATTACGCCATCGGGGGCACTTAAAACAGTCGTTCTGCACCTCATTCAGGGCATGCCAATGCTGAATACTCCCAAAAATGCACGTCGCAAGAGGGGGTACCTGCTCAATCGGCTAAATACCCGCAAGTTCGCAGTAGCGGTCGACATTGCTGGCAAATACCATCTCGACGGCGCCCTTCTGGACGGGCACCGTCGGGGTCCTTCCCCACAGCAGATAATCGCCTAAGGTTTTGGCGCCACGATATGCCAGACTCACCGGGTCCTTGTAGACGATGTTGGTAAAGATGCCCCGACGCAAGGCCAGGGCGCTTTCGGGAAACAGGTCGTTGCCGATCACCATAACCTGACCGGCCTTGCCGCTCGAGACAAGCGCATCGGCAACCACTTCGGAACCAACGGCAAAAACGCTACAAATGAGCTCAGGGGCGTCCGGCGCACTCAAGCGCTTTTCGAGCTCATGCTTGAGCTGTTTGACTTGCGCATGGG
This sequence comes from uncultured Collinsella sp., assembly GCA_900548495.1. Lineage (GTDB taxonomy): Bacteria > Actinomycetota > Coriobacteriia > Coriobacteriales > Coriobacteriaceae > Collinsella. The sequence continues at coordinate 13,335 of URKT01000045.1, read as the reverse complement.
CGCCGGCAAGGTCCTCAACTTGCCATGGAATATCGTGTTCGCGCAGGTAATTGTGAAAGGCGCGGGCGGTTAGATAGTGCGAATCGGTATAGGGGTCGCCCGCCAACAGGAGCACGCGGGCGTCAGCCCCAGAAGCGTGAACCAGGTTTGCCGCCTGCTCTGCCATAAGACTGCCCGCCGCGGAATAGTCTGCCAGACTGGCACCCAGGCGATCGAGGTGCGGTCGGTCGCCATCGACGAGCTCGATCGCCACACCCGCCTCGGCAATCTGCCTCAAAAGCTCGGTCGCACGGTCATCGCTCGGAACATAGGCAAGCAGGCCATCAATCTTCTCGCCTACCTGCAAGCGCTCATCAATCTGCTCGAGCGCATCGGCGTAGCCACCCACGCCAAATTCAACACGCTCAACCGTAATGCCCCGGTCGATGACCTCCTGCTCAAAGCGGTTGCAGCCTTCCCACAGGTAACGGAAAAAGTACGCTCCCTCGCGCGAGGCGCGGGGCAGGCAAAACACCAGGTTGATATCCTTGCGGCGCAGGCTCGAGGCACTCGTATTGCGATGGTAACCCATGGCCTCGGCCTTAGCATTCACCTTGGAGCGCACGGATTCGCTCACGCCGGCCTTACCCGTCAGGGCCTTGTGCACGGTATTGATGGAAACGCCAAGCTCGGCGGCTATGTCCTTCATGGTTACGCGAGCGCTCATGGGGATACTCCGTTATAGATAAGTTGCCAATTAACACTACAGGTAACGATACCCCAAAATCACTCTACAACTCGCCGCGCTCGCCCCCAAATGTGCAAAGCGCCCCGCGAACGGATGCTCGCGAGGCGCTTGGATGCCTAGACCTTATTTAATACCGCGGCCCAGGTCTTCGGCGATTTTGTCCACGCCCTTAAGCGCAGCGCACGTCTTTTTGCTGGAACAATGCCCCGTGCAAACGCCGCCCTGAGCGCAGTCGGCGCAGGTTCCCTTTCGGTAGATGCGCACGCACACGGCGACAAACGCAATACCGATAACAGCCAGTACAACAATATCGATAGGTGCCATAGCAAGCCTCCTCTAGTTAACCACCACTTACTTTACCCCATTCTCCACCTACCAAAAAGGGACAGGTTTATTTTGGTCGGTTTTATCTGCGGAAACGTCACATCTCCCCCACCAAAAAGCCCGAGTGTCGCTGGGACACCCGGGCTCGTGGAAAGGGGTTAATCCTTATTCGGACTTAAGCGGAAACTGCGGCGGAAGCAGTGTTGGTCTCGTCCTCGTCGGTCCATGCATGCTTGGGCATGGGACGGAAGATCTGGAAGAGCATCGCAACCAGCAGCACGATGGCCACAATCGTCCAGATACCAAACTGTCCAAGAACAAGCAAGTTGTAGAACTGGTTGATGAACAGGCCGATCACCCAAGCGAAGGCGCACTCGTAACCGATGGCGATCGCAGTCCACTTGCCGGAATCCATCTGGTTGCGGATGGTGCCAATGGCAGCAAAGCACGGAGCGCACAGCAGGTTGAAGGCGCCGAAGGCAACGCAAGCGCCCATGGTGGGGAACATGCCGGCAAACGCGGTCCACAGGCTCGGGTCGGTCTCGCCCGCGTCGGCGACGGACAGCAGCGAGCCGGCGGTGGCGACGACGTTCTCCTTGGCGACGAGGCCAGAGACAGTCAGCGCGGTGGCCTGCCAGGTGCTAAAGCCGAGCGGGGCGAAGATCCAAGCGACCAGGTTGCCCAGCATGGCAAGCACGGAGTAGTCCATAAACTCCTCGGGGATGCCGTCCATCGCAGGCAGGAAGCCAAAGGAACCGTTATAGCTACCAAAGTTGGAGAGGAACCAAACGACGACGGTGGACGCAAAGATGACCGTGCCGGCCTTCTTAATAAAGGCCCAGCAGCGCTCCCACACGTGCAGTGCCCAAGAGCGGATCGCCGGGAAGTGGTAGGCGGGAAGCTCCATAACGAACGGCGTCGGGCGACCGGCGAAGAGCTTGGTCTTCTTGAGCATGAGGCCCGAGGCGATGACGGCAAAGACGCCCAGGAAGTAGAAGAGCGGGCTGATCCATGCAGCCGTGGTGGAAGAATCGCCAATGATGGAGCCCATGAGCAGGGCGATGATCGGCAGCTTGGCGCCGCAGGGGATGAACGTGGTGGTCATGACCGTCATGCGGCGGTCCTTCTCGTTCTCGATGGTCTTGGTGGCCATGACGCCGGGGACGCCGCAGCCCGAGGACACGAGCATGGGGATGAACGACTTACCGGACAGGCCAAAGCGGCGGAACACGCGGTCCATGATGAAGGCGACGCGGGCCATGTAGCCGCAGTCCTCCAGGAAGGACAGCATCACGAACAGCAGGAACATCTGCGGCACAAAGCCGAAAATGGCGCCCAGGCCGCCAACGATACCGTCGCAGACCAGCGAATCGACCAGGCCACCGTCCTCGGTGCCACCCGCCACGAGGGCATCGTGCACCATGGTGGTGATACCCGGGACATAGGGGCCGTACTGTGCCGGGTCGACCGAGTCGGCGTCGTCACCCGCGGCCTCGACAGCCTCATCGTAAGCATCGCGGCCCTGGCCGAGCACATACCAACCGTCGATACCGAAGAGCTGGTCGTTGGTGAAGTCGGTCACCGTGCCGCCCAGGGTGGAAACGGCGATGTAGTACACGCAGAACATGATGACCACGAAGATCGGCAGGCCCAGAATACGGTTGGTAACCACGCGGTCGATCTTCTCGGAGGTGCTCATCTTGGCCGGGGCCTTGGTGAGGCACTCGTCGATGATGTGTGCGATCACGCCGTAGCGCTCACCGGTGATGATGGACTCGGCATCGTCGTCGCAGTCCTGCTCGCACTGAGAGACCAGCTCCTCCACGCGAGCGGCCTTCTCCTTGGTGAGGTTGATGAGCTTGCAGGCGTCCGCATCACGCTCGAACAGCTTGACGGCGTAATAGCGGCGCTTGTTAGCGGGAACGCTCGCAGGCAGATTGTTTTCGATGTGGTCAAGAACGTCCTCGATGGAGGAATCGAACTTGTGCTCCGGCACCTGGCCCTTGGAAGCTGCGGACTTCTTGACCTGCTCGAAGAGCTCCTTGATGCCCTTGTTCTTAAGAGCGGAAATCATCATAACCGGGCAGCCGAGCTTCTTGGAGAGCTTGTCCGTGTCGATCTTGTCGCCGTTCTTCTCGACCAAGTCGGCCATGTTGAGGGCGACGACCACGGGCAGGCCGGTCTCGATAACCTGAAGCGCCAGGTACAGGTTGCGCTCGAGGTTGGTGGCGTCGACAACCTGGACGACGACATCGGGCTCGCCGCTCATGAGGTAATCGCGCGAGCATTGCTCCTCGGGGCTGTAGGGGGAAAGCGAGTAGATGCCAGGGAGGTCCGTGATGGTAACGTTCTTGTCGCTTAGGAGCTTGGCCTCCTTTTTCTCAACCGTGACGCCGGGCCAGTTGCCAACGTAGCCGTTGGCGCCGGTGATCAGGTTGAAAAGCGTGGTCTTGCCGCAGTTGGGGTTACCCGCCAGCGCGACATGGATCTGAGAATCCGCCATTCAATCCTTCTTCCTTGTGTGCCCGCGCTGCTTTCTCCGCGCGGGCTGGATAATGTGCTTCAAAGTTGCTGCATTAAGTTAGAAATACCTAACTTTACCTGCAGAAATACACGCCGCGAGCCCTTACTGGACCTCGACGACGGCCGCCTCCTCCTTGCGGATGGAAAGCTCGTAGCCGCGCACGTTGATCTCGACCGGATCACCGAGCGGTGCAACCTTCACGACCTTGAACGAAGTGCCCTTGATGAGCCCCAGGTCCATAAGGTGGCGGCGAAGCGCACCCTCACCGTGAAGCTTGACGATGGTAGAGCTCTCGCCCACCTTAACGTCACCCAACGTCTTCATCCTCTTGTCCCCCTTTCGGTTTTTATGAAATGCTGCAGACTAACCGACGGTCATGATGTGCATGGCAACCTTGGAATCGATGCCAAAGCGTGCGCCCAGCACCGTGACGATGATATTGGCGCCACTCGAGCTCACCACGTGGATTTCGTTGCCCTCGACAAAGCCGAGGTCCTTGAGGTGGTGCTTCATGTCCTCATTGCCCTTTACACGAGACACGCGCACGGTTTCGCCCGCTTTTACCATCGAAAGCGGCATTGCCGGCATCTGCGGTCCGCAAGACATGAATGGCTCCTAACGTCAGTTCGTCCTCAACATCGACGCGGTAAAAGTTAACCACGCCTATGTTCGCTTTAGTAAACTAACACGTGGTTAACTTTTTGGAAAGGGTCCCCATTCAGATTTCGAAAAAGTTTCCCATACGAAACAAAGGCACCGCAAAGACCATCTCTTTGCAGTGCCTATTGATACCAATTTATGCAACAGAGGGGACTGCCCCTTTGTCACATTGTTGAGGTTAAAGCGAGAGGTTTCTGATCGACGTGACGCAGGAGGCCTCATCCACGCCCGAAACACGGAACACGACGTCTTCGCCACATTCGCCACAGAGTGCCATGAGCCCTATAACGTCGCGACCGTCGGTATGGCGGTCACCGATGCTGACCGACACGTCACTACGATGCTTGGCGATAATGTCATAGAGCAGCGCAACCGGGCGGGCATGCAATCCCAACGGATCTTTAATCGTCTTTGTAAACTCGACCATGTCCCCTCCCACGACATCGTACATTCGGCTGGCAAACCCAGCCATGTGGTAGTTATTGTAGCGTTAGATGCTTGTTGAAGCCCGCCAGAAGGCTCAACCGGAAAGTGCGACCCGTTATTTGGCTGGATTCTGGGACGCAGTTTCCCAAAGGGGCCTGTTTGGGAAACTGCGACCCGTTTTGGACGCAAATTCTGGGACGTAGTTTCCGCGACGCCCAGTCAACCTATACCCTCGCAACCTCGGCGTATAAAAAACGAGGGAAGGCACGCGTCCTTCCCTCGCAACGGGCAATATGTAGTCGCTCGCCTACATCAGGCGCAGGCTGACGTCCTTGAGCTGGGCGCCGGAAACGGCACTCGGGGCGCCCGACATGAGGTCGGAGCCGCTGGCCGTCTTGGGGAACGCCATGACGTCGCGGATGGAGTCGGAGCCGGTGAGCAGCATGCACACGCGGTCCAGGCCCAGAGCGAAACCGCCCATCGGGGGCGCACCAAACTTGAGGGCCTCCATGAGGAAGCCAAACTGCGACTCGGCACGCTCCTCGGTAAAGCCCAGGAGCTTGAGCATGGACATCTGCATCTCGGCGTTGTGGATACGCATACCGCCGCCGCCAGCCTCAAAGCCGTCCATGACAAAGTCGTAGGTGCAAGAACCAGCCGCCAGCGGATCGGCCTCGATCTTGGCGATGTCGGTCTCGGTCGGCAGGGTAAAGGGCTGGTGCTCGGCAGCATAGGCCTTGCGATCCTCGTCCCAATGGAACAGCGGGAAGTTGACGACCCACAGGAAGTCGTGACCCTCGCGCTTGATCTCGAGCGCATTGGCCATGTGAGAACGCATGCCGCCCAGGATCTCGTCGGAGAGCAGGCGCGGGCCGGCGGCGAACATCACAAGGTCGCCGGGCTCGACGTCCATGCGCTCGCGCAGAGCCGCCATCTCCTCGTCCGAGAAGAACTTGACGATGGGGCTGTTGATGGAGCCGTCCTCGCGGAAGGCGATCCATGCCAGGCCCTTGGCGCCAAACGTGGAGGCCACGCCGGCGAGCTTATCGATCTTGGCACGTGCCCAGGCACCGGCGCCCTTGGCGTTGATGGCCTTGACGACAGAGCCCTCCTCATTTGCGGCGGTCGCAAAGACCTTGAACTTGGAGTTGGCAAAGATGTCGGTCAGGTCGACCAAGTGCATGCCGTAGCGAGTATCGGGCTTGTCGGAGCCATAGGTGTCCATGGCCTCCCAGTAGTTCATGCGACGCAGCGGCGTGGGCATCTCGACACCCATGCGACCGAAGGCATCGGCAAGAACCTCTTCGAGCGCGCTCATGACATCGTTCTGGTCCACGAAGGACATCTCGATATCGACCTGGGTGAACTCGGGCTGACGGTCGGCACGCAGGTCCTCGTCGCGGAAGCACTTGGCAACCTGGTAGTAGCGCTCGACGCCACCGACCATGAGCAGCTGCTTCAGGAGCTGCGGGGACTGCGGCAGGGCGTAGAAGTTGCCCGGCTGAATACGGCTGGGAACGATGAAGTCGCGGGCGCCCTCGGGCGTGGACTTAAACAGGGAGGGCGTCTCGACCTCCATGAACTCACGGTTGTGCAGCGCCTCGCGAATGGCAAAAGTAAAGTCGGAGCGCAGCTTGAGGTTGGCCATCATTTCGGGACGACGGAGGTCCAGATAGCGATAGCGCAGGCGGGTGTCCTCGCTGGTCTCGATGCCGTCCTCGATCTGGAACGGCGGGGTGACGGACGTATTGAGTACCTCGGCGTGGTCGGTCAGGACCTCGATCTCGCCGGTCGCGAGCTTGGTGTTGGTGGTCTCCTCGCCACGAGCGCGCACGACGCCGTGGATCTTGATGGGCCACTCGGGACGCATGGTCTCGGCGATCTTAAAGGCATCGCCGTCGGAGTGCTCGGGGTCGAAGGTGAGCTGCGTGATGCCCTCGCGGTCGCGAAGGTCACAGAAGATAAGGCCGCCGTGGTCGCGGCGACGGCTCACCCAACCGGTGAGGGTGACCTCTTCGCCCACGTTCTCGAAGCGAAGCTCGCCGCAGGTACGGGTGTGCATGGAATGCTCATCGATGGGACGGGTCTGGCTCATACCAGTGATCCTCCTTTATGGATCTGTGCCGCCCCGTGTCGTTCCGGGCGGCGTCGTACAGATTTGCCCAGCCTGCGTAAACCGCGCAGCCGGGCATGGCGTTCTATCTTATCGCACCCGCGTCGATGTGCAGCGAAAAAGTAGCTCTTGCCCAAAGACTTGACGGAGACGAAACAATTGACGCGGCCTGGCCGTCGCCCAAGCGCGCGGCGTGCGACAATGTGCCCCAATACAACCGCACTCGGAAAGGCCCGTCATGACCGCACGCCTCATCGTTATGGATATCGACTCCACGCTCATCAACCAGGAGGTCATCGACCTGTTGGGCGAGGAGGCCGGCGTGGGCGAGCAGGTAGCGCAGATCACCGAGCGCGCCATGCGCGGCGAGCTCGACTTTAAGCAGGCGCTCGAGGAACGCGTGGGGCTGCTTGCCGGCTTGGATGAGAGCGTATTCGAGCACACCTTTGAGCGCGTGACGTTTACCCCCGGCGCGCTGGAGCTTGTGCGCTCGGCACACAGCAAGGGCTGGAAGGTCGGCGTGGTAAGCGGCGGCTTTCACGAAGTCGCCGACAAGATCGTGGCCGCCGCGGGCATCGACTTTTGCCTCGCTAACCGCCTGGAGGTCGTGGACGGCAAGCTCACCGGTAAGCTGGCGGCAGACATCGTGACCAAGGAGTCCAAGCTCATCCAGCTGCTGGATTGGGCGGTTGAGTGCGGTGTCGACATGGCCCACACCGTCGCGATCGGCGACGGCGCCAACGACATCCCCATGATTCAGGCCGCGGGCACGGGCATCGCGTTTTGCGCCAAGCCCAAGACGCGCGAAGCCGCCCCGTTTGCCATCGATGAGCGCAACCTGATGCTCGCCATGGACATCATCCTGCGTGACTAGCCGATCCGTCTAACAATTGAATCAGTCTGTCCTATAGTTTCCGAACAATTTTGTCTTAGTGTTCGGAAACATACCCTTTGAGTGCTAGACTTTGCGCCGTCGAAGGGAACATATATGGATAAGCGAGATCTTGAGCAATTGCTGAGCGATGTTGCCGACGGAGTAGTCACCCCGGCAGTCGCCCTCACGCGCCTCCAGACGGCGCCAACCGCTGATCTGGGTTTTGCGCAGCTCGATCTTTCGCGCGGGGTGCGCCAGGGAGCCGGCGAGGTTGTCTACGGCGCCGGTAAAACCGCCGAGCAAATTGCCGCCATTATCGAAGCGCTGCGCGATGCCGGTCAGGAGCGCATCCTGGTCACGCGCCTGGACAGCAAAAAAGCAGCCCGTACCTCGGAGCTTCTCGGCAACGACATCGACCTGGGATATGTCCCGGACGCACAGCTCGCCCTCGTGGGAGGCAAGCCCTCCCCTACCGGCAACGGACGCATCGTTGTCGCCTGCGCCGGTACGAGCGACCTGCCCGTCGCCGAGGAAGCCGCGTTGACGGCCGAATTCTATGGCAACGAGGTCGACCGCCTCTACGACGTAGGTGTCGCAGGCCTGCACCGCCTGCTCGCGCATGCCGAGGAACTTGCCCAGGCACAGGTGGTCATCGCCATCGCCGGCATGGAAGGCGCGCTGGCGAGCGTTGTCGGCGGTCTGGTGAGCTGTCCGGTCATCGCCGTTCCCACCAGCGTGGGCTACGGCGCAAGTTTTGGTGGCGTAGCCGCACTGCTCGCCATGCTCAACTCCTGCGCCAGCGGCGTATCGGTCGTCAATATCGACAACGGCTTTGGTGCCGCCTACCAGGCAAGTCTTATCAATCATCTGAGCGCCGGCACACCCTGCGCCCGTTAAGGAGCATTCCATGTCCAACCATCAGCACACGCTTATCATCGACGGCACCTCGGGCATCAGCGGCGACATGACCGTCGCGGCCCTGCTCGACCTGGGCGCCAGCGAGGAGCACCTGCGCGAACAGCTCGCCACACTGCCGGTCGACGGCTTTACGATCGCCGTCACGCGTGCAAACAAGCATGGCATCGACGCCTGTGATTTTGACGTCCAGCTTGCAGAGGAGCTCGAGAACCACGACCACGATATGGCCTGGCTCTACGGCAACGAAGCAGCTGCCGAGCACATGCACGAGCATGAGCACCACCATCATGACCATGACGAGCACGAACACGAGCACTGCCACGAGCATGACCATGAGGGTCACCATCACGCCCACCACCATCACCACCGTTCTTTGGCGGATGTCACCGCCATCATCGATGGCTCACGGCTAAGCGATGGTGCCAAGCGTCGTGCCCTCGCCATTTTTTCCGTACTCGCCGATGCCGAGGCAAAGGCTCACGGCAAAACGCCCGAGACCGTCATGTTCCACGAGGTAGGCGCCGTCGATTCCATCGTCGACGTCTGCTCTGTCGCCATCTGCCTCGATGACCTAGGTATTGAGGACATCGTGGTCGAGTCGCTCTCCGAAGGCCACGGAACCATTCGCTGCGCCCACGGCCTTATGCCCATTCCCGTCCCCGCTGTCGTCAACCTGTGCCAGGCGGGCAATATCGCCCTCACGCCCGCACCGGTCGCTGGCGAGCTCGTGACGCCCACGGGCGCCGCCATCGTCACCGCGCTGCGCACGTCCGAGCACCTGCCGGCACGCTACCACATCGAGGCCGTCGGCTACGGCGCCGGCAAGCGCCCCTACGAGGGTTGCTCTGGCACGCTCCGTTGTCTACTCGTTGACGTGGATGCATAGCCATGGATGCCCGCAAAGAAAAAAGCCGCGCTGCCATCGTTGCAGCGTTCTCCGAGCTGCTACGCGAAGAGGATTACGGCAAGATTACCGTCGGCGACATCATCGCTCGTGCCCACGTAGGCCGCGCGACATTCTACGGCCTCTTTAAGAGCAAAGACGACCTACTGTCCGAGCTCGTGAACGACATCTGCACCCACGCCCTCGACGACGATGGTACGCCGCTCGACGACCCACTCGTGCAAGTCGAGCATATCCTCAACAACCTCTGGGATCGTCGTCAGGGTGTACGCGCCCTCGTAGCCGGCACCGGCTCACGCGTCTTCGCCGACTGCCTCCGCAAGACCATCATGACGCGCGCAGCCGAAACCGTCCCCGTCGACCCCGCAGGCCCCGCCGCCACCATGGACCGCAGCTTCTTACTACACCACATAGCCTCAAGCTTCGTAGGAATGGTCCAATGGTGGGCCTGGCACAACTTCCAAGCAAACAAAGCCGACGTAGCCAAAGACTACCTCTCAGCCATAAAGCCCCTCTTCACCTAAGTAAGAAGCTCATCCCAAATCATCGACCCAACCCAGGCCGCCACGCATCCCAAAGTGTCATTCACACTTCAACGCCCCCAACAGCAACAAGCCCCTCCCATCTATATTCAGATATATATGTTGGGCTGCTTGTTCGAAGGCAACTGGATTCCCGCAGGGTCCGGCATAGGTTAACTTTCCGCCGCATTCCGCAGGACGCAAGAAGCTCCCGCCGCACGAAGTGCGCAGCGGGAGCTTCTTGCATGTCCGAGGACGCGGCGGAAAGTTAACCTATGCCGGACCCGGGCGTTATATCAATTGTCTTGGCCTAGAACATGCCCAAGAAACCATGCACAAACAGCGCGGCCAGAGCGGCACCGACAAACGGAGCGATGCCAGGAACAAGCAGGCCGTACTTCCAGTTGTTGTCAGCCTTGTTCTTAATCGGCAGCACCTGATAGGCCATGCGAGGACCAAGGTCACGGGCCTGGTTCATGGCGAAGCCAGTGATACCTCCCATGCCCATGCCAACAGCCCAAACGATCAGACCGACGCAGATAGCGAGCATCAGGACGTTCTCGCCAGCACGGTTAGCAGCAGCAAGGATGGCGCTGATGAACACAAAGGTGCAGATAGCCTCGCAGAAGAAATTACGGGCATAGTTCGTACCCTCGGTGGTGGGGTTGGTCGAGAAGATGTTGCGCTGAGCAATGGGATCGATGACACCATCGGAAGCCTTGAACTCATCGGCATACATCAACCATGCGATCACGGCACCCGCAAAGCCGCCGAGCATATCGGCAATCATGAAGGGGATGCAGCTGCTCCACGGCACCAGACCGACGATGCACTGGGCAAGCACCATAGCCGGGTTCATGCACACGGCGCCACCAAAGACAAACAGGCAGACCGAGATGCCAAAAGACCAAGTGGTGATGGCAAACATATGGCCGGAGCCCTGATACTTGGTACCCTTAAGCACGGTATCGCAGTGCACGCCCACGCCAAAGATGATCATGAGGGCCGTTGCGCCGAATTCGCAGAGGAGTTTGGTAAGCATAAAACCTTATCTTTCTTGTCGGTTATAAACGATTCGTTTAGGCCGCGTACTAGTGCTGTGCGACGACAACGCCCAGGCCATCGGGAATGACGGCCACCTTGGCATCGGCACCCTTCATCTCAAAGGCGAGCTTGAGCGCCTCATCGAGGGTGTTGACCGGCGTCATGTGCATATCCTTGATCATCTGGTGATCGCACAGGTCGGTGACCATGATCACAGGGTGATGCGCCAGGATGCGAGCAAAGATCTGGCTCGTCCACTGGTCGGGCAGGGTCTCGTCCTTAGGACGGTCGATGCAGGCGCGCTCAAACTCTGCCGGATCATTGTCGGCGATGTTGTGATAGAAGCCCTCGCCACCGTGACCGTCGGCACAGCCGGCGACGTCGATGATCACACCGCCCTCGGGAAGCGTAGCCTCGGCAGAGCACATGCCCTTCACGGCCTGGTAGATGTTCTGGTCGAGTGGGTAGCCACCGTTGGTGGTGATGGCAATCTCGCACTCAACGGGCTCAACGCCGGCAAGGCTCTTCACGAACTCGCAGCCAGCCTCGTGCGCCTTGTGGATGTCGCCGGCAAAGGAGCCGATGACCTCGTGCTTGCCGTTGAGCACCACGTTAAGCACAAAGGCAAGGTGAGCCATCTCGGCAGCGGCAAACATGTCCTCGCTCACGTGGTTGTGGCACAGGTTGCCGGCACGCGAATGGGAATCGTTCACAAACTGACCGTTGTGGTTGTACATGATGGTCTTGTAACTGGCAATGCCGGGCAGCACGGACTTGCGGCTGCCAGAGAAGCCAGCAAAGAAGTGCGGCTCAATAAAGCCCTCGGCAAGCAGCAGATCGCAATCGGCAGCAATCTTGTTGATGATGCACTCGCCGCCAGAAGGCAGGGTGCCGATCTTTTTCATCATGCTGTCATCGGTCGCGACGTGCATAACGATTTCCTCGTTGGCAACGATCTCCTCGCCGTACTTGTTGACGAGCTCCTCGTGCGTCGACGGACGATGCATACCCGTAGCAACAAGAATGCGAACGCGTGCCTCAGGCGCAGCGGAGTGGATGTGATGCAGCAGAATAGGCATCGTCACACGCGAGGGAACGGGACGCGTATGGTCGGAGCTAATGATGACGATATCCTTCTTGCCAGCACAAAGCTCCTCGAGCGACGGCGAGCCATAAGGGTTGGCAAGCGACTCCCCTACCAGCTCTTCCTGCGATTTCGTGGTCTTAAACTCGTTTTGATGACCTTCCATCACACCCGCGAAGTTCTTATCCTCGAGCTCCAGATGCAACGTCTTGTGGTCAAACGGCAGTTCACATTCAAACAATGACGAGCGCCCTCTTCCTTTCAACTGACACACTAGATTAACCGTTGGAAGGATACGCCGCTCACCGAAAAACACCACCGTCCACCGACTCATTAACACAACGTTCATATTTGACCCACAACAAAACGGCCGCGACCCCAAACGGGACCGCGGCCGCTACAGTCGTAAGGCGAGAAGCGCCAAATGCGCCACCGGGATAGACCCCATCCAAAACGCGCGAAGCGCACCTAATTCTCTCCAGCCCCAATCCCAGAAGACCGAGGACGAAGGGACCCGTCGGGTTTCCCTCTGAATGCATTCCGCAGCACGAAGCCCCCTTATCCGCAGCTCCGAAGGAGCAGGATAAGGGGGCTTCAAGTGCGAGGACGCATTCAGAGGGAAACCCGACGGGTCCCGGTGAGAGCCACAGGGCTATCGATTACCCCGTGTTCTGCAATCCTGCCGAGACGCCGGTCACAGTCGAAAGAATCAGGCTCATGTACTCAGCCTTCTTCTCCTCTGCCATCTCGTCCTGGTTCATACGCACCTCGCGAAGGGCGCGGACCTGGGCGATGGACAGGGCGTCGACGTAGGGGTTACGCACGCGAACGGCGCAGCCGAGCACGCGACGACGCTGCAGCGGCCATTCATCACCGACGATGGCAAGGACCCACTTACGGGTGAGCTGCATCTCGGTAAAGACCTTCTTGGACAGATCATCGCGGTCGCCCAGATGCAGATACATCTTGGCGATGCGCTGATCGGTCTTAGCAATCGACATCTCGATGTTGTCGATAAAGGTGCGGAAGAACGGCCACTCCTGGTAGGCAGCCTTGAGCTGGTCAAGATCGCCCAGCTGCTCGCAGGCGGTGCCCAGACCGTACCAAGCGGCCAGGTTAATGCGCGCCTGGCTCCAGCTGAAGATCCACGGGATGGTACGCAGGTCATCGAGCGACTTGGCGCCCAGACCGCGCTTGGCGGGACGCGAGCCGATCG
>URKT01000044.1 GCA_900548495.1 uncultured Collinsella sp. | reverse complement strand
ATACGATATCTGCGCATGTCTCGTGGGCTCGGAGATGTGTATAAGAGACAGGCATATCGTCCATGTCCATGCTCTCAAGATCCTTGGCAACAGGCACGCAATCGGCCAGATAGGCCGCGCGCCCAAAGAAATATGTTGCGACAACGCGCTCGCCCTGCTCACCGTCGGGAGCAGCAATCTGCACATAGCAGCGCGTGATGCAGGTGCCCGCGGCAAAACACGCTGCTGCAAGCGTGATTGCCACGCGCGCATCGTGCTCCGCGGACCAGATCGTGCGCGTGTCCTCGTCCAGCTCGCGCCAGGCGTCATCTTGAGCGTCGTATTCACGTTGCGGCATGGCATTCACGACAGAGTGCCCAAACCGAACGAGCATAATCCCCTCGGCAACGTTTGCCCGATAGGTATAGTCGAGCCGCGTGACCACGTTGAGCGCCTCAACGATTCGCGCAAAACGGGTGCGCACGTCCCACTCGCCGCCCGGCTGGCAAGCCACCGTACCCGGTTTGCCCCACGGGTTATCGCTCGAGGCCGTATCGAGCAGTCGGGGAACATCGTTGGTCGTCTTGGCGATATGCCACGCATCAAAGAGCGCGCAGCCCTCAAGGCTCGGCGAGGATGCCGCAGGGGCCAATCCGGCCCCGATGCGCTCGAGGATGCCGGAGAGGCGGTTGAGACGGCACTCGATGGCAAGCAGCATGTCAATCTCGCCCTGGTCCAGCAGGCTACGATCAAAATTGAGATAGAACAGCTTCGACCGGTCGATGCGCGCTAGGCTCATTTCGGACTTGGCGGCAATGGTGCGCAGACGGGGCAAGTCGACCTCGCTCATAAGGGCGGCGGCATAACGCTCGATACCGCTCGGATTCTCGGCATGGTCAACGCGGTAGAGCAACGTCTCGATAGCGTCAGGTAGCGGTGCCGTGTTAAAGCCCAAAAACACCTCGACCGGCTCGGGCAACTTTACGAGCTTGATCTTGTCGACAACGTTTTGCATGTCCGCATCGAGACCGTCGGCGTCCGCCGTGTTCGCAACAGCGCTTTCGGAGTTGGCAAATATCACGTAGCGCAGGAACATCGACGCCATGAACTCGCCGTAAGGAAGGGAGCGGGCCGAATTCCATGTCTCGTGATCGGACTGCTCGCGCATGGGGCCTTCGGGAGAGCCGACGGTTCGCGCGCACGTACGCATTGCACCGCTGGCTTCCCTTACCATAATCTCACCAATACTGGAATCCGACTCGTCAAGGACCAGTTCCATGTCGGGATCGTTGGGCAGCGGAGCCTCGCTAACGGGGCGGTCCACCTTGTACACCTCACCCGAAACGCTTACGTAGCCCAAAAGCGACACATGACTTTTGCCAACGAATTCGACGACATAACAAGATTCATGCTGGTCCTCGCCAAAGAGTTTCCAGACCACGCCATATGAGCGTCCCGCAGGCTGCTCGGGCATCGCCGGAAAGCGCTTCTTGGGATCGAGAAACCTGAGCTTGTATGTCGGACGCTCTGCCACGAAGTATCACCCTGATCGGTCGTTGAGAGAAGAAGTGGTCGCGGATGGGCCGCGACACCTACTCGGAATCTTACACGAGTCGACAGGAAATCGTCCGCTTCACGCCCGCGCCCCGACCGAGGTTCGGACCCATGCGACGTCGTCATAAAAGAAAAGCCTCCGTTTCCGGAGGCTTCAAGTTCAATTGGCGCGGCGTATAGGATTCCGCGCATCCGCTGCGCGGATCCGCACCGGCTTCGCCCGCCTGTCGGCGGACTCGCCCGCTCGCTAAAAACGCTCCGCGTTTTCTTGACGCTCGCGCCTCGAACGAGGTTCGAATCTCCGCAATGCCCCCGTAAAGGAAAAGCCCCCGTTTCCGGAGGCTTAAAGCTCAATTGGTGCGGCGTATAGGATTCGAACCTATGACGTTCTGATTCGTAGTCAGACCCTCTATCCAGCTGAGGTAACGCCGCAGCGCAAGACATATAAAACCACTTTAGCTTATTGGAGTCAAGCACAATCTCAAACTTTTTTGTGGAACGCAGTTTTGTCATGCTGCTCCGCATATACCGCTGTTCCCCGTACGATCGATTGGCTTTTCGATCACGTCGAACTTGGCATCAAGTTCCCTCAGGAGCGATCTCACCCGCTGGGCACAATCATAATCGGCAAACGAGATGCTCAGCATGCGCGCAACCTGGTTGGAAGTCCCAACTCCATAGAAGTGCTCCAGCGCCACAAGTCCCTCGTGCATCACAAAGGTCTCGACCACATGCGGCGACTCCTCAAAGCACCATTGTGTCAACGGACCCTCACTCGTCTGTCGAACCACCAGGCCACCCATGCCAGACGGCTCACACGTTACAAGCAGGTACTCCCCACCCTCGTCGCTCTCAAACAAAACCACCCGATCATCAAACAGCTCCATCGCGTCCCCCTTCTCTCGCTCTTATTTAGCAAAAGCATAGCAGGTAGATGGCTGTATACAGAACAGTTGTTCGTGTATTTTCTATTGAGCTGTCCGCACGGCATGGTATGGACCTACGCACGAAATAGGGCGCCCCCGAAGGAGCGCCCTTGCATATCCCCTATGCAGCCAACTTACGCGACCGGCTCGATCTTCTCGAGACCACCCATGTAAGGACGCAGAACCTCGGGGATCGTGATGGTGCCGTCGGCGTTCTGGTAGTTCTCCAGAATGGCGGCCATGGTGCGGCCGGCCGGCAGGCCGGAACCATTGAGGGTGTGCAGGTAGCGCGAACCCTTGAAGTTCTCGGGGTCGCGATACTTGATGTTGGCGCGGCGAGCCTGGAAGTCACCGCAGTTGGAGCAGGAGCTGATCTCCTTGTAGGCGTTGTAGCTCGGCAGCCAGACCTCGACGTCGTAGGTCTGACGGGCAGAGAAGCCCAAGTCGCCGGTGCACAGGCTAATCACGCGATACGGAAGGCCCAGCTGCTGCAGCAGGTACTCGGCCTCGGCGGTCATGCTCTCGAGCTCCTCGTCGGACTCCTCCGGCTTAGCGAACTTGACCATCTCGACCTTGTCGAACTCGTGCTGACGGATGATGCCGCGGGTGTCGCGACCGGCGGAACCGGCCTCCTCGCGGAAGCAGGGGGTGAAGGCGGTGTAGCGGCGCGGCAGGGTGTCGGCATCGAGGACCTCGCCGGCGTGCAGGTTGGTAAGCACGACCTCGGCGGTGGGGATCAGGAAGTTGTCGCCCGAGACGTGATAGGCGTCGTCCTCGAACTTGGGCAGCTGGCCCGTGCCAAACATGGTCTGACGCTTGACGACGATAGGCGGCCACCACTCCTTGAAGCCACGGCTGGTGTGCGTATCGAGGAAGAAGTTGATGAGGGCGCGCTCCAGGCGGGCGCCGGCGCCACCGAGAACGGTAAAGCGGCTGCCGGAGAGCTTATTGCCACGCTCGAAGTCGAGGATGTCCAGATCGGTGCCCAGATCCCAGTGCGGCTTAAAGTCGAAGTCGAACTCGCGCGGGGTGCCCCAACGACGGCGCTCAATGTTCTCGTCCTCGTCCTTGCCGTACGGCGTGGCCTCGCAAGGAATGTTGGGCAGGTGAGCCATGAAGTCGTACTGCTCCTGCTCGAGGGCAGTACGACGCTCGGCCAGACCGTCAATCTTCTCGTTGACGGCGCGCACGGCCTCCTTGGCGGCCTCGGCCTCGTCCTTCTTGCCCTCCTTCATCAGGGCGCCGATCTTCTTGGACTCGGCATTGCGCGTAGCCTGGAGCTCCTCGACCTCGGTGATGACGGCACGACGCTCGTCGTCGAGCTCAAAGAACTTCTCGCGATCCCAAGACGTCTGGCGGTTAGCCATGGCGACATCGATGGCATCGGGGTTCTCGCGAACAAACTTGATATCAAGCATTAGATCCTCCGGCGATATACATTCCATTTAGGTTGCAACCTTGTACATGTATGGGCAAGTATATACTTATGAGCGTTTACGACCCAACTCAACTACGCAAGAAGGCACCCAATGGACGCAGTTTTTTCCTTTTTGTTTGGCACCCGCACCGGTTTTGCCATCCTTTTCGCCGGCGGCATCCTGTTATTTGCGATTCTTGCCTTTGTAATGGAGAAGCGTACCCATAAGATGTACGTCGACCGCGGACCCAAGTCCGAGGATGAGGAAGACAGCTTCTGGGACTAACCTGCCAAAAAGGGACAGGTTTATTTTGGTCGGTTTTATCTGGGCAAACGCAAGCGCCCCGCAACTGGAATTGAGCCAGTTGCGGGGCGCTTTTTGCTATAGAGATAAAACCGCAGGAAAACCAGCCAAAATAAACCTGTCCCTAAATGGAAGGTTTTACTGAAGGGTGGCGTCGATGGCCTTGACCAGGGCGCTGCGCATGCCGGCATCCTCGAGCGCGATGACGCCCTTGATGGTGGCGCCGCCGGGCGAGCATACGGCATCCTTCATCGCCGCAGGATGCTGGCCAGTTGCAAGCTGCAGCTTTGCCGTACCCAGCACCATCTGGCTCACAATGCGATAGGCATCGGCACGCGGGATACCGTGCTTGACCGCCGCATCGCCCAGGGCCTCGATTGCCATAGCGACAAATGCCGGAGCGCAACCACCCACCGTGCCGCCCACAAACAGCAGGCTCGTATCGAGCTCGACCACCGCACCGAGCTTGCCAAGCAGATCAAGCACCACTGCGCTCTGCTCATCACTAAGCGTGGAAGCCTTCTCGCAAGCGATGACGCCCTCGTCCACCGAAACCGGTGTGTTGGGCACCGTCGAGATATGCGCAACGCCCGGCAGGACCTGCTCCCACTTGGCACTGTCCCAGGTCCAGGCAACCGACAGAACGACCTTTTTGGCAAGAGCATCCTTGAGCGGGGCGAATACCTTCTCGATCATGTACGGTTTGACCGCAGCGACCACGATATCGGATGCGGCGACGACCTCGGCGGCATCGTGGCAGGCGACCATGCCGCGCGCCTCGCAGCGCTCAACCAGTGCGTCGTAGCGACCCGCACAGGCGCACATGTCGCTCGCAGCTACACCGGCAGCGATCCAGCCATCGGCCATAGCGCTCGCCATATTGCCAAAACCGACAAACCCAATCTTCATATCTCATAGTCCTCTCAGACACGCTCTTCAAAAACGAAAGCTATTGTCCCACGCCATTGTTTCGTATTGCCGACCTATTTGTGATACGGCTCGCCACGACTGATCTTGCAGGCACGGTAAATCTGCTCTAGCAGCACCACACGCGCCAGGTTATGCGGCAAGGTAATGTGTCCAAAGCTGAGCATCTCGTCGGCGCGGGCGCGCACGTCATCGCTCACGCCGTCCGATCCGCCGATTACAAAGGCGATGTCGCTGTTACCACGCAGCATAAGATCGTCGAGCCGCGCCGAGAGCTCCTCACTCGAACGCTCCTTGCCCTCGATAGCCAGCAGGATCACATGCGCCCGAGACGGCAATGCAGCAAGAATTGCCGCCCCCTCCTTGTCGCGCGCGGCATCCACGCCGCCCGCCTTAGCCGGGTCGATATCGGCCACCTCGCGGATATCAACCTTGGCATAGGCACCTAGGCGCTTGGTGTACTCAGCGCACGCGTCCTTCCAAAAGCGCTCCTTGAGCTTACCGACGCAAACGACGGTGTATTTCACGCGCGTCTACTCCTTCGAATCGTTTTGAACTTTGCTGGCGGTCAGCATCTGCTCGAACATCGAGGCCGACTGCGAAAAGTCGCTCGGCAGCACGACCGTCGAGGTTTTACCCGTGCGAGCGAACTCCGTCATCATCTCGGACCACTGCGTAAACATGAACAGTTGGTTGGCCTCGTCATTGCCGACACCCGTCTCTTGGATGATCTCGAGCGAATCTTTGATACCCAGCGCGATGGCCTTGCGCTGGTTGGCGATGCCCTCGCCCGCCTTTTCCATTGCCTCGGCCTCGGCGGTCGCCTCGGTGACGCGCTTGATGCGGTCGGCCTCAGCGAGCTCCTGTGCCGCAGCGCGCTTGCGCTGGGCGGCGTTGATGTCGTTCATGGAGTTCTCGACCTCGGTCGGCAGTGCGATTTTGGTGATGAGCGTCGACACGAGGGTGAAGCCGTAGGCGGCCATCTGCTCAGAAACGGTAGCGTTGACATCCTTGGCGATGTCATCCTTCTTGGCAAAGACCTCATCGAGTGTGTAGACGGGAATCGAAGAGCGCAGGGCGTCGGTGATGAAGTCACGCATCTGGTCGACGGGCTCCTGCAGCATGTAGTAGCTCTTGTAGATACCCGAATCTGCCGGGCCGGCGCCCATGTCATAGCTCACGTGGTACTGAGCAGAGACCTCAAGGCCGATGGTCACGTTGTCCTGGGTCTTAACGTCGATGCCAAAACCGTTTTTCATGGTGCGCAGACTCACCGTGGCGGCCTTGCGGTCGATCACGGGCACCTTCATGTGGAAGCCCGCGTTGACGATGCGGTTAAACTTGCCCAGACGCTCAATGATCACGGCATGCTGTTGTTCAACGACATAGCAGGCGTTAGGAAGCAGCAGCAACAGGATGATGATGGGAATCAAAAGGCTGGTAAGGGCGGCGATGATACCGGACAACAGCATGGTCTCTCCTCTGATAGGCACACGTTGGCACTAGGATACCCGCACGAAGCAGCAACATGACATCAACAAGAGGCCCATAACAAAAAAGCTCCCATTGCTGGGAGCTCTTTCAATCAATGGTGCGGGCGAAAGGACGTCCGCGTATCCGCTTCGCGGATCCGCACCGGCTTCGGCCGCCTGCCGGCGTCCTCGCCAGCTCGCTAAAAACGCTCCGCGTTTTCTTTACGCTCGCTCCTTCACAGGTTCAAGTCCCTGTGATGGGCCCATAACAAAAAAGCCCCCATTGCTGGGAGCTCTTTCAATCAATGGTGCGGGCGAAAGGACTTGAACCTTCATGGGGTTGCCCCCATACGGACCTGAACCGTACGCGTCTGCCAATTCCGCCACGCCCGCGTGCAGGAATTAGAATAACGGAGCGCCACCACGAACGCAAGAACTATTTTTGAAAAAGTTTGCAGGCATTCTCCCAAGCGGCTTGCGCGATTGCCTCAGCATCCTCGCCGGTACGATCGACACGGTCGTTAACCAGCGCGTTTGCCGTAATGGAGATCATTGCGGGCTCGCATTCAAGACCGCGGATGGGCTCTGGAGCCATATACGGGCAATCCGTCTCGAACAAAATTCGATCGAGTGGGGTTGCCGCAAATGCCTCGCGCACGTCGTCGTTGCGCTTAAAGGTGGCCGCACCACCATAGGCGATATAGCAGCCCAGCTCCACAAAGCGCTCCATCGTGGCGCGGTCCTCGCCAAAACAGTGCAGCACACAACCAGCCTGGGGCACACCCACCTCGCGCAGTACGTTGTACGCATCAACGTGCGAGGTGCGCTCCCCATCCGAGTCCTCGTGACGCAGGTGCAGCTCCACCGGCACATTGCGGCGCACGGCAAGCTCGAGCTGGCGCGCCATGCAATCAATCTGCACGTTATGGGGTGCCGGCGCGATATCGTCGTCATAGTCCATGTGGTAGTCCAGGCCGATTTCGCCAATACCGGCGCATAAGGGGTCATCGAGTGCGGCAACGACCTGTGCGTGAACGTCGTCGGTATAGTCCGGCGCGCCATACGGATGCACGCCGGCAAGATACTTGATCTGCGGGATATCCTGCATCGGAAGAATCTCGCGCACCAGCCAGTCGCTATAGTCCGCCACGCTGCGCTTGTCGGCAATGGGGTCGAACATCGTCACCAACAGGTCGACGCCCGCGGCCTTGGCACGCAGGAGCGTCTCGGGCACATCCTTGCCCCAAAACGAAAGCAGATGCGCATGCGTGTCGGCAAGCGGCGCCAAGGGCACGGGACAAGCAACCGTCTTCTTTTTCTTGGTAAACGTCACGCGTTCGGCATTAAGCGTCATGGATTAGCTCCTGGGCCAGGCGGACAAAGTCGGCAACATCAAGCGTTTCGGCGCGCGTGGTGGATGCGATACCGCAAGCCTCAAAGGCGGCATCGAGCACGTCCTTGGCAAAGCCGTTGGCGCTCATGGAGTTGCGAATGGTCTTGCGACGCTGAGCAAATGCAGCATCAATCACGCGGGCCACAAATTCGCGATCGAGTCCTTCGGGTACCACGCCGTCAACACGGTCGATACGCACGACGGCCGAGTCCACGTGCGGCGCCGGCATAAAGCAACGCGGCGGCACCTCAAAGCGACCCGTAACCTGCGCATACAGGCCGAGCTTTGCCGTATAGCCGCCATAGGTCTTGTTGCCCGGCACTGCGGCAATGCGATCGGCAACCTCCTTTTGCACCATGACGACGGCGCGCTTGAGCGCGGGCATCGTCTGGAAGAACTGCAGGATGATTGTCGCCGCCACGTTATAGGGCAAGTTCGCGACAAACACCGTGGGTTCACCACCGGCGGCCTGCTCAATCTGCTCCGGCGTCACTTTGAGCGCGTCGCCCATGATAAAGCGGAAGTTGGCATAGTCAGCGGCGTGAGCATCGAGCACCGGCTCGAGCTCGGGATCTGCCTCAATCGACGTAACGCACGCCGCCTCCTGCAGCAGGGCCAACGTCAGCGTGCCGCAACCCGGGCCGACCTCGAGCACGCGCTCATCGCCCGCAAGCTCAGCGAGCTCACAGATACGTTCGATCACATGGTTGTCGATCAGGAAGTTCTGGCCCAGGCGATGCTTGGTCGCAAGGCCAAACTCCTCTAGCAGCTCCCTAGTTGCCGTGGGGTTTGCCAAAGGCGAAGTTGTCATGGTTGCCTCCTTAACATGGTGGCTGCATCGTAAAGCAAAAGGGCATGGACCGTTGCGGCCATGCCCTTACAGCTAAACAGCAAATTGCCGATATGGCGCGCAGCGGCTTAGCCCAGACGCGGGAACAGCGGCTCGCCCTTCTCGACGGGCTGACCACCGGCAAGCAGGCCCCAAGCGCAAATGCCCTTGAGGTCGTCGCTCGCGGCCTCGTCCTCGCAGGACAGGCGGCGCAGGGCCTCGGCAGAAGTCTGGGGCATGAGCGGCATCAGCAGGTGAGCGGCAATGCGGATGGCCTCGAGCAGGTTGTAGATCACAAACGCCAGCTCGTCAGCCTTGGCCTCGTCCTTGGCAAGTGCCCAAGGCTCGGAGTCCTCGATGTAGTGGTTGGCGGCGTGGATGAGCTCCATGACCTCGTCCTTGGCTCCACCGTAATCGAGCACGTCCATCTTGGCCATGTAGCGCTCGACCAGACCATCGGCGATCTTTGCCAGCGGGTTGTCGAACGCATCGAACGATGCGGGCTTGGCGGGCGCGCAACCATCAAAGTACTTGCCGCTCATGTTGAGCGAACGCGAGATAAGGTTGCCCCAGCTGTTGGCCAGGTCGGCGTTGTAGACCTGCTCCATGCGGTCGAAGCTGATGGCACCGTCGGTGCCGGGGACGACGTCGGTCATAAAGTAGTAGCGATAGCCCTCGACGCCCAGCATGTCGATAACGTCCTGCGGAGCGATGGCGTTGCCGCGGCTCTTGGACATCTTCTCGGCCTTGCCAGTCTCGGCATTGCGCACGGTCAGGAAGCCGTGGGCAAAGACGTGCTCGGGCAGGGCCTCGCCAATGGCCATGAGCATGGCGGGCCAAATGACGCAGTGGAAGCGGATGATGTCCTTACCCACGATGTGGAACTGCGCGGGCCAGCGATAGGCCAGCTCGGCACGCGCCTCGTCGGTGTCGACACCGTAGCCGACGGCCGTCATATAGTTGAGCAGCGCATCGAACCACACGTAGGTCACGTGACCCTCGTCAAACGGGACCTGGATGCCCCAGTCAAAGCTCGTACGGCTCACGGAAAGGTCATTAAGGCCGCCCTCGACAAAGCTGCGTACCTCATTCATACGGAACGCAGGCTCGACAAAGTCGGGGTGCTCGTCATAGAGCTTGAGCAGCTTGTCCTGGAAGGCGGAAAGCTTAAAGAAGTAGGACTCCTCCTGCACGCGCTCAAGCGGACGGTGGCAGTCGGGGCACAGGTGCTGGCCGACGCTGCCGTACTCCTCGTCGCCCTTCTGGACCTGCGTATCGGTGAAGTAGGTCTCGTCAGGCACGCAATACCAACCGTCGTAGCTGCCCTTATACAGGTAGCCGGACTCCTTCATGCGCTCCCACAGGTACTGCACAGCATGATGCTGGCGCGGCTCGGTGGTGCGGATGAAGTCGTCGTTGGAAATCTCGAGCTTGCTCCAAAGCTCCTTGAAGTGCGGAGCCTGGCTGTCGGTCCACTCCTGCGGCGTCATGTTGTGCTTGGCTGCGGCCTCGGCGACCTTCTCGCCGTGCTCGTCCATGCCGGTCAGGAACTTGACGTTATAGCCGGCGGAGCGACGATAACGGGCCTGAACGTCGGCGATGATGGTGGAATAAGCCGTGCCCAGGTGCGGATCGGCGTTGACGTAGTAGATGGGCGTCGTGATAAAGAACGAAGGCTTGCTTTGATCCATGGGGTTTGTCCTCCAGAAAAACGTTGCATACAGGGGATGATTCTAGCGCAAGGGCTGGATATCCTCCATCTATTGCATATCGAGCACCATGGCATAGACATCGCGCTTGCGGCGCGAATACTTCTGAGACAGGCGCTTGGCCACCGCAGAGGCGGGCTCTCCCTCCTCGAGCGCGGCGCGGATATCCTCGCGCAGGGCCTCGTCGGGATCCGCTGCCGCTGCGCCAACCGGCACGATACCGGCCTCCTCGTCCTCGCTCGGCGGCGCGATGACCAGCGCAATCTCGCCCTTTACCTCGCCGCGAGCACGCAGCTCCTCGGCGAGCTGGGCGGCGGGCCCGCGCAAGACCTCCTCGTGCAGCTTGGTGAGTTCGCGGCAGACGGCAACCTCACGTTGGGGAAAGACCTCCGCCACGGCCTCGAGCGTCGCCACGATGCGATGTGGAGACTCGTAGAAGATGAGCGCGCCGGGCACCACGGCAAGGCGCTGCAAACGGCGCACACGGTCGCCGTGCTTTCGACCCAAAAAGCCCTCGAAGAAAAAATGCTCGCAGGAAATGCCGGACGAAACGAGCGCTGTGACGCAAGCAGAGGGCCCGGGAATAACTTCGACGGGCACATCGGCCTCACGCGCCGCCTCGACCAGCGCCTGGCCGGGATCGGACACGCTCGGCATGCCGGCGTCCGAGGCAAAGGCGAGGGTCTCCCCCGTCAGCAGACGGTCGACCAGGCCGGCGGCGCGGCTGGCGATCACATTCTCGTCACAACGGACAAGCGGCTTGGAAATGCCCAGGTGCATCAGCAGCTTTGACGTCACACGCGTGTCTTCGCAGCAGATGGCATCGGCGGCGGCAAACGCCTCGCCAACGCGCGGGGACAGGTCGCCCAGGTTGCCGATGGGCGTGCCGACCACATAGAGTTTGCCCGTATGGGCGCTGTTTTGCGTCATATCAACCTATTCAATCATGCCACGCTCGAGCGTACCGAGCGCCGCGCGGGCGTCCCATGCTGCAATGCGCTTCTCGGTCTTCCACGTTTGGAAGAACCAACCGGCAGCCGGTGCAAACGAAGCCAGTTGGTTGGCGATAAACACGCGCTCGTAGGCATTGCGGCCCTCGGGCGTAACCGACGAGTTGGCAAAGATCGCCGCGCCCGACCATTCGCCCACCAGCACGGGGAACCCAGTTGAAATCGCTTCTTTAAGCTCGCGCTTGTTACGCGAAATCGCCGTCGTCAGCCCGCGGGGGCTCGTGATGTCGAGCGCATGCTCGTCGCGGTAATGGTACAGGTGAAGGTCCATGTAGACGTTCTTGTACTTAGCGCCGCGCATAAAATGCTTCCACTCGCTGGGATGTCCCGAAGACGAAAAGACGACGATCTTATCCTCGGGCATATACGAACGGACGAGCTCGTAAGCATCGCGATAGAAATTGCGCAGGTAGTGAGCAGGAATGCCATCCGTCATGGTGAAGAGGCTCTTGCGGACACTCATCTGCGGCGTATCCAGCAGCTCAATACCCAGCAGGCTCTCGGCCTCGCCGTAGCGATCGGCCAAGCGCTCGAGCACGTCGAGTGCGACATGACGACCGTTGGTGGACGAATGCCACTCGGCAACAGCCTCCGGCGTGGCGGGCGAATCGTTGGAATCGCCCTGGCCACCGGGCACAGTCGCCAGGTCAAGCAGCACGCGAATGTTGTACTTGGCAGCCCACTCAATCGCGCGGTCGATGTAATCGACAACCGAGATGTAGGAGACATCGGACTCCTGTGAGCCAAAGGCATACCAAGGCACCGGCAGGCGCACGGCGTTGAGGCCGATCTGCGCCATGCGACGGAAATCGTCCTCGCTCACAAACGTCTCGTAATGACGGCGCATGCGCTCGTTATAGGCGGCGGTGCCCATGGCCTCCTGCAGCTCGGCCGCGTTGGATGCACCGGTCGCCGCGTATAGCGACGGGGTCACCCAAGGCTCGGGAATAAACCAGCCAGAGAGATTAACGCCGAGTATCCTCTCCATCACTGCCCCCTTCGGATCGTGCAGGCCGAGCCTGCATCGTATTGCATAGGAAAAGTATCGTTTTGAGTATACCCGCGCATGCGGACAGACGACCGAACGGTCTGTAAAGTGGCGCAAAAGCGGGAGGAATGTCTGAGCGGGCGGGCCCGAGATGTGCACGCACGTCGGAAGTAAGCGCCGGAAAGCGCATCCCACTCTGAAGCCAAATTCCGGGACGCAATTTCCGCAGAGCCCTCAATAAAAGAAAAGGACCCCTTTGCAGAGGTCCTAGTCAATTCAAGGTGGCGGGGAAGGGAATCGAACCCCTGACACGAGGATTTTCAGTCCTCTGCTCTACCAACTGAGCTACCCAGCCATTTGAGGTGTGCCTTGTTTCAAGGCTTGATTAGTATAACCAAGGACGCGTTCCGGTCAACCGAGAATTTTAAAAAAGTTTTTGAGCACAGCCTCGGTTCTATAAATCGGCACGTCAGAGGCATCAGCCGGCAGCAAGAAGTTTTTCACTCAGAGCCGCACGGGCAAACTCACTTGGCGTCATCCCCTCGGCAGCCGCCCGTCGACGAATGGCCTCCTTCATTCCCAGAGGAATCTTGACCGACAGCGTTGCCGTCCCCTCACCTGAGAGCGGGGGCCGTCCATGCACGATCCCACCAACGGTGTGTTCGCCATCCGGAAACTCTCCGCGCTCGTACGACTCGCACCACGCGTCAATCATTTCATCCGTTACAACCTGACCATTAGCGGCCGTATACGTCTTGCCCATCATCGACCCCTTTGCCGAGCCTGTTCAATCTCCTGCCAAAATTTCTTCTGGACTGGAGACAAGGCATGAATGATAAGCCACCCACGGACAAGCTCGACCGCGACAAGCTCCACGCTTCGTCCGTCTGGGAGCCATCCAATCGCAAGCCATCTCGGCGGCTCGTCCTTCGACTCGCGACGAATGCACTCAGTAACCGCAAGCCAAGCGCTAAGCACCTGCTTTTCCGTCAGGTGCTTTTTAGCGTTGGGATGGATCTCAACATCCATGCATCTTCTCCTCCATCTTACCCAATTTCGTATGACGAAAGTCCACTGTCGCCAATTCTTAAGCCGGCACGCGTTGGAGAGCAGGAGTCGAAACAATGATTGAAGGACGCTCTAGTACGGCCCAGGCGCCGGGGCAGGAGCACATGCGCCAAGGGCGGACGTTTTCGTAGCGCGCGAGGATATTGCCGTCGCGATCGATGAAGGCGATGTCGATGGGATAGGCCATAAAACACGTATGGACCGAAGAGCAGCGTGGAAACGCCATGACGAGCGGCAGGCCGTTGGCGGCAACCGGACGCCGTCCCAGCATGCCGCGCAGGCGCACGACAAACGACTCCGCCACCACAAACTCGGCCGGCGTCCAACCCAGCCTATTGAGTGCCCGCGCGTAGACGATGTAGGACGAGACCGCGGTCACATGACCACCCCCGGACGCCATGGATCGACCGTCACCGCACGCTCGTGCGACAACGTTGTCGGCGCCCCCAGCGGAACGCCAGCGATGCTGAGAGAAGTCGGCCACGGCTCATAGTGCATGGTGCAGGTGTAGGTCCTAAACGTACCGGATAGGGAGAGCAGGCCACCATCCGATGCCTCCGCGCCTTGCTCGCTCGACACTTCGATCTGCAAGTCATAGCCTTCCATGGCATTCAGAATTTGAGTCTGAACCGTCGCCGAGGCATCGGCAGAGCTTTCGTCGCCCTCCCCCTCCGACGCCACGGCATGCGCTAGCACGATGTCGGGCACCACGCGGTCGAAGCGCGCGACAGCGCCGGCAAAGATCATGACGTTGTACACGATGAGTGCCAGCACCAGCAAAACGGGCGTAACCACTGCCATCTCAACCGTCGCTTGGGCGCGCTCCTCGCGCAGACGCATGCGGATACTCATTACGACCCACCGCCCAGAGCGCCAACCAGCGTGGCGACATCGACGGTGAGCGGGATGGAGCCGCCGCCGGGCAGAGGAATCTCCGCAAGTGTGAACACCGTACCGCTAATGGTGCGTTCGACTTGATATTCCAACGCCTCGCAAAGCGCCTTGGGATCGGTCACGCCCAACGGAATACTTCGCAGTTTGTCTTGCGTTTGAGAGAGACCCGCAATGTCAGACCCCGGACTCTTAATGACGTTGGCGGAATCGGTCAGCACCGGCTTTCGCAGGCGCAAGTCGCACGGTTCCAAACCCAGCGCCGCCACGGACGCCGAAACGGTATCGCCGAGCCACGATGCAATGGAGCCCAACGCGCCGCTGCCCCCTCCTAGGCCTTTAATCATCTCGTCCATAAGTTCGTCGGCCGAACCTTGAATATCACCGTATCCTACGAGCAGCCGTCCCCAAACATCCATGACGCCGTCGAGCACGCCGGCAACGCCGCCCGAGCGTTCCTTCAATGTCGAGAAAAATCGCGAAAGCACGTTGTTTTGCGCCGTCGCGTCATCGGGTGCCAGCACCGCGCCAGAGATAGCACCGCGATTGCCAAGCCTGACTGCCGTGTTAAACGAAGAGTTGAGCTCGTCGGGGCTCGAGATGGCACCCGTAACCGCAAAGGCGACCACGCCGTTGCGACCGGGCGGAGCGATACGCGGACGCTCGCCCGAAAGCTCCTTGATGGCCTGGTCAAACGTATTGCCCGCACGATCGGCCTCGTCTTCGGTCTGACGCTCGAGCTCGAGCTCTTTGTTGCGGCATTCGACGTAGTCTTCCAGAGCCTCTTTGAACTTGTCAAAGTGGTACTCGAAGCCGTTTTCGATGAACGATGGCGGCATGAGGGCGCTTCCAAGCGTAACCACGCCGAAGCCGCACGCTTCGCATGTATCACGACCATCATAATCAGCAACAGATGCCAGCCCACTCGGAGTCCCTTTCTGATAGACGGGGCATTCGACTCCATAATGCAGGTATGTTCTGCCGTCGTTGTTGCTTACAGGCCATGCGGCATCGGTGTAAAGTTCGGTCGGCCGCACCTCGTTTGGGACACGCGGCAATAGTGGGATATAGGCAGAAAACCGTTCGCCATCATCTTTTATGTATGCTCGATCGACCTCTTCAATCGCATAGGCATAGAACGCTTTTCGAGCGGCTGACTGCGCTTTCATCTCGACGCTCGATCCCTGAGGTTTTTCATTCGCCAAGCGCTGTCGGTAATAGGTTTTCGCGCGATCGAGCGCTATTTGCGGCTCCCATGTGATGCTCGACTTTTCATGACGGTTCTGGCTGTCAGATAGTTCTGCTAGTTTTTTCGCACGCTCCCACATACACGAGTACTTGCCAATCGAACTCTCGTCCGACCCGCCACAATCCGCCAGCCAAGCGCGCTCTTTAGCCTTCGCCGTGTCCTCAGAAGCCTTCCGCAGCTCCTCGGCCGCACGCTCTAAATCATCTGATGTGTCTTTAATGGCATCGGTCGAGATCTCTGACCCTTTGAGCGCAGCGAAGTCCGACTCGGATGTCCTGGGCACAGCAAGCGCCGTACCGGTATAGGTCACACTATCGGTATCCTGCGCCGACACCGCCTGCGTGGCACGCGCGGCAATCAGATACGGCAGAGCCGTCTCGATTTTCTGTAAGCCTTCCGATGCGCTTTTGGCAAACTTGTTGCGCGTTTTAATGATCTCAATCCCGGTGTCGACCATATTGCCGGCAACTGGTTCGGCACCCGGGATGAGGATGGCGACCAGGCCCGTCCCGATCGTGGCAAACCCCGCTAGCCCCAGACTCAAGATGCTCGCATCAACCACCGTGGCAGCCGTGTGATAGGACGACACTACGTTGGCACCCGCCAGCGCGCCGCTATCGGCCGCCACCTGGGTGTCCCCCGCGCGCGACATGCTCCATATCGCCGCGGTCGACGAAAACAACAACGTGAGCACCACTAGGATGACCACGGCAGAAGAAAGCGTGGTGTAGGCACCGTCTTCGATAAACAGGTCGATACCGGCGCGGCCCATAAAGCCGCCTCGCTTGCGATGGCAGCTCGGACGGCGCGTCAAAACGCGTCTAGACCAGAAACGCTTAATCCCATGCAGCAATCCACGAATCATAATCTCCCTCCAGCCATTCGGGACGTGATTG
Organism: uncultured Collinsella sp.; assembly: GCA_900548495.1. Classification (GTDB taxonomy): domain Bacteria; phylum Actinomycetota; class Coriobacteriia; order Coriobacteriales; family Coriobacteriaceae; genus Collinsella. The sequence continues at coordinate 152 of URKT01000044.1, read as the reverse complement.
ATACGAGACATCGACCTTGAGCTCAACGTAGCCACCCTCGGCGGTACCACCCATAGCCTGCGCAAACGCACCGATCACAGGCAACGGCTTGACCTCGCCGGAAACGGACACGGACGAGACGCCACCCGCATCGGCCCGGCTAAGCTCAATAT
>URKT01000043.1 GCA_900548495.1 uncultured Collinsella sp. | reverse complement strand
TGCGGATAAAACGAATACTGCGTCGTCGCGGTCGCCGCCACGGCCACCGCGATCGTCACGGCCGCCGCGAGGACCGCGATCCTCGTCCAGGCCCATGGCGACGAGCGGAGCGATAACCTTATCGAGAGCGGCCATCAGCTCGGTGGCCTCCTCGTAAGAAAGCTCGGGCAGGAGCTTCTCCTTCTTGTTGGCAAGCTCGACCAGGCCCTCAGCGGCATCCTCGGCAGCGAAGACGACGATCTTGCGCATATCGCCCTCGGCGTCGTCGATGCGGCCGACCAGATCGGCAGCCTCGGCCTCGGCCATCAGGCCATCGAGCTCACGGAGGCGCATGCCCAGCAGGTCGGACATTTCCTTCTGCTCCATCTTGGGCTTGAGGTCAAGAAGCTTGATGGCGCGCTCGATGTTCGCCATGCGCTCGGCCTTGGCCTCCTCCTCCTTGGAAATAGCAAAGCGACGGCTACGCAGCAGGCGGGCGGCCTTCTGCATCTTGTCCATCAGCTCTTCGTCATCGTAATCAACGGCGGCCTCGACAACCTCGGCCTCCTCCTCGGCGGAAACCTCGTCAGCAGCTTCAACCTCGGCAGCTTCGGTCTCCACGGTCTCGACTGCCTCAACCTCGGCAGCCATGGTCTCGTTCTCGGTCTCGTTCATGATCTCTTCGTTCTCGGACATGAGACTCCTTCTTGGCCCTCTCGGGCATCATCGCCCCATTCGCGGGGCCCGTCGCGCACTCTTTGCGCTTTAAACATTCATGCCTCTCGGCAAAACGTCCATTAGTTTATGGTGTCGCCATCCAATCTAGCTGCAGAATCTATGTGCACACATTAATGCGACATGTGCGACTCGCGACGAGCGTACACCAGCGACGCCACGAACCCGACCACGGCAATCACGGCCGCCACACGCACGGCAGCTGCAAATCCAATCGCCTGGTCAACGTCCGTCGCAACGCCAGCGGCGCCGGCAGTCGCCGCAGAACTCGAGAGCAGGCCGATAAACAGCGACGGGCCAAACGATGCGGCAATCATGTTCCACGTGTTGAGCAATGCCGTTCCGTGAGGATGTTCAGCGGCAGGCAGCGTCTCCAAGCCGGCCGTCTGCGAGGGGCTCAGCACCAAACCGACTCCGGCATACACTGCAACGGTCAGTGCCACGACAACGCCGATGTTCATGCTTGCCGCCGTCATCGAGATTGCAGTCTGCCCCACGGCAATCAGGGCAAAGCCGACCGGCAGCAGCGGCCATGCACCACGGGCGTCCATCACGCGTCCGCCCACAATCGAGGTCACGGCGTTGCAGGCAATCGCCGGCAAAATGAGCAGGCCCGCAACAAGTGCGGTCATGCCGTATGCGCCCTCAAAATAGAGCGGCAACAAAACGCTCATCGAGAACGTCGTCATCATCGACACCACCACAAGCAAACACGCAGGCCAAAAACGAACGCTCGCCATGGGACGCACGTTAAGCACCGGATGCTCGAGCTTGAGCTGACGGGCCGCAAACAGGCCGAGCAGCACAATGGCGGCGAAAAGCGCCACGATACCGGCAATCAGATTGGTCGAGAACTCGCCTACGGAATACACAAATGCCGTAATGCCGGCGGCGAGCAAAACAACCGACAGAATATCAAGCGTGGTGTTCGAGCGCTCTCCGACATTCTGAACAAGCTTAACGCCCGCCGCAGCGACCACAATGCCGCCCACCAGCAGCACTACGAACACCGCCCTCCAGCCAAACAGGGTGCACATAAGACCGCTGATCACGGGTCCAAACGCCGGCCCCAGCGTAATGCAGGCACCGCCCAGGCTCAGATACAGACCGAGCTTCTCGCGCGGAGCGCAAGACAGCACCACGTTCATCATGAGCGGAAACAAGATGCCCGATCCCGCAGCCTGCAAAATACGACTTGGCAGCAAAACGCTAAACGACGGAGCGATCAGACACAGGACTTCGCCGGCGACCATACATCCGCATGCGAAAAACAGCAGCTTGCGCGTCGAGAAACGACCGGACAGGAAGGCCATGATGGCCGTAAAGATCGATGTCACGATCATGTAGCCCGAAACGAGCCACTGCGCCGTGGTGGCACTCACCGAAAAGGCCGCCATAATGTCGTGCAACGCCACGTTAATGATGTTCTCGTTAAACGCGGCGACAAAGGCTGCGATATACATTACGACGAGAAGCGCCGCAGTGGCCGATGGCGCTACTTGAACTTGTTGCTGAGATTTGCTCCCCATGCATTTCCTTCCTCTTGGAACGACAGTTGCATCGCCCCAGAGGAACAGTCCAGGGCGAAAAATGAGCCCTAGACTTACGCCAGACGCCGTACACGACGAGTCTGACAACATGGTCCAACGTCGAGAGATTGTAACGCGGACGCACAGCTTTCCTTCCGCGCTATTATTAAAAGTCCACGAAAGCATGAGACATGAGGAGCCCGCCATGATTAAGCCCATCATGAAATCCGAGTTCTTTTTGCGCCTGCCTTCCGAAGACGCGGGACCCGACGATGCCGCGACCGGGCAGGACCTCCTGGATACACTCCACGAGCATGAGCGCGAGTGCGTGGGCCTCGCCGCCAACATGATTGGCGTGCGCAAACGCATCATCTGCGTAAAGGACGGCAACAGGACACTCCTGATGTACAACCCTCAAATTCTTGAGCAGGTCAATGCCTATCAGACGAGCGAAGGATGTCTCTCGCTGATCGGCGAGCGTCCCTGTACCCGCTATCGCCGCATTAAGGTGGAGTATTTGGACGAGAACTTCGTCCACCGCATCAAAAACTTCTCGGGCTACACCGCCGAGATCATCCAGCACGAAATCGACCACTGCAACGGGATTGTTATTTAGTTCCGCCGATTCAAGAAAGCTCCCTGCAGCAAAACAACTGCAGGGAGCTTTTCATAGTGCGGAGTTTCTATCCCCTACGACTGGCGGTAATGGTCAAAGAAGTCGGCGAGGTCTTCGAGGGACTCTTTGAGTACTTCCATGCGCGGCAGGTACACGATGCGGAAGTGGTCGGGCTCAGCCCAGTTGAAGCCGCCGCCGCGCGTGATCAGGATCTTCTTCTCGTGCAGCAGGTCAAGGGCGAACTGCTCGTCATCGGTGATGTTGAACTTCTTCACATCCATCTTGGGGAAGATGTAGAACGCCGCACGCGGCTTAACCACCGAGATGCCGTCAATCTTGTTGAGCGCCTCATACACAAAGTTGCGCTGCTCGTAGACACGGCCGCCGGGACGGATGTAGTCGTTGACGGACTGATGGCCACCGAGTGCCGTCTGGACGATCGACTGGGCCGGCACGTTGGAGCACAGGCGCATGTTAGAGAGCATGTTGACGCCCATGATGAAGTCGCTCATGCAGCGCTGGTTGCCCGAAAGCACCATCCAGCCAATACGATAGCCCGCGATCATGTGCGACTTGGACAGACCGCTAAAGGTAACGCAGGGCAGATCGGGGGCGAGCGAGGCAATCGAGACGTGCTCGTAGCCGTCCATGCACAGGCGGTCGTAGATCTCATCGGCAAAGATCATCAGCTGATGCCTGCGCGCAATCTCGACGATGCCCTCGAGCACCTCGCGCGGATAGACAGAACCCGTGGGGTTGTTGGGGTTGATGATGACGAGGGCTTTGGTCGCGCTCGTGATCTTGGACTCCATATCCTCCAGGTCGGGATACCAATCCGCCTGCTCATCACACAGATAATGTACGGGATGACCGCCGGCAAGGGTTGCGCACGCCGTCCAGAGCGGATAGTCGGGGCTGGGGATCAGAATCTCGTCGCCGTTGTCGAGCAGCGCGTTCATCGAAAGCTGAATGAGCTCGGACACGCCGTTGCCCGTGTAGATATGCTCCATCTGAACATTGGGCAGGCCCTTGATCTGCGAATACTGCATGATCGCCTTGCGCGCGGAGAACAGGCCGCGCGAATTGGAATAGCCTTCGCAGTCGGGCAGCTGCTGGCGCATGTCCTTGATGACCTCATCGGGTGTGCGGAAACCGAAGGGCGCCGGGTTACCGATATTGAGCTTGAGGATGCGCTCGCCTTCGTCCTCCATACGGGCTGCCTCGTCGACGACGGGACCGCGCACGTCATACAGGACATTCTCGAGTTTGGTGGATTTAGAAAAAGTACGCATGGTGGTGCTCCTTGGAATTTGAGCTGAGGGATGGGGTTCGGGCTTGGAATCGTTGAGAGGCGATGATGTCTCGCCTTGATCGGCGTCACCGGCAAGCAGCCAGGTAACATCGACCTCCAAAATGCGAGCGAGCAGCTCTGCCACATCGCGCCGCGGAATCGTCTTGCCACTCACATATTGGCTCATCTGACTCTTGCCGAGTTTTTTGCCGAGCATCTCCGATGCGCGGATTACGTCCGACTGGCGAACGTCGCGATCGGACATGGTCTGTCGCAGGCGATCGCTAAACGTCTCTTGGGCCACTAGAACCTCCTTGCTGGCAAAGTTCAATTTACAGAACACGAATTGAACCTGAGTTCAATTTAGGCAGCAGTATAGCGCGGCGCATCATCCGGAAGTTCAATTTCACAAGAAAATGTACCGAGCCCTGAGAATTGTCCCAAAGTGGACAACAGGTACGCGCTTTTAGAGGTATTCAAGGAAATGAGCCGCCGCAAGCGAAACGTCAGCTGTGCGGTATATGGCGTTGATCTGCCGATGAGGATGTCCCTCGAGCGGGCGCACGGCAACATCGAACTGGCACCGGCGCAAGATGAGCGCCGGAAGAATGCTCACGCCCAGGCCGTCCTCGACCATGGCCATAATCGCATAGTCATCCCAGGTTGACAGCTTAGAGCGCACCGCCAGGCCCGCGCGGCGAAACAGCGGGGTAATTTCGTCGTCGCTACCGCGTTCCAGCAGAATAAACTGCTCGTTGGCTAAATCGGCAAGAGAAACGACCTCCGCCGTGGCAAGCAAAGAGTCTGCCGGTACTACCGCCATCAACTCGTCGCGCACCAAAGACCGCGATGCCATGCCGTTTTCTCGGGGCTCACGCGGGATAAAGCCCAGATCGCAGCGGCCCTCTGACACCCATTGTTCAATCTCTGAGTAATCGCCCATCAGCAACTCGTAATCGACGTCCGGATGATCGGCGCGAAAGCGCGCGATCACCGGCGGCAGTACATGAGTCGCCACACTCGAAAACGTACCGATGCAGATTTTGCCGCGCATGAGCCCACGCATCTCATCCACCCGTCGCTGCAAGCGAACGAATTCCTCGCATAACGCCTCAACCGCAGGCATAACTTGCCGTCCATCGGCAGAAAGTACTACGCCCTCGCGACTGCGGTCGAGCACCTTAAAGCCCCAGTCGGCCTCGAGATCGGCCACCATACGGCTCACGCCCGATTGCGAATAGCTCAGGCGCTCGGCGGCGCGCGTAAAACTGCCGGCGCGCACGGTCTCGAGCAGCACCTGCATCTTTTGAATATTCGTTTCCACGTCACGCCTCCACCTTTGCATGAGTTTTTGTCATGTTATCTATGCATTATATTCGCTTTTCTTCTAAAGCCAGTTCACCCATAGTGAAGATGCTCGGATATAGAGGGGATGTCAGCGCATGAACAACGGACTGTTTACGTACTTAGCAGCATTGCTATTGTTTGGTTCCAACGGCATCATCGCCGCTGCTATCGCGCTGCCGAGCTCGGATATCGTGCTACTACGCACGTTTTTGGGTGCATTCTCGCTTGTCACCATCCTCGCCATCACCCAACGCCATAAGTTGCAGGCGCCATCTCGCCCCCGCGAAGCCGCAGCCCTCCTCCTCTCGGGAGCCGCGCTGGGTGCCGGCTGGATTTTTCTGTTCCGCGCCTACCAGACGATCGGCGTCGGCGTATCCTCGCTGCTGTACTACTGCGGCCCCATCATTGTCATGGCGCTCTCCCCGCTCATCTTTGGCGAAAAGCTGACCGGCGGCAAAATCGCCGGCTTTATCGCCGTTGCGTGCGGTGCTTTTCTCATTGCAGCGCAAGGTCTAGGCGGCAATATGCCCATTGTGGGTATCGTCTGCGGCATCGCCTCGGCATTTTGCTATGCACTGATGGTCATCGCTAGCAAGGGTGCGCCACACATCGAAGGCCTCGAGAACTCCACGCTCCAGGTGAGTGCCGCCTTTGTGACCGCGCTGGTCCTCACGCTCATCACGCAGGGTGCTCCCTCATTCCTGTCCGCCGGCGTCGCCGCAGGCATCGATTGGCGCGCCGTCGTCATGCTCGGCGTCGTCAACACCGGCATTGGTTGCCTGCTCTACTTTAGCGCCGTCGCCAAACTGCCTGTGCAGACCGTCGCCGTCGTCGGCTACCTCGAGCCGCTTTCGGCCGTCGTGTTCTCCGCCGTTCTTTTGTGCGAAGCCATAACACCGGTCCGCCTGATGGGCGCCGCGCTTATCATCGGCGGCGCGATTTTTTGCGAACTCGCCGGCAAACGCGCAAACGCCAAGGCTGGCATCGCCCAGACAGTACGTGCTTAAAAGCCCCTGCTTTGAAATGCTACCTGCGTAGATAAATAATCCCCAGCTGAGGATTATTGTCTAAAATAACCCGATGTGCCAAACTGCTCTTGTATGTATAAAGACGGCATAAAGTTTTTTGTCCTAGACAGATAACCGGATGTCTAAGGGAGTCCTCGTGGCACACAATAAACTGGAGGCAAACCTCCAAGACCAGCGCGGGCAAGGCGGGCACGGAGCCATCCCCCTCTCCGCTGGCATGCTGCTCGTAACGCTCGGCGTCGTCTATGGCGACATCGGCACGAGCCCCATGTACACCATGAAATCAATCGTCGCCAACAACGGCGGCATCGGTACCGTCAGCGAAGACATGATCCTGGGCGCGCTTTCGCTCGTCATCTGGACCATGACGCTCGTGACCACGGTCAAGTACGTGGTAATCGCCATGAAGGCCGACAACCACAACGAAGGCGGCATCTTCGCCCTGTTCAGTCTCGTGCGCAAGGTGGCGCCATGGCTGATTCTCCCCGCCATGATCGGCGGCGCGGCGCTGCTCGCCGACGGCATCCTCACCCCCGCGGTCACGGTCACCACAGCCATTGAGGGCCTGCGTACCATCGAGTGGGGCCACGCGCTATTGGGTGACGGTCAGACCAATGTGATCATCATCACCATCATCATTATCTGCGGTCTGTTTGCCATGCAGCGCGCCGGCACCTCGTCCATCGGCAAGCTGTTCGGTCCGCTCATGACGCTATGGTTCCTGTTCCTGGCGGGCGCCGGCCTGCTCAACATGCTCGGCAACCTGTCCATCTTGCGCGCCCTCAACCCCATTCGCGGCATCATGTTCCTGTTCTCGCCCATCAACCACTCGGGCATCATGGTGCTCGGCTTCGTCTTCCTGTCGACGACCGGCGCCGAGGCCCTCTACTCGGACATGGGCCACGTTGGCAAGGCCAACATCTATGCATCCTGGCCGTTTGTTAAGGCAGCGCTTATCCTTAACTACCTGGGTCAGGGAGCTTGGCTGCTCGCCAATAACTCCAACCCCCAGATGCTCGCGATGGATATCGTTAACCCGTTCTATATGATGCTTCCCGAGCCCCTGCGCCCCTTTGCCATCGTGCTTTCGGCCGTGGCGGCCATCATCGCCTCGCAGGCCCTCATCACCGGCTCATTCTCGCTGGTATCCGAGGCAACGCGCCTCAACCTTATGCCGCACCTGCGCATCCACTACCCCAGCGACACCAAGGGTCAGCTCTATATTCCGCTCGTCAATAACATCATGTGGGTCGGCTGTATCTTCATCGTGCTGCTGTTCCAAAACTCCGAGCGCATGGAGAGTGCCTATGGCCTCGCCATCACCGTGACCATGCTCATGACCACGACGCTTTTGACGAGCTATATCACCGGCATCCTCAAGCACAAGCTGGGCGCCTGCATCTTTGCCCTGCTCTTTGGTGCCATTGAGCTGTGCTTCTTCGCTTCGTGCCTCACCATGTTCTTTGACGGCGGCTACGTCATGATCTTCCTGGCCGCACTGCTGTTTGGCCTTATGTACGTGTGGCGCCGTGGCACCGCCATCGAGCGCACGCAGACGATTCTGTTACCCGTCTCCAAGTACATCGATCAGCTCAACCGTCTGCGCAACGACGAGACCTATCCCGTGCTCGCCGACAACCTGGTGTTTCTCACCAACAGCCCCGATCCGCTCACGCTCGACCGCGACGTGCTCTATTCCATCCTGGACAAGCACCCCAAGCGCGCCAAGGCATATTGGTTCATCAACGTACACGTTACCGACGAGCCCTATACGCACGAGTATTCCGTTGAGACCTTTGGCACAGACTTCCTGTTCCGCGTGCGCTTGGACCTGGGCTTTAAGGTCAATCAGCGCATCAACGCCTACCTGCGCCAGATCGTTGGCGACCTGATGGCCTCGGGTGAGTTGCCGCCGCAGCACCACACCTACTCCATCTACGAGACGCGCGGCAACGTGGGCGACTTCCGTTTTTGCATGCTGCGCAAGATGCTTGCCCCCGAAACGGACATCAACCGCAACGACCATCGCGTCATGGCCATCAAGTATGCCGTCCGCCGCGCCTGCGGAAGCCCGGCACGTTGGTATGGTCTCGAGAACTCGGCCATCATCATCGAGTACGTACCGCTCTTTGCCCGCATGCGCCCGGCCGTCAAACTCGTGCGCACCCAGGTGCCGCTCGAGATCCAGATCGAAGAGGCCGAGGAAATGGAAGTCGACATCTTCTCGGACGACTTGGTCAACGGCAACGAGGCCGGCAAGAGCATGAACGTCGATCCCACCGAGCTGCTCGAGAGTGTCGCCGATACGCCCGAACAGCAACAGCTCGACGGCCTCGAGAGTGAACAACTCAACGACGCCAACTTCTAGCGACGTCACAAATCAACGACAGCGGCCCTGCACCTCACGGGAGATGCAGGGCCGCTTTGCATTGCGGTAAAGCTATCGGCTACGAACGGCGCGGCTCGGGAACCACGAGCCTATCGGGGCTCGCGCCCTCGGCATCCATCAGGCTCACGTAGCGAATCGACGGATCCCCATACATCGCGTAGTAATAATTGCCCGTGCGCGCGCTAAAGCATCCGGTGTAGATAGTCTTCTCGAACTTGCCATCGCCCATCCTGGACGCTCCCTCGATCATCACCACGCCCTCGAGCGAGCGGAACATGCGAACGACGTTTTCGGTCTCGCTCTCCTTTTGCGGGTAATTGGCATTGAGGTACGCCGCCTTTACAAAACGGCTCGGCGAATAGCAATCGCCCGGAATGCCGCGCATGCCGGCACCGGCTCCATAGGGCTTAAGCTCGGCGCCACGCCATGTCGCCGTCTGCGGAAAATCGCTTGTGGCGGTGATATAGGTGCGCAGGTTTTCCATGTGCCACGGGAAGGTCGGCTGGTTGGCAAGGGTGTCGACCGGATCGTCGTATACATGCAGGCCGTCAGCCATCATCTCGACCACGATGCTGCGCTGGCTGTCGCCGATAATCCAATGGAGCAGCGACACGCCCAGCCCCTCTCCGGCAGATTTGGCGACAATCACCGTGTCGCGCAGCGCGGCCTCGACCTCATCGACCGTCGAGAACGTCGCTGCCACCCACAGGGGGAACTCATAGGCCGCGATATTGTTCTTGCCGTCGACAGGGCCCTCGGCATACTCGGCATAGCCGGGAAAGTTGAGCCCCGCCACAGCCAGACCCGCATCGTTACCGCAATCGAAAAACATGGGATAGTTCTTGTAATCGATGCACATTCCGATCACCGCGTGTGCCGCTGTCGCGTCGTCGATAAACGAATACGGAATGTGAAACCCGCGCGGCATCACGCGAACCTGTTGGCCGTAGTCAAAGCTCCAGTCGAGATTGCGGCCCAGATACATGTGGCCAGAATTATCGGTAAATCGAATACTCGTACACATAGCGCCTCCTAGCTTTACGTTCTTGCTAATTTCATTGTCTCCAAACAAAAAGGCGCTAAACACAAAAGCCCGGACATGACAACAATGTCACGCCCGGACTATTCAAGCAGGATAAACTCAACTAAGTTAACCCCGCAGGTCGTCTAAGGGGTCAAAGTGCCGCAGATTGCCACGAAAGAGGAGCGAAGCGTACTTAAGGTACGCGAGCGACGATTGAGCGGCAAGGTGCGGTGCTTTGGTCCCCTTAGACCAACTTTCCAAGACAGTGGTCGATCATATGCTGGATCATCTGTGCCTCAAAGCCCGCATAGTCGCGGCGGCACTCCTTCATCTTGCCGTCGACGATCTGGTCAAAGGCAACCTTGCACTTGATGTAGCGCGTGGACTTGGTGACCTCCTCGTGCGTCAGGCAGCTCTCCTCCATCTTGCTGGCACCCAGGCCAAACACCAGACGGGGGTTGTAGAGCACATGGGGCTCGCCGGCGTCGTCCAGATAGACGCAGACCTTCTTGGTGACGCCGATCTGGTTGGCGGCAAGGCAGCCGGCATCGTCGAGCGACTTGATGGTATCGATCAGGTCCTGTGCCACCGACTCGTCCTCGACGGTCGCAACCTCGCAACGCTGGGACAGAACAGCCTCGTCGTGGCAGAGCTCTTTAATCATACGTTCCTCCATAGGGGTCGTTGTAACTGCTTAAGTATACGGTACCCACACATTTTCATGCGAAAAATACCGTCCGTCTGCTACAAAGCGCCGAACATCAACATGCGAGGAACATCAACCTTTCAAAGGCGATATAGTAGTTGAGTTCGTGTCAATCGGCCTAAACTCGGGGCCGAACAAGGAAAGGGTATGCATGGACGAACTTTTTCACGTCAGTGAGCGCAAGTCCACAATCGGGACCGAACTTCGCGCTGGACTGACAACATTCCTGGCGATGGCCTACATCATCGCCGTCAACCCTGCGGTGCTCTCGGGCGCCGGCATCGATGCGGGAGCGCTCGCCTGCGCCACCTGCCTGGGCGCCGGCATCATGACCATCTGCATGGGCATCTTCGCCAACCGCCCGCTCGCCTGCGCGTCGGGCTTAGGCGTCAACGCGATGATCGCTGGAATCACCACCACCGTCTGCGGCGGTGACTGGCACGTGGCCATGAGCGTCATCTTCCTTGAGGGCGTCGTCATCTTGCTGCTCGTGCTTTGTGGCCTGCGTGAGGCCATCATGGACGCCATCCCGGTTGTCCTGCGTCACGCCATCTCGGTGGGTCTGGGCCTGTTCATCGCCATGATTGGCCTGTGCGATGCCGGCATTATCACCGCTGGCGCCGGTACACTCGTCGGTCTGGGCGACATCACCTCCCCCACCTTCATCGTCGGCATCATCTCCATCCTGCTGACGGTCGCCCTCGCCTGCCGCAACGTCCCCGGCTCGCTGCTCATCGGCATCGTCGTCGCCGTCATCGCCGGTATCCCCCTAGGTGTGACCCAGGCTCCGACCGGTATCATCGCCCCGCTCGACTTCTCGAGCATCGGTGGCCCCATCGCCGACGCCGGCGGCGTGCCTGCCATCGTCAAGGTCCTTACCGACCCCGCGCTCCTCGTCATCTCGTTCTCGTTGCTCATGAGTGACTTCTTCGACACCATGGGCACCGCGATGGCCGTGGCCAAGCAGGGCGAGTTCCTCACCGACGACGGCAACGTCGAGAATATCAAGGAGATCCTGATCGTCGACTCCGCCGCCGCTGCTGTGGGCGGTTTCATGGGCGTCTCCTCCATCACCACCTTCGTCGAGTCCACCTCTGGCGCTGCCGACGGTGGCCGCACGGGCCTCACCTCCGTCACCACCGGCGTGCTGTTCATTCTCGCCGCGTTCTTCTCCCCCATCGTCACCATCGTTTCCAGCGCCGCCACCTGCGGTGCTCTGGTCTACGTCGGCTACCTCATGATGAGCGAAGCCTCCGAGATCGACTGGTCCGACGTTTCGCAGGGTTTCCCGGCGTTCATGATTGTCGCCGGCGTGCCCTTCACCTACTCCATCTCTGCCGGCATTGGCCTGGGCTTCATCGCCTACGTGATCGTCGCGCTCTTTAAGGGCGAGGCCTCCAAGATCAAGCCGCTTATGTGGATCGCAGCCCTTGCCTTCCTCGTCTACTTCTTCGTGGCGTAACGGCATAGTCTGCTAAAGCAAAACAACAAGGCGCGGAATCGCATCGAGCGGCTCCGCGCCTTTCTTTTAGCGTCTGCCCCCGTGCCAGCGTGCGACAATTGAGGCTGTCAATATCACAACACCGAGAGAAGCCTGCCTTGGAAGCGCATCATAAGCAGATAACCGTTTATTCAGAGTGTGTGGAAGGCGCGCCCGTCATCTACCTCCCCGTGGTTATGGGCGACGGTAGTGAAGTCTACGAGCGCTGCCGAGAGCTCGACTGCCCGCCGTTCACCCTTGTCGCCATTGGAGGGCTCGATTGGAATCGCGAGCTGAGCCCCTGGGAATGCGACGGAACTATACGAGATGCCAAGCCCTTTGGCGGACAGGCTGCTGGTTTTCTTGACGAGTTGTTGAAGCAGATAATCCCCCAGGCCGAATCATCGCTCCCGCAACCGCCCGCCTGGCGCGGCGTTGCCGGCTACTCGTTGGCGGGTCTTTTTGCACTGTGGGCACTTTGGCAAACAGATGTCTTTGAGCGCGCGGCGAGTGCATCGGGGTCGCTGTGGTTCCCCGGCTTTATCGACTACGCGCGCGAGCGCACGATGACGGCTACGCCCGACGCCGCCTATCTGTCGCTCGGTAAAAAGGAAACCAAGACGCCCAACCGCATGATGCGGCACGTACTCGACGATACGCGTGCGATGGAAGAGCTGTTTATCGAGCGCGACATCCCAACAACGCTGGAGCTCAACCCCGGCAATCATTTTGCCCAAACTGACCTGCGCATGGCGCGCGGCATCCACTGGATACTGACGCATTAAAAATAGCGTCCACGCGTACATACGCATGGACGCCATTTTTAATTTGGCTGAACGCAGCTACTATTCAGCAGTCTCCTCGAGTTCAGATACGGTGGGCGTCGAGAACTGGGGCATGGATGTCCTTTCATGATGGAAGGGCGATCAGGCATATCGGATAACCTGCCCGAACGATACGATCCGAACCATTGTACGCGATACGCAATGCCTCGCACGCGCCGCCACCTGCAAACGCTAGCGTTACTTCCAAACGCGCTCGGCAATGCGCTTGACCAGCGCGATCTTCGCCCATTGCTCGTCCTCGGTCAGCTTGTTGCCAATCTCGCAGCTGGCAAAGCCGCACTGGGGCGACAGGTACAGATTCTCGAGCGGCACGTACTTAGCGGCTTCGCGGATGCGCTCGACGATAACATCCTCGTTCTCGAGCTCTGCCGCCTTGGTGGTTACCAAGCCCAGCACGACCTTCTTGCCGGGAGCGACGTACTTGAGCGGCTCAAAGCCGCCGGCGCGCGGCGTGTCGAACTCCAGATAGAACGCATCGACATTCTCATGTGCGAACAGGTACGGCGCGATGGGATCGTAGCCGCCCTCAAAGGCATAGGTGGAGTGATAGTTGCCGCGGCACACGTGCGTGTTGATGACCAGATCGTCGGGCTTGCCCTCGATGGCGGCATTGTTGAGCGCCACGCCCAGCTCGCTTACCTTTTGCAGGTCGACCGGGCTCATGCCGGTCTTGGACACAAAGTCGGTATCGCAATAGATGCCCCAGGTGCAGTCATCAAACTGGATGTTGCGGCAGCCTGCTGCGTACAGGTCGGCGATCACCGTGCGATAAGCGGCTGCAATGGCGTCGGCAAGTTCCTCATCGGTCTTATAGACAGCGCGCAGGCTCTCCTGCTGGCCGTCGCAGCGATCGAGCGTGACCTCAGAGAACGTCTGGATCGGCGCCGGAATGGTCTGGCGTGCGACCTGGCCCTCCCCCTCAAGCGCCTTGACGAACTTAAAATGCTCGACGAACGGGTGGTTCTCGCCGCTAATGGGACCAGTAACCACGGCGGTGTCGGCCGTCGTCTCCTCGTCATGGAACATATAACCCGTGCGTGAGGTGCGGCGCTCAATGCCGTTGAGTCCCCACATAAAATCGAGGTGCCAGTAGCTGCGGCGGAACTCGCCATCGGTAATCACCTGCAAGCCGGCAGCCTTCTGCTTGGCCACTAAGTCGCGGATGGCCTCGTCCTCGACGGCCTTAAGGCCGGAAGCGTCGAGTTTACCCGCGACATAGGCGACACGGGCGTCCTTTACAGCCTGCGGACGAAGAAAACTGCCGACGATATCGGCGCGAAACGGCGCGTTCGGTTGAATCGAAGTGCTCATAGATATCTCCCTTTGCATTGGATGCTTTACTGGGACAGAGTATGAGCGCTCATATGACCATCGTAAAATATACGTTTATAACAGTTTGATATAGATGCTTCCTATATCAGCCTGGACTGCCATAAAGAGACTTGAACTGTGCGGAGCACAGCAGCCTAGATATGCTGACGAATCGCGTCGATATAGGCCCGACCGTAGCGCGTGAGCGTCGTGTTCTTGCGCGTGATGATGCCAATCTCCATGTACTCGTCCACGTCGAGCGGAATCGAGATAATGCCGGGGCCGTTGAGCTCGTGGCTGATCACGCCCGAGCATACCGTGTAGCCGTTGAGGCCCATGGCCAAATTGAACAACGTCGCACGGTCGCGCACGCGGATATTTTTGCGACGCTCGAACGTCGAGGTCAGCTCCTCGGAATAGTAAAACGAGTTGTAGCTGCCCTGCTCGTAGGACAGGAACGGGTAGTCTTCCAGATCCTCGAGCGTCACGCTGGAGCGGTCCGCCAGCGGATGGTCGGCGCAGACGAAGACATGCGGCGTGGCGCAGAAGAGTCCTTCGAACACGAGCTCGTTGGCCACCAGCATGCGCTCGATGACCTCGCGGTTATGCTCGGATAAGTACAGGATGCCCAGTTCGCTTTTCATATGCGCGACATCCTCGATAATCTCGTGAGTCTGCTCCTCGCGCAGGGTGAAGTCGTAACGCGCGGCATCGAACTCGCGGATCACGTCGACAAACGCGTTGACGGCAAAGGAATAATGCTGGCAGCTCACACTAAAGTGCGGCACCTGCTCGGATGCGCCCTTGTACTTGCCCTCGAGTAGGTCGGCCTGGTCGAGTACCTGGCGCGCATAGCCCAAGAAGGTCTCGCCTTCCTCGGACACAATGACGCCCTTGTTGGTGCGCTCAAAGATGTGCACACCCATCTCGTTTTCGAGATCGCGAATCGACGCGGTAATCGAAGGCTGCGACACAAAGAGACGGCGCGAGGCCTCGGTAATGCTGCCGCATTCGGCAACTTTGACGACATATCTGAGCTGCTGGAGCTTCATGGCTGTCTCCTTAGCTGTTCGCGAAATTCGCGTCGGCTGCACCCTCCTGACGCATAAACGGCGGCATCTCCCCCGTCGCGGCGCAGGCGGCAATCTGATGCAGAGCCCCGGCGACCGCATCATCTGCCGCGGCGCCGATATGCCAGCGCGCGGCAGCCGTGACGGCCTCATTGGCATTGGCGACTGCAACGGAGTTGGGAACGGCATCGATCATGGGCAGATCGTTATCGGAATCGCCAAATACGGCCACCTCGTCGGGCGTCAGGCCCAAGGCGCGCGCCAGCTCCAGCGCAGCGCAGCCCTTGTCCCAACCATCCGGAAGGATGTCGAACAGGCGCACTCGGTTGTTGGGAAACACAAGCGAGAGTTCCGGCACCTCAACGGCAACGCGCTCGCGTAGCTCCGCGAGCTCCTCACGCGAACGGGCACTCCAGATATTCGCCTTAAACACCGGCGCGCCATCGACGACGGGACGACACGGGGCCTCTTCGCCTTTGAGCCACGCATTGCCGCCCGACTCCATAGCGCGACGCACACGCTCGGGATTGCTCGTCACGCAATAGGCATCGTTGCCCCAAAAGTCATCGCCCAGGCTGTAGACTTTTAGAAATGTATCGTCGGTCTCTTGCTCCAGATAGTCAGCCAAACGCATCAGAGCATCGTTGTCGATTGCGCGCGAAGCGACTACTTCGCCGTCGACAAACATCACCTGGCCGTTACAGAACGCACCGGTCGAAAAACACTCGGAACGGTTTTTGAACATCCAGCCCATCGCGGACGGCTGACGACCCGAAACCGGCCCAAAGTGCAGACCCGCCGCCTGCATGGCATGAATACCCTCAATGGCGTAGTCGCTGGCGCCGTCATGCCCGGCTGGAATCAGTGTATCGTCCATATCGGTCAGCACAAGTTTAATCATAAGGCCCCCATTCGTATCGGTCCTACCTATTGTAACGACCTGCCAAAATAAACCTGTCCCTTTTTGGCAGGTGCGCTAGTATAGGGAACAACAGATTCGATGCGGGAGTGCCGGCGGTGCAAACCACAAGGCTGAGAGGGCATGGGGCCCAATCCTTTGAACCTGTCAGTTAATGCTGGCGTAGGGAGCATGCCGCCTTTACAGGGGCGCTGTCTATGCACAGCGCCCCTTTTCTATGCCAAGGAGGCATGTGCAGTGATTGATTCGGAACAGCTTAAGCAACATATGGTCAAGGCCGTAGAGGAAATTCGCGCCACCAATCCGATGGCCGGCTCCATCACCAACACGGTGACGATCGACTTTGTCGCCAACGCACAGCTCGCCGTGGGCGGATCGGCCGCCATGGTCTATCTGCCCGACGAGGGCGAAGCGCTCGTTGCCGGCGGCGGCGCCATCTATCTCAACATGGGCACGCTCTTCCCTATCTACGAGCAGACGATTCCCCGCGCGGCGAAGGCGGCACACGACGCCGGCAAGCCCTGGGTGCTCGATCCGGTGGGCCTGGGTATCGGCAGTCTGCGCACCCAGCTGGTAAACGAGCTCAAGCAGTACAAGCCCGCCATCGTGCGCGGCAACGCCTCCGAGATTATCGCACTCGCCGGCCTGTGGGGTCTTGAGGGCGAGGCGGCTGATCTGAGCCGCGTGCGTGGTGTCGATACCACCGACACGGTCGACGCCGCCCGCGATGCCGCCGTGGCGCTCGCTCGCCACACCGGTGGCGCCGTTGTGGTCTCGGGCGAAGTCGACCTAATCACCGACGGCACGACGGTGGCCAAGTCTCACGGCGGCAGCCCGCTCATGTCCAAGATCACCGGCTGCGGCTGCTCGCAGGGCGGCGTGCTGGCCGTGTATGCC
>URKT01000042.1 GCA_900548495.1 uncultured Collinsella sp. | reverse complement strand
GCTCGGAGATGTGTATAAGAGACAGCGTCATGCTCATCATTGTCCTCATTCGTATCGTCAGTATCCGTACTATCGACCTTGTATTCTGTGGTACTCCAGTCAAAGCCCTGCACTTTCGCCGCTTCAAGGTACCGGTTCAACTCCACGAACTCCTTGGCAAACTTGCGTCTGGCCTCCACCGATTCCGGCAACTGCATAAGGTCTGATTCCCCGTTATCCGAGAACACGTCAAGAATCTCCCGGTACCGCGTATCCATGGATTTTACGTTCGCCGGCAATTTCTGCACGAACAGGTCAAGCGGCCGATCGCCCGAATACAGTTTCACCGCTGCTTCAATGAAGCCATGCATGGTGTGCGGTTTGCGGTAGTAGCGAATGACACCGAACGGCTTGTCCGGTCCGAACAGACGATTCGTGCGGCTGAATGCCTGGATGATGCTTTCGTAGTCGATAATCTTGTCGAGATACAGCGTATTCACCCATTTCGAGTCAAATCCGGTAAGCATCTGGTCCACGACAATGAGCAAATCGAGCTGCTGACTGCGGTTTGTTGCTATGCCGCCGTACGGACTCTTATGCGATAGTCGCGACGAAATATCTTTCTTCATCGCCGGCCATGTGGGGATGATGAACTCTTTGCCGAACGCCTCATTGTAATCGGTGATGATTTCAGTCAGCGCATCTTCTTTGTCCGTTGCTCCTTCGTTGTTGTCGATGTTGGGATCGAACAACGCCGTTACATGCAACTTAGGTGCTTGCTGCTTGAACAAGTGATAATAGTTGACAGCTTCAGGAATGGAGCTAGTGGCGAGCATCGCATGGAATTTGCCCGCATGGCTGAGCACCGGGAACTGTTCGAGAATGTCCGAGACCACCATGTTCGGATGCGGAGAGTCGATACCATATTGGTCTCGTCCAAGGAAATCCTCGATGCCGCTAATACAGTTTCCAGCGCCATCAACCATCGGACCCATGGGGACCTCAGACTTATCCATGTAATGCTGGAATACTTTGGCCTTGACCGGGTCGGCGAGCGCATCTTCCGTACTCTCCGCCTTCGCCTTGTCGAGAGCCACGGCACGTCTGACTTCAGAATCCTTGTACGTGGTCACCATGTACGGGTCGAATCCGAGTACATTATGGTCACGAATGCCGTCGGCGATGCTGTACCGGTGCAAGCAACGGCCGAATACCATGGCAGTGGTGGAATTCTTCTTCTGGTTTTCGTCCAGAATGGGCGTACCGGTGAATCCGAAGAACAGCGCGTTCGGGAAGGAGCGCCGGATGTCCTGCAACATGTCGCCGAATGTGGAACGATGGCATTCGTCCACAATAAAGACGATACGTCGTGCAGCTAGCTGATCCAGCCATGTCTGGGTGACGCCTCGCTCCCCTGCTTTCACGTTGCTCATCTTCTGGATTGAGGTGACGATCAGGGTGTCGTTGACATTGGTGCTGTTGAGTTTGTCCCGCAAAACACCGGTGTTCTCGGTGCCTTGCACTTCCGTCTCGCTGTCGGCAAAGCTGCGGTACTCCTTCAACGATTGAGTACCCAATTCAATGCGGTCCATGAGGAACACGACTTTATCGGCGTCATGCGAATCGGCGATGAGCTGTGCCGATTTGAAGCTGGTCATGGTTTTTCCGGAACCGGTAGTGTGCCATACATAGCCGCCGGGTCGTCCTGGGGTAGCTGGCCGCTGTTCCCAATCACATTTCCTCACCACATCAGAGATGGCGTTTGCCGCGATGTACTGATAACTACGCAGCACCTTAAGGCATCCATCCGCTGAATCAGCGATAGTGTAGAAGCCGATGAGCTGATGCGCCATGGGAATGGACAGCAGGCCTGCGGTACCGGAGGTGCCTCCGATGAACAGCTTCCATTCGTCTTTGCCAGGGTTTTGCCCGCCACAGATAGGCTCATTGTTGTAGTCAGCCCAATGGAAGTAATAGCTTGGATTGAATTTGTCTACACCCGGATTAGCGAAGTAGACGGCGTCATCGGGGTTCATGGCCACAAAAATCTGTACTAGACGGAACAGGCCGGTGAACACACCTTCGTGCGCATATTTCTCGATCTGATTGGTTGCTTGGCTGACTGGTATGCCACTTTTCTTGAGCTCGATATGGATCAATGGCATGCCATTGATGAGGAGCACGAGGTCGCCGCGCCGCGAGTTCAACATCTTGTTCTTGGCTGGATAGACCGGTTGCTGAGCGATCTGATAAGTGCTTTTGCCGCCCGCGATTTCCTTGCGGTCATAGATGTAGAGACTGACTTCCTTGCCGAAATGCGCCACATCTTCTTTGTTGTCACGCGTGATAGACACGGTACGCCCGTTGACGAACGAATTGAGCGCGAGCGGCGTTCGCAGGGTCTCGATCTGCTCGATTATCTGGGTCATTTCCCCGTCTGTCAGCGGGTATTTGCCGAGCCTGTCTATGTCATTGTTGTTGCGGTACAGTATGCCTTTCCAATTGTCGAGCAAATCCCGCTCAGTTGGATAGCGCAGGACGCCATCCTTCCATCCATGCTGCTTAAGCACGGTGATGACGTTTTCCTCGAACACCGATTCGCTATCGAATATCATGATTCTTCTCCCCTTTGGACTTTCCATTGTCCTGCTTTTCGCGAGCCGACGCGCTTAAGTAATCCACGCCCAATGAGTATTTCAGCATCCCTCCGCACAGTCGCTGATGAAACTCCCGCGGCACGTGCCATGTCGTCATATGTTGCTCTGGGGCTCTTTTCTACAAAACGCAGAACAATTCGCTGTCTCTCGGTTATCTGCTCATTCAAACCATTTAACTGCTCATTATTGTCAGTTATCTGCTCATTCAAACCATTTAACTGCTCATTATTGTCAGTTATCTGCTCACCACGGATGAATACATGCTCATTTTGATCGAGCTTGGCATCCGGCTCCAACATAAGCGTGAGCACCGTACGATCAGCCTCGCCGAAGCTCTCTTCAATCTGCGGTTCAGGAAGTCCTGCATTCGCCCATGTGGCGAACACATCGGGAACACCCGTACCAGCTCGCTCGCCCACATCGATTAGGCTGAACATCTTCATGACAAGACCGTTGCGCGGATCGGACACCCCGCCAAGACGCATCTGCTCAACGCCCGTTCGGATATCGCCCGGATTTTCGAACACCAATCTATCGGGTGCGCGTCTGACCACCACACCACGCACGCCATAGTAATCAGCGTTGAACAAACAGTTGGCCAATGCCTCGCGAATTGCCTTATGCATGGGAGTGTCATCAACGCGGAAGATGCCATTAAGTTTGAAAGGGGTCTTCAGAGACTCGGCAAGTTTGAGATTCACGCGGAAAAAGAAATCAAAGAGGTTGCCTGACCACATGCCATCGCCGGAATGGACACGATCAGTCCAACGAATCGTCGGATCTAGAGTCTCCTGATAATCAAGGAAATAATGCGGACATTCGCGCACGATGTCATAGTCGTTGCCGAACATAAGCAGACCGCCGAACGTAGGATGAAGCTTACCGTCTTCTCGGCTCACCATTGCCGCGCCAACAGCACGCAGAAAACGCTCGTCATCGAGATCGGTCCAAGAACTGCCCTGACGTACCGCACGGAAACGATTGCGATATGCCCGCACTGTGTCTGTATTGAAGTCGGCAACAGTGAGATCGTCCAGCACCTTGGAATCCATCGTCTCAGCTCCCTGATCCCGGAGCATTGCTGAGATCTCCTGCCGCGTGCAACGGTAGTCGCCCTCACCACGCCGACGGTAGGTTCCCCCGAAGAGATCATTATTGATATACACGGGGCGTTCGTCACGCGGAGCGCGCGGAACGTGAATAGCCAGCACTATCCCACCATCCGCTTCGAGCACTTCAACTTCCGATTCGATGGGCAGCACGGCGCTCACCTTGGACCGGTTGCTGACCGTGTTCCAAAAGTCCTGGCGAAGATGTTCCGCTTCCACTGGTGTGAGCCCGACTGTTTCAAATGTGCCGTCTTCGCGTTCTTTGACACCAAGCAGGATGACACCGCCATAGGTGTTGGCGAAGGCGGAATAGGTCTCCCACATGCTGCGTGGGAGACCGCCTTTCGCTGCTTTCGCTTCAATCCGGTTATTCTCGCGATATGAGGCGAGCTTCACGATATCGAATGTCTCCATTGCTCTACCTCCCTTCACACAAACATCTTGTCAAGCAAGGATTTCTTGATATTCTGCAGCAATTCCAACTTACGCTGATGAAGGGTGATGAGGTCGTCAAGATAATCAAATAAACGGGAGATAGCTGCTTGTTCTTCGACAGCGGGAAATGCCAAAAAGGTGTTCATGAACTCATCAACACTAATGCTGCGGCCATCGCGAATCCCATAAGTCACCGTCGATAGACCGGCAATGAAATGTTCGGACATAAACCAGTGCTTCCAGAATCGATCTGAATGCGATGTTGGTTCCTTCGCTCTAAAAACCGTGTATGCAGGCGACGTTATGCCCTCATACTGCGAATGTGCGAAGCCCCCTTGAAATGACCTGAGATGAACAACGAAGTCTCCGGGAAGCACACGCTTATATCCAATTTCGTTGCTCTCGTCATGCCCGATATATCGACCAGAATCATCGCGATATATCATGCCTTGATTCTGCGTCGCTGACAGAACAGGCAGTGTCGGATGGCCTCTATCATCAACGATTTGGAACACCTCACTGGCCTTACGCTGTTCCCAAGGGTCAGTAAAACCAGCGAAACGAATCGCGGGTACTTTTGCCTGTTCAGCCATCATTCACCTCCCAACAGGGTCTTCAGCTCGGCAATACCAGCCATGTCGAACTCATTGCCGGTTAGTTGACCAAGCATATTGCCAAGTTCTGCCTCAGTCTGTTCGATCTGTTCGCACACATCGGAGTAGGTAGTCGAATACTTGTCGTTCAGCGCATTCACCGCTGCAATCAACTCATCAACAGCCGTCTGAGGGAGCTCCTCAAGCTTGCGCTGCAATGGTTCCACCCACTTGGCAGCAAGCAAGTCATCAGCATGTTCATCGCTCAGTCCTTCAATAACGGTCCGGGTCTTTTCATCAAGCGCTGAACGGAGATTCTTAACGTTCTTTTTGACTTCACGCTCTTCATCAAACAACCGCTGTGCACTCACAAGAGCACGGTCAAAGTCAGTCTCGGGATTCTTCCCAATCGATTTCACTGCTTTCTTCAATTCAGCGGCAACGAAAGAATCTCCATCCTCGCTGACGGCATCAGTCGAACTCTTGTCATCCTCATCCAGATTTTCAAGAATGTCAGCGATTTCGCCGCCAATCTCACTCAGCCGAGATTCAAATGTGGCAATTTCCGCAAGATCAGAGGTAAGAAATTTCCCCTGTACGAGATCGAACGGCAGAATATGCCCGACCCAGCCGTCCGGCACTTCGACATCCTTACCGCCTTTCTTCTTGACGACCATATTGGCATCGACTTTGCGAACGGCGTCATGTCCCTCGGCCTGTATGGTTTCAAGGTCGATGGAGATAGTCTTTTGCCAACTATCGTCAAGCACCTGATACGCCGCATAGGCGTCTACGAGAGGGATACCAGCCAAACGACGCAGCAGATCATTTGTCAGAGTCTCCTCTTCGGCGGCAATGCTCACATTGGCGGCATTACCCACCAGTTCATCACGCAGATAGGCAGGATAATCGGTGAATACCTCACGATATCGCTGGATATAGGCACTCACACCAGAATCAGCATTCACTGCCTCGCGAACATCTTGCACAGCGAGCCTGGCCGAATGGCCGTTCTCCTCAGCAAAGAGACGTTGGAGCAATCCCGGGAACACGTTCCAATACTTACCGAGCGCATCGATATCCTGCTTGGGAATGCCACCAAACATGGTGGAATACACGTCCCAACTTTCGGCACTTTCAGAGGAATCCACATATCGGGGAATATTGAGGTTGTAATCGTTCTGCCGAATCTCATCAATGCTCACCAAACGGCTGAACTTATCGATATCACGATTCCCCGTCACCGCATCCACGATGCGTTTGATATCGCTCGCACGCAGCTTGTTGTTCTTGCCTTCCTTGGTGAAGTATTTGGAAGCGTCCACGATGAGCACATGATCGTCGTCGCGATGTTTGCGCAGCACCATCACGATGGTGGGGATGCCGGTGCCGAAGAAGATGTTCGCGGGCAAGCCGATGATGGCCTGAATGTGGTGTTTCTCCACCAGGTTCCGGCGAATAGTGCCTTCCTCACCGCCACGGAACAGCACGCCATGTGGCAACACGATGGTCATGATGCCGTCGTCGCGCAGATGATAGAGATCATGCAGCAGGAAGGCATAATCAGCCTTGGACTTAGGCGCAATGCCATATTCGAAACGGATATCCTCGCCCGCTTCCGGCGGCTCCCAGTTCTGGGAGTAGGGAGGATTAGAGACCACGGCGTCCACAAACAGCGGCTCATAGGTCTCGTCCTTCGTTTCGTCGGTATCGAACCACGGCCAGTCACTTTTCAGTGTGTCTCCGTTGCGGGCCACGATGTTGTCCGGCAGGATGCCGCGCATGACAAGATTCATACGCGTGAGATTGTAGGTATTCTCCTTGAGTTCCTGTGCGTAATACTTGATGTCATTCGGATTGCCATTGCGACGGGCCACAGCCTGACCGATATGGATCAGCAACGAGCCCGAGCCACTCGTGGGGTCGTAGATGTTGATTTCTTCACGGCCGGCGAGATGCCAAGCCACTATTTCGCTCATGAGCTGAGAGACTTCGCTCGGCGTGTAGAATTCACCGGCCTTCTTACCCGCGTTGGAAGCGAAGTTGCTAATTAGATACTCATAGATGAAGCCGAGGGTGTCGTAGTCCTGCCGGCTGTCCATCGGAATGTCCTTGATGAGGTAGATGAGGTCGCGGACAGCCTTGCTGCGACTTTTTTCATCGGTGCCGAGTTTGGACAGACCGGTTTGCAGCGTGTCGAAGATGCCGACGAACACCCGTTTACGAGCCGGATCAATGTTGCGTTCGAAAGCGGAAAGCGCGTCACGTACATCAGCGATGGTGAAATCGCCCTGGCTGGCAATCCACGTGGAGAACAGGTTGTTGTAGGAGATGAAGTAGCCACATAGATCACGTACATACTGTACAGTTTCGGCATCATTCTCATCCAAGCCCTTGAGGTCTTCGGCTCCCCAGTCTTCAGCACGCAGACGAGCAATCTCCGTCTCCGAGAGGAACTTATAGAAGATAAAGCCGAGGATATAGTCCTTGTATTCATTCGCCTCAATCTTGGAACGCATTTTATTGGCGGATTCCCAGATTTTGGCGGCAAGCTGCTGCTTATTCATTCATATGCTCCTTGTTTCTGTACACGTAATCAAGGGTCTGTCCTTGTTCATTGACCCATTCGGTCCAACCGTTTTGACTGCCACCAAGAACAAATACAGCAGCAGCGGAAGGGCTTGACAGTTCAATGTCATCAGCAAGAGTCGCCTTGCCCGTCTGCGTTCCGAAAAGATGCCGCCGAGCTGCCACGGCTCCCTGGTTTTTGATAACTGGATGCACGAGATCCACTTCAGAACCGGAAAGAACAGTGAAACGACCTGTACCTTGGCTATATCGCCCAGTGGCCTGAACACCGTTCTTCTTCGTATGGAATACGGCGTTCACCATAACCGGTGTCTTTTCTTTTCGATCAAGGTCATATCCGAGCACTCGCATACGAAAGAGGATGTTATTGTGCAGTCTTTCCACCTGTTGCTCTTTGTATGGATTCATGCGAGGAGCAGGAGTATACTCATTGTCGGTCTCATAAGAGCCATGTTTGTCCACATAATCTATGGCTGTTGACTCAAGAGAGTCCAAAACATCACGATCGATATTGACATCATTATCGAGGAACATGATGGCTTTGTTCCAAAAATCTTTCTTAGTCTTGTGCGCATCAAGCCGATTAAGCCCCTTCGTGGTTTGTCCCACATACGCACGGCTCAGAACTCCATGATCTTCATCAAGAAGATAATACACACCGCGATCCGGCAAATCGGGAAGACTTTTCGCCTCACTCAACATATCCCGGGGCACCACAACCGTGACAAGCGACTCCCCATCCACACGACAAATTCGAATGCCATCAGGATTGTTGTCAATAATTTGTATGGTCATAGCAGTGAGAGCAATCATCACTTGCCGCCCTTTGCTAGTTCATTAATCATGCATGTTCTCACGAATGCCGAAAAGCTCATCCCGCGAAGAGATGCGGCCTCTTTAGCAGAATCTCGCAAATTAGCGGGGATACGCATAGTAACCGGCACCACATCACCGTTTACCAGATACGAACGTATCTCTGTTTCACCAGCATCATGCTCAATCAGATCGGAGTACGTCATTGCATTCTACACTTTCAAACTGCAATACAAATGCAATAATTCTACACCCGCTTGGGAACAGCGTAAGTTTGGGGATTGCTTCGAGTTCTTGAAGAGCAACACTCTTTCACGTGCCGGTTTGAATGGCGAGAATGGCACTGCTCGCAATGTTCATTACGGAGATATTCTTATTAAGTTCGGTGATTGCCTCGATGGCGAACGAAGTGATTTGCCGTTCATTACCGACGATACCGTGCTTCCCAAATATGCTGGGTCGATACTTCGCGAAGGTGATGTCATTTTCGCTGACACGGCAGAGGACGAAACGGCTGGCAAGTGTGTTGAGCTGCGGAAACTACCCAAAGAGCCAACTATCTCGGGGCTACATACGATACCGGCGCGGCCTCGGTTCCCCTTTGGGACGGGCTACCTGGGGCACTACCTAAATTCCGATGCATACCATAGACAGCTTCTTCCCTTAATGCAGGGAATCAAGGTGATCTCCGTTTCAAAGGCCGCACTGCAAGATACACAAGTAAGATTTCCTGGCTTGTCGGAGCAATCTGCCATAGGTGCGGCGTTGAATGAGATTGACAGCCTCATCACCCTTCATCAGCGTAAGCGTCTGTGGTTTGCTAAATAAGGGTGGATAAGGCTCTCATCACGATGTCAACGTCTTTGTTTTCCAATTCGCGGATGACATGCAGATATATTTCCTGCGTTGTGTTCATGCTTGCGTGCCCAAGCCGTTTAGAGACGCTTGCAATTGAAACGCCGGCAAATAGCAAGAGTGAAGCATGGGTGTGTCTCAATCCGTGTATTGAAATCACAGGTACTCCGGCTTGTTTGCAATGCCGGGCCAGAATACCGTTGGCGGTTGAGTTGTATACCTTGCCATCCACGAAGATAGGCTTGTCACCGGGTAAGCTCTTCAACAGAACAGACAACTGCATGATGAGTTGCCAGTCAAGTTGTACTTTACGTACCGAAGAAGCATTCTTTGTTGGAACAAAGCCACCTCCATTCTTGTAATTCCATGTCTTATTGACGGACAAAGTCTGGTGAACGAAATCAAAATCATCAGGAGTAAGCCCCAATGCTTCGGAGAAACGTAACCCGGTTTTTGCCACTAGCAGTATCAACCAGTCCCAGTTAGGTATCGGATCAAGCTTCAAATCAGCAAGGACAGCATGAAGTTCGAACTGGTTAAGATATTTCACCTTCTTCTGTCTCGGCTGTTTTCCTTTGATGATTGCTTTTCTTGTTGGGTCTCTCTGAATCAGACCTTCATCAACGGCATCGAGGATGGCTCCTTTCAGTTGGTGATGAAAATCCATTGTTGTCTGATGCTCGTGATGCTCAGCGTATCCGTTGATGAGTTTCTGATAGCTCACACGATCGAACTCGGAAAGCTTGAGATCAGGGATAAGTTTTCTCAGCCACGCCTGTGTGAGCTTGTATTTCTTCATTGTCACTTCCCGAATCGCGCCTTCCTTGTAGACGTCGACCCATTGCGAGTAGTAATCGCAGAACGACATTTCTTCGTTGATTGTGTTTATGACCACACGGGGCTCCTTTGCCGAATAGATAGACGCTTACGCTGATGAAGGGTGATGAGGTCGTCGAGCTCGGCTAAGCTCTTCGCAATTACTCTCTGCTCGGCGTAATCGGCAGGCACGGCGAAGAACGATTGTGAAATCAGATTCCAATCTGCGCGAGGCATCTTAGAGCCCGAAGATACATTTGCAAGCCTTTGGAAGCTGTCCGTTTGAACCAGCCGATACAAAAATGAACTGTCACACTCTGTAGCCCTAAGGACCCAAAAATCACCTACAGCTACACCGTTGAACTGCGGGTATAGCCAATTCATCAAATAAGGACGAAGCTTCCCGTATAGAACATCTCCGGCGTAAAACTTAATTCCCGTTTTGCCGCCTTCTTTGTCGCGCAAATCTTTGTTCAGCGTACCCTCGCCGGAAACGATGTCCTCGTATTCGACTTGAGGCAAATCAGGATCGCTTGACTGCATGGAAACCCTGTCGGTCAGATTAGAGAACTTACGCTGTTCCCAAGCGGGCATCGGCACTACATGAAGCAGGGCAGACGGGATACGAGTGGCTGGCCGAACATACGCAATACATCTACCGGCAACTTGGGCACTGTGTTTTGTCAAGTTGGAGTAGGCCGTTTCGGCGTTTCTTTTAGTCCATGTGAGCGGCGGGTTTCAGGCCGTTTCGGCGTTGGCCGGTCCTGCTGGTTGTTGGTTATTGCATTGGTTATTGCATGAGGGCGTGGGTCTTGCGCCAGGATTCGCCCTCGAAGCGGATCATCCGTCCGTGGTGGACGGTGCGGTCGATGATCGCGGCGGCCATGTTGGGGTCGCCGAAGATCCTGCCCCATCCGCTGAACTCGATGTTGGTGGTGTAGATGATGCTCTGGGTCTCGTACGCGTTGGTGACGACCTGGAACAGGAGCCTGCTGCCGTCCTCGTCGATGGGCACGTAGCCGAGTTCGTCGATGACGAGCAGCGGGGTCCTGCCGATCGCGGCGAGTTCCCGGTCGAGCCGGTTGTCCGATTGGGCCCTGAGGAGCCGCATGACCAGGCCTGCGGCGGTGAAGTAGCGTGCGGGTATGCCCTTGCGGCATGCGTTCCTGCCGAGCGCGATGGCGAGGTGGGTCTTGCCGGTGCCGGGAGGGCCGAACAGGACGAGGTCGTCGTGGCCGGCGATGAAGTCGAGGGTCGTGATCTGCCCGCGCCCGTAGTCGACGGGGAAGCGGATCGGGGTCCAGTCGTAGCCGCCGAGCTCCTTGTCGGCGGGGAATCCGGCGGCCTTGAGCAGGCGTGAGCGTTTGGAGCGTTCCCTGGATTCGATCTCGGCGTTCATCCACGATTCCATGAATTCCATCTGGCTGGGGGTCGCGTCCGCGAGCTGGTCGGCGAGGACCTGGCGGGTCAGAGGCAGCCGTCTGGCCAGGGTCATGATCGTTGCGATTCTTTCGCCGGTGGACGCGCGCCTGCGTTTCATGTCGGGCATGACGACCGGCGGACGGTGGGTTCCCATGGTCAGGCCTCCTTCCTTTCCCATGGCTGTCGGGGTTTCATGAACACGTCGTATCCGGTCAGGTCGGGTACCGACTGCTCGTACGGCTTCTCGCCGGCGGCGATGCGCCGGGCCATGGTGGTCACACTGGCCTCGTCGATCGCGTGCCCCTGTTCGACCAGGTGCTCTCCGGCCCGGACGGCGGCCTCGAAGCCGGACGCGGCGCTGGCCTTGGCGATGACGCGGAACGTGGTCCTGCGTGTCTTGGCGTCCATGCGGTCGATGGCGATCCTGAGTTTGTCGGGGAAATCGTCACGGATGGTGGAATCGGTCCATGCGTGGGTCTTGCGGCTCAACGCGGGCAGGAGCGTGGCGGGGTTGCGCACCGTGGCCGGCGAATCCCCGTACACGCGCGGCAGTCTGGCACAGGTGCGTCCGTCCTGGGTGCGGATCGTCACGTCGAACGCGCGCAGACCCACGTCGAGAGTCCAGCCGCGCCACGAGGGGCCGGCGAGGTAGTAGTTGCCGTCGATCTGCACACGCCCGTCCTTGTCGGCCTTCCTCACCTCCCAACGGATCGCGTCGTACGGCTTGGCGGGAAGCGGCTGCATATCCATCTTCTCACCGGCGAACAGGCCGCCGATCGGCGCGCCCTTGCGGTAATGCGTCTCCTTGGCCATCGCGTCGCAACGCTCCAGCATGTACCGGGTCAGTTGGCCGTGGGACTCTGCGTTGAGCATGGGCACCATGATGTTGCGGCGCAGGAACCCGACCGCGTTCTCCACGCTGCCCTTCTCGTTGCCCGAGTTCGGGTTGCAGAACCTGGTCTCCAGCCGGTAATGCTCCACGAACAGTTCGAACACGTGCACGACGGTGACCTTGTCCCACGCGATCCGATGGCCGGCGCCGGTGGCGTTGTCAAGCACCAGCGTCAGGGGGACCGCGCCTATGTGCTCGAACACCGTGCGCAGCCCCGCGCACACGCATTCGGCGTTCTCCCCGGGCAGGGCCACGCAGTAGCGCATGTTCGAATACGGGAACGTGACGACCAGGCAATGCACGTCGACCCGGTCCCCGCCGACCACGGCCTGCGCCATGCCGAAATCGACCTGCGCCTCGCCCGGATGCCACTTGAGCTCCAGATACCCGTCCGACGGGAGGCGATGCTCCTCGCGCCACCGTTTCACGTACCGCTGCACCGGCGAATACGAGCCCTCGTAGCCCTTCTCCGACACGAGTCTGTCGTACACGCGCTTGGCGGTGTGCCGCTGCTTGCGGGGCATGAACCGGTCCGCCTGCAGCCACCCGTCCACCGTCGCCCTGAACGGATCGAGCTTCGACGGCCGCGATACGGAGCGCTCCGGTCCGGGAGAGCAATCCTCCCTCCCGGCGTACTTCGCGACCGTGTCGCGGGCCACGCCCACCTCTTTCGCGATGCTCCTCCATGACATGCCATGCGCGTCAAGCACCCTGATACGTTGTTGTACGGACACCGGTACCGTCATTCCTTTCCTTTCCCGAGAAAACCGAACGGTTTGACTTTCAACTCGGGAAACTAGTCCAGGCAGGACGGGCCGGTGTTCGTTTCTCACCACACGCTGAAGTGGACCAGAACCTGCCGCTCACATGGAAGACATCCACACGCTCACACGGCCCACTTTCTATTGAACAGACACATCGGATGATCGGAGGGGGACATATGGACGCGGAAAGGGACACGGACGGGACGACGGACGCGCACGAGGGGGACCACACGCCCGCGGACGGTGCCGGGACGGAGGGCGAAGGCGGCAAGCCGGACACTAGGCCGGGCGACAGACTCGCGACCATCCGACGCACGCTGTGGTGGATAGGACTGGTATTGCTATCCCCTTCTGTTATTGGCTGGTTTGGTCCTCATGATGGCAACTACGATGTCGCTTGCCGGATATTAACAACGTTTTCCCCTCCTTGTGGGAAAACGCCGGCTGAACAAATCGTCTATTCTCATCGGCTTCTGGCGACATTAGGTGCTGGACTCGTCTGCTGGCTTGCAGTCGCAATCCTCCATATTGCGCAGCTGTTCGTTGATGATCAGTTCCCCGGTGTTTCTCAGCCGCTTCCCAATAAGCACATCTTTGCAAAAATCGCAACATTCATCATCTCGCTCTTCAGTCTGCTGCTCTTCATGTTCTATCTCTGGGCAACCGCAATGGAGGAAGGCTGGTAGACGTCGTGTCTCTTCGCCAAGCAGCCGCGTCTGTATGCAGTTAATGAATCGGTGAGGCAGTCTCTGGAATCTTCCTCACCGATTCATTAGCTAGCCTCTATCGACGCGGACTCTCCAGATAAGCAGCATACATCCGCGCAAGGGTGTCTGCTTCTGCCACATCAGGAAGCCTATCGGCATGAGAAGCATCTTTCAATGCTTTAGCTGAATACCAAATATTGTCAAAGATCCCGAAGTCAATGCCATCGACCAGTTTCTGGAACGCCGCAGCAAGGTTGTCAGAATTGTTCTCGAATCGCTTGTCATAGAATCGTTTAATCCTGTTCGCCTCACTTTGTTTAAGACAAGCACAACGGACGATACGGATACTTGGACGGGATTTACGATGTGTCTGACGAAAGTTAACGGCGGTCCCAAATCAAGTCACCTTGTCGAGGAGCGAACCCGCGCAGCCGCACTCCCCATGATTTTCCAAAGCCATTGACCGGACTAACTTGAGCGCATCGTGGACGACAAGTGGCCGCTGCAACACCGCCACGTGCTCGGCCAGGCCATCCGCATCCGCTCCCCATACGTGGACGCGCTGTCCGTCACCCAGGTGCTGGCGCTCAAGTCGCTGCGCAAGAAGGTGGACAAGGAAGAGCTCTCGCAAAGCCAGCAGGCAGGATTCATCTATCTGATCCTCTGCACCATTTCAGGTGTTGCTGCCGGCCTGCAGAACACAGGCTGATCTACACACCAGCGCATATGGGGAAGCCCCGCTCACATCGAGCAGAGCTTCCCCGTTTCGTGTACATCTTTCACCATCTTGCAATAATTCTTACATGTAAACAGAGAGTTCTTGCATGTAAGAATTATTGAAAGGTGATGAAAGAACTTACTTTCACGCGCGCCAATCATCCCAACACGTATCGGGATGACGGCCCATTCCCCTCGCGGCGCAACTTGCCCGCATCCTCTAGCTTCTTCAACAACCGGTATGCACTGATATAGCTCAGGCCAAACAAATCCATGACATCCGCCGTAGTGACGACACCATCATTTTTTTCGGCGAACTCCAGAACAAGGCCACTGCGCCGGGTGGCATCGATGTCACGCTGGCGCACGTAAGACGCCAGCCCCTCTGAACGTTTGTACACTCGGGCACTCAGCATATACGAACGAGAGCTCCCGCTACCGACCCCCTCTACCAAACCAGCTTCCACCAGATTCTCAACAGCGGACACGATGCGTCGATGCTCCAAATGAGAAAAATCGCACAACTGGACCATAGTAAGCCTACGATGCTCGCGCAGTAGTGAGAGCACAATCAGTGACCAGACCGGCAATGGAGCCCCACGTCGACGTTCCTCGTCGCCAATCATGGTTACGAATGCCTCGTCAGGTACCACGCGGCGCAAGAACAAGATAACTTCCTCAGCACTGGACTGTGAATAATCCGGGAAAGAACCACCCGCCGCAATCGACCCGGCATAGATGGTATCCACGCCTCGTCCGGTGCGTTCAACATATCCGGCAGCTTTCAGAATCAGGGCAAGCTGCGGATTGCGGGAACGCGGTTGTGCAGTAAGCAGGTTATCTTCGGAAACACCCTCTATGAATCCTCCGGGGTTGGCTATGGTCAACCCATCATCATCAACCAGGAACCTCACCGAACCCATTCGTGCATAATCGCGATGGCAGAAAGCGTTAATCATTGCCTCACGGAATGCCCCTCGATCGAAGTCTGGCAGATCGACCCGAATCAAGCCGCTCATGACTTCGTGGCTGGGATTCCACGGCTCCATCAGCTCGCCTACACGATCAAACATATCCACCAAGGGCAACACGAACGGATCCATATTGACCTTTGGAGACATGCCTTTCATCACTTGAAAAACAGCCGATGCGGCTGGAACCGATCGATGAATAGCATCAACCGAACCAATGGTGAGCAGACCAGCAACAGATGGCTGCAATCCATACGGGCCATCAACAACCAGCTCAAGTGCCCGATCGAAATCCTCATCAGTAAAAGACAACAACGAGTTTTGCGCATTGGCACTGCGAATACGGCTTCTCAACTTGTTCCTTGAGTCTGGATTCAAATCATCCAACCGAGACTCTGGGGCAGGTTGCGCGCTGAAATCGTAGAACCGTTGCTGAGATAAACGGCTAATGAATTGGGAAACAAACAGCGGAACGACCTCAGGCGAGCCGTCTGCTTTCAGCCGGCGCTGCAATGTCTTCCCCTGACTGGTAGATACGATTTGCTGACTGTTATCCACCTCAATACTGACTATCGGCACCTCGTTCTCATACAAGAGCGCCACGCGAGCGGGAAGCTGCGGAACAGTCTTATTGAAAATTAGTACCGCAAGTCCATTGATATTGCGATGCTCGTCACATACGCCGGTCACAGTGCCATCGTCTTCAATACCGAGATACAGTGTGCCGCCTTCGGTATTGGCTAGAGCCACTACGTTGTCAACAATTTCATCATGCGATTGAGGGCGCTTCTGCTCACTCTTGAACTCAACCGTCAAACTTTCTTTGGCCGGCAACATGAGCATCCCCTTTCACCATCTTGCAATAATTCTTACATGTTAACAGAGAGTTCTTACATGTAAGAATTATTGCAAGATGGTGAAAGGGGTAAAGAGCAATCCATCCTGTCATCTCCAGCAACTTAAATCCGATCATCGCTGCTTTCGGCATATCTGATATCAGCCGCTGGTGCCAGTCCAATCACCCAATTGAAGCTCAACACGGCCAAAGACTCTACGCCGCAGTAGACTCACGCTCGATGAGCTTATAGCCCACATTCACGGTCTGCGGGAAGAACTCGTCGTCCAGGTTCTCGATACGCCGCATAAGCAAGGTCAGCGCGGTATCCGCCATGCCCTTGAAATCGGTGGCCACGGTGGTCAAAGTCGGCACGCTGTACATGCTCTGGCTCAGGCCGTCGAAGCCGATAACGCGCACATCGCCCGGCACACTTACGCCATCGTCCGCCAGACCACGCAGAATACCGAGCGCAATACCGTCGTTCAGGCAGTACAGACCGTCGTACTTGCACTTGCCTTTCTTGGCCAAGCCGCGCCCGGCCTCGATACCGCCGTCAATCGACCACGAGGATTTGATGAAATCACGGCGCTCGTCAAACGGCAGTCCGGCCGCGAGAATCGTCTCCTTGGCGGCCCGCATACGAATATCACGCGAGCCGGGAATGATGTTGGGATTGTTGGGATCGTGATTGTCGCCGACGATGCCGATGCGCGCACAGCCACGCGCGATAAGGTGTTCGATTGCCGCCCGTGAGCCGGCGTCGCTCGGCGCGTTCACGGTGTCGACGGGCAGGCTGGTGTCGTAGTTTTCCAGCATGACGGCCGGGTGCCGCTTCAGGATATCGACCGCACGTGGCGCATTGATGGCGATGATGCCGTCCGAAAACGTGTACGACAGATCGTTGTCGTCGGTAAGATACCGGGACAGTTCGATGAGCATGTGCGAGTCGCGCTTGTGCACTTCCTCAGCCACACACATGGCCAGATGGGAGAAATAGTCGCCCTCGAGGCCCGAGGTAAGGAAGGTGATGGTATCGGACCGCCCAGAACGCAGGGACCGGCCAGACAGGTTGATTTTGTAGCCGAGTTTGCGGGCGGCGTCACGCACGCGCTGCGTGGTTTCTGTCTCTTATACACATCTCCGAGCCCACGAGACATGCGCAGATCTCGT
>URKT01000041.1 GCA_900548495.1 uncultured Collinsella sp. | reverse complement strand
TGCGCATGTCTCGTGGGCTCGGAGATGTGTATAAGAGACAGCGAGCGGACGTCGGCATCTAGGCTGCGGCAGATCTGGCGCGAGTCGATGACGATGATCTTGCCGGCGCGGCGTGCCTCGGCGTAGCCGTCCAGGTGGATCTTGAACCAGCTGTCCTCGAACGCGGCGTTGTGTGCCATGTACGGGTACTTCTTCATGAGCTTGAGCAGCTGCTTCTGCAGTTCCTTGTTCTCGCGGAACGGCTTTTTGCCGTCGATGTCGTCCCAGGTGATGTGGTGGATATTCGACAACGGCACATCCTCGCCGCGGTAGATGTCGGGCAGACCGCAGTAGTGTGCCTCGGCGTCGTGCGGGACGGCGTCGCTGGTGAGCTCCATGATCTCCCAGCCCACGTTGATGATGTAGCCGCGCTCGGGTGCGCGGCCGGTGGTCTCGATGTCGATGCCGAGCACGGTGCCTTGGATGGGCTTGCGGGCGTAGGCCACGCCGAGCGCGTCGCGGTCGCCGCGGATTTCGCGCATAACGGACGCGGCGGTGCGCTTTTGCATCTTGCCGATGGCGGCGCAGGTGTCGGCATCGGACAGGCCGCGCGAAAGCGTCGCGGGCGTCACGTTGCGCAGGCGTGCCTCGCCAATCTGGTCGCACAGGTCGCGGTTGCGGTCGGCCAGGTCGCGCACGGTGGCAAAGTCGAAGCTGGGGTCGCCCTCGGCGGTAAAGTACTCGGTCTCGAGCACTTTAAGGGCCTCTTCGCCCTTCTGGCGCTCGGACTCCATGGCGCCGTGATCGCCATAGATAAACATGGGAATAAACGGCTGGCGCTCGTATTCGAGTGCTTGTGAAACGTTCATATAACTTCTCCTTGGACGGGCCGCGTTGTGCGGCTCGAGGTTACTGAGTTATGGCGAGATGATAGTTTACCATGGGCAACTATTGGCACCGCGCCCGGGACAACTACAATACCCTAGTTGACCGCTAGGACTTTTACAATGCTGCCGAAAGACACGAAAGGTTCCATCCGTCATGGATTTGCTGATTGATATTCTGCTCGACGCCGGCAAGGACACGCTCTCGCTGGCGCCGTTTTTGTTGGTGACGTATCTTGCTCTCGAGACACTTGAGCACGTTGCGGGCGACCGCGTCAACGGCGCTATCAAGCGCGCCGGCGCTGCGGGTCCCGTGGTTGGCTCGCTGCTGGGCATTGTGCCGCAGTGCGGATTTTCGGCCATGGCAGCAACGCTGTACGCCGGCCGTGTCGTGACCTTGGGCACGTTGGTGGCGGTGTTCCTTTCGACCTCCGACGAGATGCTGCCGCTGCTACTTGCCGAGCAGGTTCCCGTGCAGACCATGGCGATGCTTTTGGCTTCGAAGGCACTGATCGCGCTGGTCACGGGCTTTATCGTGGACGCGGCTATCCGCGGCCTGCGCCGTAACGCCCGCGCGCACGCGGCGATTCGCCGTACCGTGCTGGGAACCGCGGCCAACCCGGCCCACGTGAACTGCGCGCACGACGACCACAGCGGCGGTGACATCATCGACGAGGTGGCCGAGGCAGGCGTGAGCGCCGACCACATCCATGAGCTGTGCGAGCGCGACCATTGCGGTTGTGATGAAGACGAGGACGAGCACGAACACGGACATGGCCACGATCACGGTCATGAGGGCGAACATGAACACCATGATGGTCACGGTCACTCCCACTCCCACGAAGGTGCGCCCGTCCTGTCGATTATCCGCAGCGCGATCTCGCACACCGTGCAGGTTTCGGTTTTTATTTTCCTGGTGACGCTGATTCTAGTTGCCGTGCTCGAGACCTTCGGAGAGTCCGCGATCGAGCAGTTCCTGCGTGGCAACGAGACGCTCGCCGTCTTGGGCTCGGCACTCGTCGGCCTGATCCCCAACTGCTCGGCCAGCGTGGTCATTACGCAGCTGTACCTGGAGGGCGCGCTACAGCTGGCGCCGATGCTCGCCGGCACGCTCATTTCCGCCGGCGTGGGCTATCTTGTCCTGTTCCGCACCAACCGCAGCGCTCGTGAAAACGCCGTGTTCCTGGTCATGATGTACGTCATCGGCGCCGGCTGGGGCCTTATCCTATCCGCCTTCGGCCTCTAAGTAGGCCTAAAAAATGGGCTTCAAATAGCCATGCTCGGCGCCTGCGCAATGCGGCGACGCATGGCATTTTGAAGCCCGTTTTTTTGTTGAGCCATGGATTCCGAGCGCTCACACCGCTCAAAACAAAAAGGTAGATTTCCGGGCATGTCCCGAAAATCTACCTTGGTTAGCGCAGCAGCTCGGTGAGGTTGCGTTTAAAGCGGGCCCGGTCTTCGCTGGTAAATGCCGCCGGTCCGCGAGTGCGTCCCCCGGCGCGGCGTACCTTCTTTTCCTCGTGGCGAATAAACAACTGCATGTCGATGGTCGCTTTGTCGTAGACGCGCCCGCGCACGCCGATGGCGGCGGCATCGCGCCCGAGCGCCATGCTCGCCAAGCCAATGTCCTGCGTCACGACTACGTCGCCCGCCTGCAGGCGTTCGACAATGGCAAAGTCGGCGCTGTCGGCGCCCACGCTCACATCGAGCGTCGTGACCCAAAAGCCGCGTCGCGCGTTCTCGGCATCGCGCGGGTCGTCGCGGCGAATGTGCCGTTCCAGGTTTTGCGTGCTGTTGCCGGCGATAACAACGGCGACGCCCGCCCGCCGCGCGCAGTCAATCGACTCGCGCGTGACCGGGCAGGCGTCGGCATCAATAAAGAGCGTCCTTGGCATCTAGTGCACCAGTTTGCCAAACTGAATGGCGCGGACAATCAGCGTTACGCCAAACACCAGCAGTGCGGCGCCGCTAAAGATGACGAGCATCTTGGCCGACCACAGCGGATAGATAAACACGAACATGCCGGCGATGATGGAGAGCGCGCCGCTCAGGATGGCGAGGGCACGGTTGGACGAAAGCTCGGACTCCAGAATGGACATGACACCTTCGACGATCCAGCCAAAGCCGGCCACGATAACCACCATCGTGGTGAGCGTTGCGGTCGAGAAGGCCTGGTTGCGCAGGATTATGACGCCGCCCAAGATAATGAGTAGGTTGGAGATGATGCTCGTCACGCGCCAGCCGGTGGGCAGCAGTG
Organism: uncultured Collinsella sp.; assembly: GCA_900548495.1. GTDB lineage: Bacteria > Actinomycetota > Coriobacteriia > Coriobacteriales > Coriobacteriaceae > Collinsella. Next base: position 14,601 of record URKT01000041.1, on the reverse strand, counting down.
GCTCGAAAACAGCGGTAAACAGCCTGATCGCGGCCGTGATCACAAAGTAGAAGCCCAAGACGGTCGTTAGGAAGACGAGGGACTTGGCGGGCGCAAACAGCAGTGCGATGCCGGCGACGAGCGCCAAGACGCCCGTGATGGCGTAAATCCAGCGCACGGCCTTGACGGCCTTGCCTGCCATGCTTTTCTCGTCAAATCCAAACTGGCTCGATTTTTGGTCATCGTTCTTAAAGATGCCCATAATGTCTCCTTTCCGTGCGGCGTAAGCCTTGATCGTTACAACCAGTATCGCCTAAAGGCGCTGGCGTATGGGTCGGGGAGGGCGAAACGTAACCCAAAGGCCCCGAATTGTTTCCGTTGTTCCCCACGTCGCGATTTTCTATTCAACAGGTGTAGAACATTGCAGCCCTGTTCGTTATTGCCTACGTTTTAGGTTAGATTTTCCTAAGAACAATTGCCCGAAATTGGGGGTCCCTATGAACGAAGCAGTTCCCGCAGCGCCGGTAAGCGCTGAGTCGATGGCAAAGCAGGGTTGCGAAAAGCTCGGCTTGGACGCGTTTGATGCGTTGGTTCGCTGCGCCCGCACGTGCCGTCGCTTTGACGAGTCCATGCGCGTGCCGCGTGAGCTTTTGCTTGAGCTGGCGGAGCTGGCGCACCTGACTCCCTGTGGTGCCAATGCTCAGCGTCTTCGTTTTCATGTGGTGGGCGGTTCCGAGGACTGCGCTCGCGTGTTTGACGAGCTTGCATGGGCCGGTGCGCTCAAGGATTGGTCGGGTCCCGATGAGGGCGAGCGCCCGACCGGCTACATCGCGATTCTTGCCGAGCGCGCCGTTCCGGGCAAGCCCGCCGCTCCCATTACCGAGGTCGACACGGGCATTGCCGCGCAGACGATGATGCTCGCCGCCCGCAGCGCCACGCCCGAGGTGGCTGCCTGCATGTTCAAGGCCTTTACGCCCCACGCGATCGATGCCATGGGGCTCGATAACGACAAGTATGAGCTCAAGCTGATCATGGCGTTTGGCGTTCCGGCCGAAACGCAGGTGATCGATGCGATCGATTCCAACCCCGATGGCTCCATCAATTATTGGCGCGACGAGGCACAGGTGCACCACGTACCCAAGCGTTCGCTCGCCGACGTACTGCTGTAGTTGAGCGTCACCGCGGTGTGATCCGGCGGTAAACCACCACAAAGGTACCTGTCCCCTTTGTGGTGGTACGAGGGGAGGGCATGTGGCCGATCTGTATTTGGTGCGGCATGGGCAGACTGAGCTCAATGTGCAGAGCATTTTGCAGGGCTGGCACGATTCGCCGCTTACGGCGCGCGGGCGTCAGCAGGCGCTGGCGACGCGCGCGGCGTTTGAGGCGTGCGGCGTGGCCTTTGACCATGTGTATTCCTCCCCGTTGGGCCGGGCGCGGCGTACGGCTGAGCTAATTGCTGGTGAGGGCCGCTCGATAGAGCTGGTCGATGACCTGCGCGAGTGGCATTTGGGCTCGCTGGAGGGTACATCAAATCGCGAGATGCCGCCGCAGCCCTGGGGCGATTATCCGGTGGCCTTTGGCGGCGAGTCGGAAGTGCAGCTTCAGTCGCGCATGGTCGCGGCGCTGTCCCGCATCATGGCCAGGCCGCAGCACGACTGCGTGCTGGCGGTTTCCCACGGCTCAGCCTGCCAGGAGTTTCTTGAGTATGTGACTGGCGAGGGAGAACTACCCGACAACGGTGCCGTGCTTCATTTTGGCTATTGCGACGGGGCGTTTTCGCTCTTGGGTTGGTAACGAACGAAAGGACCCCTATGAATAAAGATCTGTATCTGGTCCGTCATGGACAGACGATATTCAACCTTAAGCGTATTATTCAGGGCTGGAGTGACTCGCCGCTTACGCAGTTGGGATGCGACCAGGCGGCGCGTGCCGGCATGTTTTTGCGTGCGCGCGGCATTGAGCCCGATCATGCCTACACCTCCACACTTCATCGCACCGAGCAGACTATCGCCAACCTGTGGCCGGGCTTGGCGTACGAGCGTCTGGACGGACTGCGCGAGTGGTTCTTTGGCGACTTTGAGGCCGAGCGCGTGATGCTTATGCCCGAGCGCCCGTGGCGCGATTTCTATCGTCAGTTTGGCGGCGAGGGCCAGATGCAGGTGCGCGAGCGCATGGTGGCGACGCTGACCGAGCTTATGCAGCGTCCGGACCATGCGTGCGTGCTCGCGGTAAGTCATGGCTCGGCTATCAAGGAGTTTATGGATCACGTGAAGGGCGCGGCGGCAGACGAGCGCGACCGTGTGCCGGGCAACTGCTCGGTGCTGCACTTTGCGTTTGACGACGAATCCGACACGTTTGAGCTGATTGAGATTTTTACGCAGGAGGATTACGCACGCGAGCTGGGCCTTGAACCGCTTGTGGCTACTGCAGGTCCGCAGCGCGGATAACGCGAGCGTGGCGGCTCGGGTCGCCGGCATAACTTCTCGACGCAAAAGGGGCGGAGATACATGTACCTGCTGCATCTCCGCCCCCTGTTTGTTGAGCTGCCGATTTTTGTGCTGCGTGGTCTGGTCTTGCTAGAACCGCGCGACTTGGTGCGTGAGCAGACCCGTCGGAACCTGCGGCGCGGCGCCGGCGATCTGCGCGGCGGGGAACAGTGCGGCTGCAGCAAAGTTGAACGGCTCTTTGCCCGTGTAGGTGCCGGCAGCATGGGCATCGTCGGCCAGGAGCTGTGATGCCTCGACTAGTGCGGCAGCGTAGGCAGGGTCGTCGGCCAGTGCCGGCTCCGGCGCCTGGTCGAGCATGGCACGGATGGCGCCGACGGCGTCCTCGCGCTTGACCTCCCACACGCGGTGCGTAATGCCCGCGGGGTCGGTGACGGCGTAGAGCGAGGCGCCCTCTTTGGCAGCGCCCAGGATGATGTCCATGACGGGCGACGCCTCGTAGGCGAGCGACACGGGGCGCGGCTGAACTTTGAGTTCGGCGATCGCGTGCGCAGCGGCGGCCACGTCGGCGCTGGCATCGCCCTTGCCGCCCGCAAGTACACTCGTCGGGCAGATCGCCACGACACCCGTCACACGTCCCGGCTCGCCCGAGCATTCGTACACGTAATACGCCGCACCCGGGTCCTTGAGCATCAGACCATCGGCAATGGCTCCGCGCAGAGCATCGTTGCCGCTCAGGATGCTGCCCATTGCAGGCAGCGCCTCGAGCACGCGGTCCTGAGCCGGGCGGATGCAGGGAAACGGAAGTGCTTTCATGGGCGGTCCTAACGCACGAGTCGGTTTGTTCGCGGCTTATTATGCCCCAACTTGGCCGCTCGCGTCCCAGAGCACGTTATCGGCGAGCGCGATTAGCACCTGCTGACAACGAACGATATCGGCGTGGGGCACATATTCGTTGGGCTTGTGCGCGAGCGCGAGCGACCCGGGACCGTAGCTCATGCAATTGCGGTTACCTGTCTTGCCGGCAATGACGGCGGTGTCGGTGTAGCCGGTAAAGAAGCCGACGGTCGTGTCCACGTCCGTCACGTCATCGGCGGCACGCATGAGCGCTGCTAGAAGGGGAGAGTTCGGGTCGCGCTCGATGGCGGGGCGGTCGCCCGTCACGGTGTAGCTGCCATGGCAACCGGGAACGGCGGCTTCGGCGACGGCGATGGCCTGCTCTACCATGCGCGTCGCGGCGGCCGTATCGGTCGGCGGGGTCAGACGCATGTCGACCCAGACTTTGGCGCGGTCGGGCACGACATAGGGGCGATATCCGCCCTCGATTTGGCCAAACGTGATGGTCGAAGGCCCCAGCTCATCGTGCGCGGGCAGCGCCATAAACGCGCGACGGAGCGAACACACGACCTCGGCTATGGCGGCGACGGCATCCGCGCCCTTCCAGGGCTGGCTCGCATGCGCCGTCACGCCAGTCATTTCAATTTCGAACCACGTACGCCCCTTGTGCGCTACCTGGATCTGTCCGTCGGTGGGCTCGGTGTCCAGCACCCATTCACGCGAGCCGACCCAGCCGGCATCGATAGCTGCCTCTGAACCACGCATAAAGTCTTCCTCGTCGACCGAGCAGATGAGTGAAAAGCCGCGGTGGGGCAGCTCGCCTTCTGCCGCCACGCGCTCGAGCGTATGGACCAGTGCGGCAATGGCGCAGGCCAGGCCACCCTTCATATCGCAGGCACCACGGCCGTAGAGTTTATCGTTGCGCACGATCGCTCCGAGCGGCGGAATGTCCGCGTCCCAGCCATCGCCCAAGGTGACGGTATCCAAATGGCAGATGTAGACGAGCCGTGGCTCGTCGCTTTGGCCCGGCACGGTGACCATTAGATTGCGGCGTCCGGGGAGTACTTCGTGCTCTGCAATCTGCACGGCATCGAGTACCGGATAGCTCAGCTGCGCCAACCGTTCCTCAACCAACGCTTTGATATAGCGCTCAATCTCGTCCTCATACGCACCCGGGTCTGAACTGTCGATCCGCACGAGCCCTTGCGTAAGCCGCCAAGCAAAATCTGTATCAACCATAGGCACCTCACAGATAGTTAGGTCAACATACAGATTGTATGCCAAGAAGCGGCTCAGTGCATTTAATGGAGCGCTCACAAAAATGGGGGCGCCTCTCGTGCGAAAGGCGCCCCCGCGGGCATTCAATGTCAGCGACGGGCAGGCCACATGGGGAACTGCCCGTCAGGTCAGTCGGCGCTACTTGATCACGCGCACGCGATACATCGACGGAATCTGCTTGAGCGCCTCGATGGTGCTGCTGTCTAGGTGTTCGTCGGTGTCGAACATGGTGTAGGCGTTCTCGCCGGCGGACTCGTTGGTCATACGCTGCACGTTGGCGTTGTCCTTGGCCAGGATGGCCGTGATCTGGCCGATCATGTTGGGCACGTTGGCATGCAGGCAGGCAATGCGGCTTGCAGCGCGCGCCTTGCCCATGCTGCAGGCGGGGTAGTTGACGCTGTGTGCGATGTTGCCGTTCTCCAGGTAATCCTTGAGCTCGCTGATGGCCATGTCGGCGCAGTTGGCCTCGGCCTCGCCGGTGCCGGCGCCCGAGTGCGTGGTGATAAACGTATTGGGCATCTTGACCGTCTTGGGCGTGGCGAAGTCGCAGCTAAACCAGCTGAGCTTGCCCTCGCGCAGGGCGGCGTCGACGGCGTCCTCGTCAATGATGGTTTCGCGCGCGTAGTTGATGAGCACGGCGTCCGGTGCCAGCAGGTTAATCTGTTCGGTGCTGATCATGCCGATGGTGTCGGCCTTGCTGGGCACGTGCACGGTGAGGTAGTCGCAGCCGCGGCAGAGATCCTCGAGCGTGCCCACGCGCTGCACCTCGCGGCTCAGCACCCACGCGTGCTCGACGGAAATGAACGGGTCGTAGCCGTAAACGTCCATGCCCAGATCGACGCAGGCGTTGGCGACCTTGGAGCCCACGTTGCCCAGGCCGATGACACCGATGCGCTTGCCCTTGAGCTCGCGGCCCACAAAGGCCTTCTTGGCCTTTTCGGCATCGACCTGAATCTCGGGGTCGTCGGCGTTGTCACGCACCCAGTTCATTGATTGCACCACGCCGCGGCTCGAGAGCACCAGCATGCCTAGGACGAGCTCCTTAACGGCGTTGCTGTTGGCGCCGGGGGAGTTAAAGACGACGACGCCCTTCTTGGCGTACTCCTCGACGGGGATGTTGTTGACGCCGGCGCCGCAGCGGGCGATGGCGCGGATGCCCTCGGGCAGCTCGTAGCCGTGCAGGTCGGTCGAGCGCATCAGAATGGCGTCGGCCTCTTCGGCGGTGCTCACAAACTCGTAGCCCTCACCAAACTCGACCTTGCCGTCCTTGGTAATGTCATCGATGGTTTTAATCTTGCGCATGGAAAACTCCTTAGCAGGTTTTGATCTATACAGGGTGGTCTGAGATGGCTGATCGGCCCGCGCGTTGCGGGCTAGTTAGATCGCGGGCTCAAACTAAGCTGCGCTTCGAAGTCCTTCATGTACGAGGCCAGTGCCTGCACATCTTCCATGGTTACGGCGTTGTAGACGCTAGCGCGCATGCCGCCCACCAGGCGATGGCCCTTGACGTTTTGAATCTGGTGCTCTGCCGCGCCTGCGACAAAGGCCGCGTCGAGTTCGGCGTCGCCGGTGCGGAAGGTGACGTTGGCGATGGAGCGGCTGTCGGCCTGTGTGGTGCCATGGAACAGCACGCTGTGCTCGAGCAGGTCGTAGAGCAGGTTGGCCTTGGCCCAGTTGCGCTCGGCCATGGCGGCAAGTCCGCCGGTCTGCTCAACCCAACGGAACACCTTGCCGCACACGTAGATGCCAAAGGTGTTGGGCGTGTTGAGCATGGAGCCCTTGGCGGCCTGGGTCTTAAGGTCCAGGTACTGCGGCGTCTGCGCAAAGGCGGGGCCATCTGCGATGAGGTCGTCGCGCACGATGGCCACGGTCACGCCCGCGGCGCCGGCGTTTTTCTGCGCTCCGGCGTAAATGAGCCCGTAGCGCTCAACGTCGAGCGGCTGCGACAGGAAGCAGCTCGAGACATCGGCGACCAGCGGCACATCGCCACAACTGGGCAGCTCGTGGTACATGGTGCCAAAGATGGTGTTGTTCTGGCAGATGTAGACGTAGTCGAGCCCGTCGCCTGCGGCCTCGGCGGCAATGCGCGCATTGATGTCGGCCATGTCGGGGATGCGGTCGAAGTTGGTGTCCTCGGAGCTCGCGAGCAACACGGCCTCACCGTACTTGGCGGCTTCTTTGTATGCCTTGTTGGCAAAGTTGCCGGTCACGATGTAGCCGGCGCGGCCGCGGTGCATGAGGTTCATGGGGATGCCCGCAAACTGCAGCGTGGCACCGCCCTGTAAAAACAGGACACGGTAGTTGTCCGGGATGCTCAGCAGACGGCGCAGGGTTGCCTCGGCGTCGTCGATAATCTGCTGGTACATGCTAGATCGATGGCTCATCTCGAGCACGGACATGCCGCAACCGCGGTAGTCCATCATCTCGTCGGCGATCTCGGCGAGCACGCTTGTAGGCAGCGCGGCCGGGCCAGCTGAGAAGTTGTGCACACGTGCCATCTTCTAGTCTCCCTCGTAGTCGTTTGAACGTTCGGGATACTTTAGCACAGTGGAGCGCTAGGCGCGACCGTATCACAGCAAAACCCGAGTGCGCCGCTATGATTTACAGGATGGTTACATGGGGGAGGGGTGCTTTACTCCTCAGGCAAATCCAAATCTGCGAGCGAAGGCATGAGGCTTTCTAGGCGCTTGATCTCTTCGTCGCAAATTAGCTACCTCCTGCCCGCTACGACGCGAGCGTGGCGATGACGGCTTCGTCGCCGGCGTATATTAGGGTGTTGCCGTCGGGGATGATCGTTTGGCCGTCGCGCTTGAGCATCACCACGATAAAGGGGTGCTTGCCCTGCGGCACATCGCGAAGACGCTGGCCGGCCAGGCGACCGTGGGGGGTTACGGTGACCTCGCGCAGCGTAACCTCGGCACGCTCTTCGAACGTTGGGGCGGCCATCACCAGCAGATCGCCTTCCTGGATCACGGTATCGCCGTTGGGCAGCACCGGGTGCGCCCCGTCGCGCAGCACCAGGACCACGAGCATGTCCGTCGCGCTGCCAATATCGGCGAGCGAGCGCTCGGCAAACGGATGGCCAGCACCCACCTTGAGCTTTACAAATGACATGCCGTCTTCGTCGCGATAGTCGTTAAAGGTGCGGCGCACGTCGCCGGTCGCATCGATCATATCGAGCTTCTTCGCCACCGCTGGCAGCAGCGAGCCCTGCACCACAATGCTCGACACGGCAATCACAAACACCAGGTCAAATAGGTCGTGTCCGCCGGGAACGCCGGCCACCACGGCAAAGAGGCTAAACACGACCGAAGCTGCTCCGCGCAGGCCCGCCCAGCTTACGAGCGCGACCTGGCGGGGGTTCGTCTTAAAGGGCGCCAGGAGCACGCCGACGGCGATGGGACGGCTCACGTAGAGCATAAACGCCATGAGCGCCAGGCCCGGCAGCAGCATCTGCGGCAGGCGTGCGGGCGTGACGAGCAGGCCGAGCAAGAAGAAGATCGTCATCTCGGCCATCTCGGTGAGGGTGTCAAAGAAGTGCGCCATCTCGACCTTGCCGGTGATGTCGCTCGCACCCAGCACAATGCCGGCCAGGTATACGGCCAAAAAGCCGTTGCCGCCCAGATAGCTTGGTAGCGCGTAGGCGACGATCGCCACGGCGAACAAGAAGATGGTCTGCGCGCCCTCGGCCGTTGCGTGTGCGCGTTCAATCAGACGGCCCGCCGCCCAGCCGATGGCAAGGCCCAGGCCCGCGCCCAGGATAATCTGCTTGGCCAGCAGTGCGGGAATGTTGATGTCGCCGCCGGCCGCGAGTGTGGCGAGCACGGCGGTGAGCATGTAGGCGACGGGGTCGTTGGAGCCCGATTCGACCTCGAGCAGCGAGTCGGTGCCGCCCTTCAGCGACAGGCTGTGCTCGCGCAGAACGCTAAAGACGCTGGCCGCGTCGGTGGATGCCACGACTGATCCCAGCAGCAGGCCGCCGATCCAGTCGAAGCCCAGCACGAAGTGGGCGAACACGCCGGTGATGCCTGCGGTGATGACGACGCCGAGCGTGCTCAGCAGCACCGCGGGCACGGCGACGGGCTTGGCGCGGTCGATGTTGGTGTTAAAGCCGCCGTAGAACATGATGAACAGCAGCGCCGTGCTGCAGACGGTTTCGGTGAGCGCGTAGTCGCTAAAGTCGATATGCGCCGGGCCGTTGACGCCCAACAGCATGCCGAGCGCGATAAAGATGAGCAGGGTGGGGAAGGGGAGCTTTTTGCCGACGGGTTTGATGGTCAGGCACAAAATGATGACGAGGCCGATAAAGAGAAGGATCTGGTTCATAGATGGTGTCCGCTCCTGGGTGGTTGGCGTGGCACGGTCAGTTGTCTGCGGTTATTTGTACCCAAAGATGGTGGGTTTATGGGGTTGGATTGCGGGCGTGCGCGATATCGTCATAGACGGCTGCCGTCTTTGCCTCTGCTCGGAAACCCTTTCCAGCTTTATTGCAACGGAGTACAATGGGTAACGTTTAAGTTCAACTTGAAGTTTTAGTTGCGGCACCGGGCTTCGGCCGCAATGCAAGGAGAGGCGTACCATGGCGATCTATGTGACATCTGACGCTCACGGGCACGTGCGTGCGCTTGACGAGGCCCTGTCTAAGATCTCGTTGACGTCCGACGACACACTGTACGTGCTGGGCGACATGATCGATCGCGGGCCCGATCCGGTCGGTGTTATTAAGCTCGTGCGCTCGCTGCCCAACGCCCGCGTGCTCAAGGGTAATCACGAGCAGATCATGCTCGATGCCATCATTGGCCAGGATCCGCTCGATGCCGAGACCTGGGATATCAACGGTGGCTGGACGACGCGCGAGCAGCTCAACGACATGGAATTTGAGGCATACGAGGAACTCGTGCGATGGATGGCCGCGCTGCCGCTCTACGCGGTGGTCGAGACTGCCGAGCGGCCGTACCTGCTGGTGCACGCCGGCATTCAGACCGAGGCGGCGCGTGCGTTTTTGCTTGAGCATGGTGTCGATTGCGGCGACGGCAGGGGAGCGGTCGATGCCGATCGCGAGCTGCTGCAGCAAATGCTCGCCGTACAGTCGTCCGATGACTTGCTCTGGATTCGTCACGGCTATTGGGATGTGCCGACCGGGCTGCTTTCTGCCGAGGGCAAGGGTCCGGTCGTGGTGAGCGGTCACACGCCAACGGTGTCGCTCGGGCGTTATTGCGAGGTCGGTGGTCTTGCGGGGCTCGACGAGGAGTCGGGCCGCGGGCAGATTGTGCGCCTGGGCGGCGAGGATGCCGCCGGTGTGCCCGATCGCATCGACATCGACTGCGCTGCCGCCACCGGCTCCGAGTTCGGTCGCGTGGGCATCCTGCGCCTGGACGACGGGGCGGAGTTCTACGCGAACATCAACCCGGGCGAATAATCGGTGCAAGGGGTAGCTAATTTGGGACGGGGCTTATTTGACTACTTTTGCCCTTCTGCCCGCTAATTGATTTCTCTGGGACGGGGATTAAATAATCATTTGGCTGCCCGCCGGCTAAGTGAGTAGACTTTTTTGGAAATGCCGAGCACCCAACATATTTGCCTCAATAAAACCGCAGGTCACAGACTTGTGCTCTGTTGGTGTGGTCGGGGATTCGGTAAAAGTCTACTCACTTAGTTTTGCGTGATGAATATTGTCCGCAACGAGACCCCAGCCGGGGTGATTCCATCGCAAATTCCGGTGACCGGGCAGCTAATTAGGCGCCGTATGGGTTGCGGGCTCGTTCTATGCGTTGGCGGATGTGGGCGTACTCGACAATCAGCAGCACCAGCAGTAGGGCCATGATAGCCAGGTAGCTTACGACGGCACCCATCAGGCCCAGCAGGTTGATCAGGATCACCGGGAGTACCACGCTCACGGCAAAACAAATCAGGTAGACCTTGGTGACGTCGCCGGCATGGCGCAGCACCGTGATGATGGCGTAGATAAAGTCGATGGCCGCGGTGACGCCGCCGGCGAGGACCATTAGCAGCGCCAGCGTACGGTAGCGCTCAAAGCTGAGACCGTACATAAAGCTCATGAGGGGAATACCGGGACCTGCCATAAATGCGGCGCACACGCCGGTGATGACCACGATCAGCGCCATAACGGCAACAATAATCAGGTCAAAGCGACGACGCTTGCGAGGATTAGCCCAAATGCTCGACAAGCGCAGGAGCTGCGGTTTATAGACAAATCCAATGCTCAACAGAATAGCCTGCGCCGGAAAGAACAGGGCATTAAAGTACAGCTGATATTTGTATGCCAGCTTGCCTTCCATCACAAACTTGGGCATGCTCTCAATTAGGTTGAACAGGAATAGCGCGCCAAAGAGTGGGGCGCACTGGACAAACAGGTGGCCGACCTCACGCAGGCTTACGCGGCGCGATTTTTCGGTCTCGAGCAGGGCGAGCGGCGCGGTGACCAGCACGAGCGAGGCGATCGCGGCGATGCCCATGGCCATGGCCGCGATGGGCATGCTACGCGTGAGGAACAGCGCCACGCTGAAGACCGCGATGACGCCGACGGAGCGTAGCGTTTGACTCATGCCAGCCAAGTAGAGCTTGTCGGCCTGCTGCAGGCGGCCTTCGTACACGTCGGCGACGCCGTCGATCACCTTGTAGAGGTAGACGCCCAGGCCGATCGTCGCCATATGCGCGTCATAGCCGCGGGCGCTGCTGTACATGAGGCCGCAGCCTAGGGCGAGCGCTCCGCAAAGCCAGCGGTTGAGCTGGTAGGAGGCAAAGGACGTCTTTTCGTCGATGTCTGAGACCTGGAAATTGCGCACGCCGTAGTTGCACGCGATCATGATGAGCGTGCCGGTGACGAAGGCGATGGAGAATTTGCCTGCTTCTTCGGCGCCCACGAGCTGTGTGGACACGATGGTGAGCAGAGGAAACGCCATGCCCCACACGGCGGTGCCCAGGGTATTCCAGAGATAGTCGCGGCGGGTGGCGTGCTCCTCGTATTCCGCTTCCTGCATGGAGAAGCCGCCGCCGTAGATGGCGCCGAGCAGGCGGTTCCACCAAGCGTTGACCATGCGGCGGACGGGGCCGGGCTCCTGATCGCGTTCGCGCCGGCGACGTGTGGCTTGGCTGCTATCGGGTCCGCCGGCGTTGCGCTGACTCAGCTCCTGGATGCGTGCGAGCTCTTCGGCCGTGTGGGAGGCAGGGAAGAGGCCGTTCTCGATGCGGCCGCCCTGGGCCTTCGCGGCGCCGTCTTTCAATGCAGCGGGGTTGGAGATGCCGTTGCGGCGGGCGATGGCGCGGCGAATGCTATCGAGGGGCGTGATGCTCAAAGCGGGGTCCTTTCTATTGCTGCGCTCTAGTATAGTCGCGGTGGTATCCATTCGTGTTTTTGAACAGGTTGTTCAATAATTTCGGCGGCGCCATTCAGTAGTCGGCACTTAGGGACGTTCCTTATGTGCCGGCACTTTGGGAACGTCCCTAAGTGCCGGCATCCGGGGACGCTCCTTGAATGTTGCCTGTTCAAGAGTGTCCCCAATGACTAGTCGTTTAAGAACGTCCCCAATGACTGGGCCGCTTGCCTGCGATTTTTGACCGTTGGGCGGGCTTGCCGCCCTTGCCGCAAAAACGTTTTTGCATATCGGGTACAACGGGCTTTACGTGAGTAAAGTGCGTGCCGCGTCCACGTGTCGCGTTTTTAAAGGAGGCCCCATGCCTGGTGTTACCCCTGCAGAAGTTTTGTCCAACTTTGGCATTACACTGGTCGAAGATCCCGCCGAGAACCAGCCTCGTCTGCTGGTCGATCTACCCGCCGCGGAGCTCGTCGAGCATGCCATCCGCCGCGAAGAAGGCCGCATGGCATCCAACGGCGCGCTGGTGATCGAGACGGGGGAGCGTACCGGCCGTTCCCCCAATGACCGCTTTATCGTTGACACCTCCGATGTTCACGACAAGATTGCCTGGGGCGCCGTCAACCGCTCGCTGTCCGTCGAGAGCTATGAGGCCATCAAGGCCGGCATCGTCGACTATCTCAACGAGCGCGACGTGTTCGTCACCCGCGGCATGGCAGGCGCCGACCGCAACCACACGCGTCGCCTGCTCGTTGCCTGCGAGCGTGCCAGCCAGGCACTCTTCATTAAGCAAATGCTCGCCCGTCCGCTCGCTCGCGAAATCGCACGCACCGGCGAGCCGGACTTTTGCGTGCTCGCCGCACCTGGCTACCAGTGCGACCCTGCCATCAAGGGCCTCAACTCCAGTGCCGCCGTGGTCATCAACTTCCAGGAACGCGTGATTCTGGTCGCCGGCACCGGCTACTCCGGCGAGATTAAAAAGTCGATCTTTAGCGTTATGAACTATCTGCTGCCCGTCGAGGACGACGTGCTGCCCATGCACTGCTCGGCCAGCATGGATCCCGTCACGCACGAGACCGCCGTGTTCTTTGGCCTGTCCGGCACCGGCAAGACCACGCTTTCGGCCAATCCCACGCGCCTGCTGATCGGCGACGACGAGCACGGTTGGTCCGACATGGGCATCTTCAACATCGAGGGTGGCTGCTATGCCAAATGCGAGGGTCTGGACGCCTTCCACGAGCCCGAGATCTTCAACGCTGTCCGCTTTGGCGCGATCTGCGAAAACGTGGTGCTCGACGAGAACCGCAAGCCCAACTACGATGACATCTCGATCACGCACAACACGCGCGTGGCCTATCCCGTGGAGCACATTCCTAACGCGTGGACTAAGGGCATGGGCACCACTCCGAGTGTCGTGCTGTTCCTGACTTGCGACGCTTTTGGCGTGCTGCCGCCCATCTCGCGTCTGACGGCCGACGCCGCCATGTACCACTTTGTGACGGGCTTTACGGCTAAGATTCCCGGCACCGAGGTCGGCGTCACCGAGCCCACGCCCACGTTCTCTTCGCTGTTCGGCGAGCCATTTATGCCACTCGACCCCATGGTTTACGCCAAGATGCTCGGCGAGCGCATTGCCGACGGCCGCACGCGTGTGTACCTGGTCAACACCGGCTGGATTGGCGGCGGCTACGGCGTGGGCCATCGCATCGAGCTTGCCTACACGCGCTCGCTGGTCGCGCGCGCCCTCGACGGTACCATCGAGGACAGCGAGTTCGTGCACGACGACATCTTTAACGTCGACATTCCCACCACGTGCCACGGTGTGCCCGACGGCATCCTGGTGCCGCGCCAGTACTGGCAGAGCACCGCTCGTTACGACGAGGCTGCACACAATCTGGCCGTGATGTTCGAGGAGAACTTCGAGAAGAAGTACTCGCACCTGCCCGAGTCCGTCAAAGCCGCCGGCCCGCACGCCCAGGTGTCCGCCGAGGCCCGTCATCGCGGCCGCGGTCTGCTGGGACTTCGCCACTAGCTTCGCCGTGAGTCCATATCCACCACAAAGAGGACAGGCACCTTTGTGGTGGTTTTGCTCGCGTGGATGACTCGGGTTACAATACGCCTGACATATCGTTCCCTTCTCCGGATGGGGACAGCGCAAGCGTTCTTGTGACGGCACCGTAGGACTTTGAAGGTGGCCGTTGTAAGGGCGCTTTTTGTTTAGGCGCCCTCACTCGGGCGCGCACAATGAAGGGAGCACGTATGAAGGGCTTTGTTGCCGAGAATTCGTTTTGGGAGCTGTTTCCGCAGGCAGCGGTCGGCGTGGTGGTCGTGGAGGGCATGAAGCCCACGGCTCAGATTCCTCAAGAGGACGTGGATGCGATTGCGGCGTTGCTTGACCGCGCCAATATCGATGCGGAGCGTCATCTGACCAGCGACACTATCAGCGAGAACGCACCGCTCAAGGCATGGCGCGAGGCCTATCGTCTGTTCAAGACCAAGAAAGGCGCGCGCTGCTCGATCGAGAACTTGCTCAAACGCGTGCTCAAAGGCAAGCCGGTGGGCCACATTACGCCCGCGGTGGATATTTACAACACGGTGTCGCTGACCTACGCGCTGCCCGTGGGAGGCGAGGATCTGCATGCGATCGAGGGAGACCTTCGCCTGAAGGTGACCGACGGTGGCTGTCTCTTATACACATCTCCGAGCCCACGAGACATGCGCAGATCTCG